>NZ_CP023407.1:1852500-2161250 GCF_003665435.1 Streptomyces fungicidicus
CGAGGTTGAGCGACTCGGAGGCGTTCTTGGTGAAGATCACCTCGTCGCGCGAGGGCGCGTTGACGAACTCCGCGACCTTGTCGCGCGCACCCTCGTACAGCGCCGTGGCCTCCTCGGCGAGCACGTGCACACCGCGATGGACGTTGGCGTTGTAGCGCTCGTAGTACTCGCTCAGGGCGTCGAGCACCTGGCGGGGCTTCTGCGAGGTCGCCGCGTTGTCCAGGTACACGAGCTTGTGCCCGTCGTGGACCTGGCGGTCCAGGATCGGGAAGTCCTTGCGGATCGCCTCGGTGTCGAGGAGGCCCGGCAGCTGTGTCACGCGGATGCGCCACCCTTCACGTATGCCTCGTAGCCCTCGTTCTCCAGTTTGTCCGCGAGCTCCGGGCCGCCCGACTCGACGATGCGGCCGTTCGCGAAGACGTGGACGTGGTCGGGCTTGATGTAGCGCAGGATGCGCGTGTAGTGCGTGATCAGCAGGGTGCCGACCTCGCCGGACTCGCGGACGCGGTTGACGCCCTCGGAGACGACGCGCAGCGCGTCGACGTCCAGGCCGGAGTCGGTCTCGTCGAGGATCGCGACCTTCGGCTTGAGCAGCTCGAGCTGAAGGATCTCGTGGCGCTTCTTCTCACCGCCGGAGAAGCCCTCGTTGACGTTGCGCTCGGCGAAGGCGGGGTCGATCGAGAGACGCTCCATGGCCTCCTTGACCTCCTTCACCCAGGTGCGCAGCTTGGGGGCCTCGCCGCGGACGGCGGTGGCGGAGGTGCGCAGGAAGTTGGAGACCGAGACGCCGGGGACCTCGACCGGGTACTGCATGGCGAGGAACAGGCCGGCGCGGGCGCGCTCGTCGACGGACATCTCCAGGACGTCCTCGCCGTCGAGGGTGACGGTGCCGCCGGAGACGGTGTACTTGGGGTGACCGGCGAGCGCGTAGGCGAGAGTCGACTTGCCCGAGCCGTTGGGGCCCATGATGGCGTGCGTCTCGCCCTGCTTCACGGTGAGGTCGACGCCCTTGAGGATTTCCTTCGTGGCGTTGTCGGCCTCGACGGTGACGTGCAGGTCTCGGATTTCAAGCGTTGCCATGGGTGCCTCAGGACTCCTGGGTGAGGGAGACGAGCACGTCGTCCCCTTCGATCTTTACGGGGTAAACGGGGACGGGGCGCGTCGCCGGGAGGGCGTCGGGCTTGCCGGAACGGAGGTCGAAGCGCGAGCCGTGCAGCCAGCACTCGATGTGGCAGTCGTCCACCTCGCCCTCCGAGAGGGAGACGTTCGCGTGCGAGCAGATGTCGTTGATCGCGAACACCTCGCCCCCGGTCTGCACGAGGGAGACCGGCGTGCCGTCGAGGTCCACCCGCTTCGGGGTGTCCTCCTCCAGCTCACTCAGCCCGCAGGCGCGTCGGAACGTCATGCGACCGCCGCCTCCAGCTCCTCCTCGATCTTGGCGATCAGGCGCTCCTCGATGTCCGGGACGCCGATCTGCTGCACGAGCTCGGCGAAGAAGCCGCGGACCACCAGGCGGCGGGCGTCCTTCTCCGGGATGCCGCGGGCCATCAGGTAGAAGAGCTGCTCGTCGTCGAAGCGGCCGGTCGCGGAGGCGTGGCCGGCGCCGACGATCTCGCCGGTCTCGATCTCCAGGTTGGGCACGGAGTCGACGCGGGCGCCGTCGGTGAGGACCAGGTTGCGGTTCATCTCGTAGGTGTCGGTGCCCTCGGCCTTGGCCTCGATGAGCACGTCACCGATCCACACGGCGTGCGCGTCGTCGCCCTGCAGGGCGCCCTTGTAGACGACGTTGGACTTGCAGTGCGGGACGTTGTGGTCGACCAGGAGGCGGTGCTCCTGGTGCTGGCCCCGGTCGGTGAAGTAGAGGCCGAACAGCTCGGCCTCGCCGCCGGGTCCCGCGTAGACGACGCGCGGGTGGAGGCGGACGACGTCGCCGCCGAAGGTGACGACGACCGACTTGAAGGAGGCGTCGCGGCCGACGAGGGCGTTGTGCTGGCCCACGTGGACGGCCTTGTCGTCCCAGTCCTGCACGGAGACGACGGTCAGCTTGGCGCCGTCGCCGAGGACGTACTCGACGTTGGCGGCGAGCACCGCGTCACCGGTGTGGTCGATGACCACGAGCGCCTCGGCGAAGGCGCCGAGCTCGATCACCTGGTGGCCGAAGGCGGTGCCGCCCTCGCCGTGCACCGCGATGCGGATCGGCTCGGTGAGGACGGTCTCCTTCGGCACGGTCACGACCGAGGCCCGCTCGAAGGCGGAGTACGCCTGGGCGGCCACGCGGTCCGCCGGCATGCCGGCGCGGCCGAGCCGGGCGTCGTCACGGCCGACGGACTCGACGGTGACGCCCTCGGGCGCGTCGACGGCGACCTTGACGCCCTCGCCGGTGGTGCCGGCGGCGGCGGTGCCGTCGTGCAGGCCGCGCAGACGCTCCAGCGGGGTGAACCGCCACTCCTCCTCACGGCCGTGGGGGACGGGGAAGTCCGCCACGTCGAAGGACGGGGGCGCGCTCATGCGGGTGGCGACGGTCGACTCGGCGGCCACCGCGATCGAGCCGGCGGTCGTCGAACCGACCGGGATGTTCTGAGCCTCAGCCATGGCTGTCGTAGTGCTCGCTTTCCTTTGCGTAAGGGGCTTGACGGAACGGCGCTGGTGCTTAGCCGACCGCGCCTTCCATCTGCAGTTCGATCAGCCGGTTGAGCTCGAGCGCGTACTCCATCGGCAGTTCCTTGGCGATCGGCTCGACGAAGCCGCGCACGATCATCGCCATCGCCTCGAACTCGCTCAGACCGCGGCTCATCAGGTAGAAGAGCTGGTCCTCGGAGACCTTGGAGACGGTCGCCTCGTGGCCCATGGAGACGTCGTCCTCGCGGACGTCCACGTAGGGGTAGGTGTCCGAGCGGGAGATGGTGTCGACGAGCAGCGCGTCGCACAGCACGTTGGACTTGGCGCCCGGGGCGCCCTCGCCGATCTCGATCAGACCGCGGTAGGAGGTACGGCCGCCGCCGCGCGCCACCGACTTGGAGACGATGTTGGACGAGGTGTTCGGGGCCATGTGGACCATCTTGGCGCCCGCGTCCTGGTGCTGGCCCTCGCCGGCGAAGGCGATGGACAGCGTCTCGCCCTTGGCGTGCTCGCCCATCAGGTAGACGGCCGGGTACTTCATCGTCACCTTGGAGCCGATGTTGCCGTCGACCCACTCCATGGTCGCGCCCTCGTAGGCCACGGCGCGCTTGGTGACCAGGTTGTAGACGTTGTTCGACCAGTTCTGGATGGTCGTGTAGCGGCAGCGGGCGTTCTTCTTGACGATGATCTCGACGACCGCGGAGTGCAGCGAGTCCGACTTGTAGATCGGGGCGGTGCAGCCCTCGACGTAGTGCACGTAGGCGCCCTCGTCGACGATGATCAGGGTCCGCTCGAACTGGCCCATGTTCTCGGTGTTGATCCGGAAGTAGGCCTGGAGCGGGATCTCGACGTGGACGCCCGGCGGGACGTAGATGAAGGAGCCGCCGGACCAGACGGCGGAGTTCAGCGACGCGAACTTGTTGTCGCCGACCGGGATGACCGTGCCGAAGTACTCCTTGAAGAGCTCCGGGTGCTCCTTCAGGGCGGTGTCGGTGTCGAGGAAGATGACGCCCTGCTCCTCCAGGTCCTCACGGATCTGGTGGTAGACGACCTCCGACTCGTACTGCGCGGCGACACCGGCGACGAGGCGCTTCTTCTCGGCCTCGGGGATGCCCAGCTTGTCGTAGGTGTTCTTGATGTCCTCGGGCAGGTCCTCCCAGGACTCCGCCTGCTTCTCCGTCGAGCGCACGAAGTACTTGATGTTGTCGAAGTCGATGCCGGAGAGGTCGGAGCCCCAGTTCGGCATGGGCTTCTTCTCGAACAGGCGCAGGCCCTTGAGACGGAGCTTGGTCATCCACTCCGGCTCGTCCTTCTTCGCGGAGATGTCCCGGACGACGTCCTCGTTCAGACCGCGGCGCGCCGACGCACCGGCCTCGTCACGGTCGGCCCAGCCGTATTCGTAGTTGCCCAGACCCTCCAGCTCGGGGTGGGCAGTCTCCGTGGGGAGAGTCATGCGGGGTTCCTCCCGGACGTGCTTGCAGGTGCTTGGTGGGAAATCTTGGGGATGAACGTCGTGCAGACGCCGTCGCCGTGCGCGATGGTGGCCAGTCGCTGCACATGCGTACCGAGAAGCTCGGCGAAAAATTCCGTCTCGGCCTCACACAGCTGCGGGAACTGCTCGGCGGCGTGGGCGACCGGGCAGTGGTGCTGGCAGAGCTGCTCGCCGACCGGCGCGTTGCGCGCAGTCGCAGCGTACCCGTCCGCACTCAGGGCCTTCGCCAGCGCTTCCGTCCGCTCCTCGGGGGCCGCGGCCTCGACCGCCTTGCGGTAGGCGTCCGCCTGGGCGGCGATCCGGGCCCGGGCGAACGCGGCGATCGCGTCGCCGCCGCCCTCCCGCTCACCGATCCAGCGCAGGGCGTCCACGGCCAGCTTGTCGTACGACTGGTCGAAGGCGTCGCGTCCGCAGTCGGTGAGGGCGAAGACCTTGGCCGGGCGCCCGCGCGTGCGGGCGCCGTAGACGCGGCGCTCGCGGGCCTCCACGACGTTGTCGGCGGTCAGCGCGTCCAGGTGCCGGCGTACGGCCGCCTGGGTGAGTCCCAGCCGCTCGGCGAGTTCGGCGACGGTCGACGGGCCGTGGTCCAGGATCGAGCGGGCGACGCGGTTGCGGGTGGACCGCTCACCGGTTGCCAGCTCCTCCTGGGGAGGCCCCGTCGTGTGCTCGCCGTTTTTCACAACGCCATTGTTGCGTAATTCATCTGAGCCGGGCAAGCCGCGCCCGGACGGGCCGAAGGTGCGCTGCATCACTTAGGCATACCTAATCTGACCTGCGGAAACGATCTTTGACCACCGGAGACGGCGGCCGCGGTCCCGGTACCCCGGGGTCGGGCACCCCGGCCGCCTCCCTAGACTCGTGACCCATGCGAAGTGAGCCCGTGGTCCAGGTGCAGGCCCTGGTGAAGCGGTACGGCACGAAGACCGCGGTGGACGGCCTCGACCTGGTGGCACGGCAGGGCGTGACCGCCGTGCTCGGCCCCAACGGGGCGGGCAAGACGACCACGGTCGAGACCTGCGAGGGGTACCGGCGGCCGGATTCCGGCACGGTGCGCGTCCTGGGCCTCGACCCGGTGAGACAGTCGGCGCGGCTGCGGCCCCGCCTCGGCGTGATGCTCCAGTCGGGCGGCGTCTACTCGGGCGCGCGGGCGGACGAGATGCTCCGCCACGTGGCGAAACTGCACGCGCACCCGCTGGACGTGGACGCGCTGATCGAGCGGCTGGGGCTCGGCTCCTGCGGCCGTACGGCGTACCGGCGGCTGTCCGGCGGCCAGCAGCAGCGGCTCGCGCTGGCGATGGCCGTCGTGGGACGGCCGGAACTGGTGTTCCTGGACGAGCCGACGGCCGGCCTCGACCCGCAGGCCCGCCGCGCCACCTGGGACCTGGTACGGGACCTGCGCGCCGACGGCGTCTCCGTCATCCTCACCACCCACTACATGGACGAGGCCGAGCAGCTCGCCGACGACGTGGCGGTCATCGACGCCGGGCGGGTGATCGCCCAGGGCTCCCCCGAGGAGCTGTGCAGGGGCGGCGCCGAGAACACGCTCCGCTTCTCCGGCCGGCCCGGCCTGGACGTGGCGTCCCTGCTGAAGGCGCTGCCGCCCGACTCGGCCGCCGAGGAGGTTGCCCCCGGCTCGTACCGGGTGCTCGGCAGGGTCGACCCGCAACTGCTCGCCACGGTGACGTCCTGGTGCGCGCAGCACGGGGTGATGCCGGACCGGATCTCGGTGGAACGCCACACCCTCGAGGACGTCTTTTTGGAACTGACCGGCAAGGAGCTGCGTTCGTGAGCGCCACCTACTCACCGAAGCCGGGCGCGGCGCCCCTGACCCGCATGATCGCGGCGCAGGCCGTGCTCGAGACGAAGATGCTGCTGCGCAACGGCGAGCAGCTGCTGCTCACGGTGGTCATCCCCACGCTGCTGCTGGTGCTGTTCAGCACCGTGGACGTCGTCGACACCGGCGACGGCGAGACGGTCGACTTCCTGGCCCCGGGCATCCTGGCGCTCGCCGTGATGTCGACGGCGTTCACCGGGCAGGCCATCGCGACCGGCTTCGAGCGCCGCTACGGCGTGCTGAAGCGGCTTGCGTCGTCGCCGCTGCCGCGCTGGGGCCTGATGACCGCGAAGACGCTGTCGGTGCTGGTCACCGAGGTGCTCCAGGTGGCCCTGGTGACGGTGATCGCCCTCGCGCTCGGCTGGTCCCCGCAGGGCGACCCGGTCTCGGTGTTCCTGCTGCTGGTGCTGGGCACGGCCGCGTTCTCCGGGCTCGGTCTGCTGATGGCGGGCACCCTCAAGGCGGAGGCGACGCTCGCCGCGGCCAACCTGGTGTTCCTGCTGCTGCTGGTCGGCGGCGGGGTGGTCGTACCGCTGGACAGGTTCCCGGACGCCGCCGGGGACGTCCTCGGCCTGCTGCCGATCTCCGCCCTGTCGGAGGGGCTGCGGGACGTGCTCCAGCACGGGGCCGGGATGCCGTGGGCCGACCTCGGGATCCTCGCCGTCTGGGCGGTCGCGGGCCTCGCCGCGGCCGGGAGGTTCTTCCGCTGGGAGTAGCCGGGTCGCCCCGGACCGACCCTCGTGAAAGCGTGCACAAGCGGCCCGCCTACGATGGGGGCGTGCCAAACGTGACCCGCGCCGACGCCCAGGCGGCCCTGCGCAACCCGCTCGCCTTCATCGCCGCACGCTGGACCCCGGATCCCCGGACCGTCCGGCGGGCGGTCCTCGCCGCGCTCGTCATGGCCGTGGTCATCGTGGTGACCGGCGGAGCCGTACGGCTGACCGGTTCCGGCCTGGGCTGCCCGACCTGGCCCAAGTGCACCGACGACTCGCTCGCCGCGACCCGCGAGATGGGCCTGCACGGTGTCATCGAGTTCGGCAACCGTCTGCTGACGTACGTGCTGTGTGCCGCCGTCGGCTGGGCGATCATCGCCGCGCGCTCCGAGAAGCCGTACCGGCGCGGTCTCACCCGGCTGGGCTGGGCGCAGTTCTGGATCGTCATGGGCAACGCGATCCTCGGCGGCATCGTGGTCCTGGTCGGTCTGAACCCGTACACGGTCGCGGCGCACTTCCTGCTCTCCACGGCGCTGATCGCGGTCGCCGTGGTGATGTGGCAGCGCACCCGGGAGGGCGACGGGGAGCCCCGGCCGCTGGTCGGCAAGGCCGTGCAGCAGCTGGTGTGGTGCATGGTGGCCGCCTCCGTGCTGCTGATCGCGGTCGGCACGGTGGTCACCGGGGCGGGCCCGCACGCGGGTGACTCCAGCGACGTCCCGCGCATGCCGCTCGACTGGGAGATGGTCAGCAAGCTGCACGCCGTACTGGCGTGGATCGTGGTGACGCTGACGTTCGCGCTGTGGTTCGTCCTGAAGGCGGTCGACGCGCCCGGCGGCCCCCTGGCCCGCACCCGCGAGCTGTTCCTGATCCTGCTCGCGCAGGGCGCCATCGGCTATGTGCAGTACTTCACCGACCTCCCCGAGGTCCTGGTCGGCCTGCACATGTTCGGCTCGTGCGTGATGTGGATCTGGGTGCTTCGGGTGCTGCTGTCGCTGCGCGAGCGCCCGGAGGCGGACGCCCCGGACGTGCCGGGACCGCTCGCTCAGGAGCCCGCCACCAGCGCGTCGATCGCGGCCCCCAGGTAGTCCCGGGTCAGCCGGGCCCGGCGGGCGGCCCACTCCCCCGCGGCCGGCGCGGCGCCGTCGTAGCGCCGTCTCCTGATGTCCTCGACGACCTCGCCGGGCGCGCCGAGTCCGGGCAGGACGTCCAGCGCCTCCCGCTTGGAGATCAGCCGACCCTCGCGGAGGGTGACGGTGGCGCGGGCAAAGGTCAGCAGGCCCAGGTCGACCCACACGTCCTGGGTCCAGTGGGCGGCCCGGTCCACCTCGCGCCGCCAGTAGTCGCGCTGGTCGCGCACAACGAACGCGGCGAGTTCCCCGTCCGGCACCGGCGGCAGCACCCGCGCGGGCGGCACCCCGTGCAGGACCCGGCCGAAGGTGTGCAGCTCGGCGCGGGTGACCGGGGTGACCGGCCGGGCGAAGAGTTCCTGGTGCACCCAGGTGAGGTGGTGCCGCGCGGTGTCCGCGGCGGTGTCCGGCGTCAGGTAGCTGCAGTGCAGCAGGCCGGCGAGCGGCTCGTGCCGCAGCCGGGCGTGCAGCGAAGCGACGCGCCACACCGTCCGTAGGGTGACCGGGTGGTCCAGGACCGCGATCAGGTCCAGGTCGCTCCGGCCCTCCTGGTAGTCGCCGCCGGCCAGTGAGCCGTGCGCCCAGACGGCGCGGGGACCGAGCGGAGTCAGGCCGGCGAGGAAGCGGTCGAGGAGCGCGGCGGTCGGCATCGGCCCAGTCTTCCCCCCCTCAGTGCAGGCTGTACACCCTGCCCGCGTTCTCCGACGCGATCATGCCGGCCACCCGCTGCGCGTCCTCGGGGGACCAGGCGCCCTCGGCCACCCAGGTGCCGAGCACCCGGCCGAGCGACTCGCGGAACAGGCAGGCGCCGACGACGTGCAGCTCGGGCAGGCCCCGGGCGCCGCTGGAGAAGAGGACCTTGCCGAAGGGGGCGAGTTCCAGGATCTCCGCGAGGACGGTCGCGGCGCGGGCCCCGGTACGCACCAGGGCGGCGCCGCAGTCGGCGTAGACGTGCGGGAAGACCCCGGCGAGGTGGGCGGCCTGGCGGTGGTACGGATAGCCGTGCAGCAGGACGAGGTCGGTGCCGAGTCCGGCGGTGGCCCGGACGAAGTCCGTGAGCAGGACCGGGTCGGTGCGGTCGATCCGGGTGCCCGGCGCGGCGAGGCCGGCGTGCAGCTGGAGGGGCCGGCCCGAGGCGACCGCGATCCACAGCAGGTGCCGCAGCAGGACCGGGTCGCGGAGCTCGTCGCCCACCCGGCGTGCGGCCAGCCAGCGTCCGGCCGCGCCGCGCACCTCCCCGGGTCCGGGCGGCTCGGGGGCGAGCGCCGGGGCGTGCCCCACGCCGGCGACGGAGGTGAAGGCGACGGCGTGCGCGGCGGCCCCGTGCACCGACTCGGCGAGGTTGGCGAGGAAGGACTCCACGGTGCCGGAGGTGTCGGCGACCTGTTCGGCCAGCAGTTCCAGCCGGACGATCTCATGGGCGTCGGCGTCCCCGGCCGTGCCCAGCTCGGTGGCGCCGGTGAGGTCGCCGGGCAGTCCGGTGTCGACGAGGTAGGCGGTGATTCCGCTGCCCCGCAGCAGCCGGCGTCCGGCCTCCGTCACGCCCAGTTCACGCCGCCGGGCGAGATAGCGGGCGGGCGGGCAGTGCGGCTCCAGACCGAGCAGGGGCGGGCACCAGCGGCGCACGGCGAAGCCGGTCTGGGTGTCGAAGAGGGTGGTGCCGGCGGCGGGCGGCCCCTCGGTGCGGGACAGCTGGGCCTCGAAGGTGCCGAGGCCCAGCTCCGTGCGGAGCACTCCGTGGCAGTACTGGTCCACGAGTGCGGGCGTTTCGATCATCCGGAGCTCCCCGGGGCGGGACCGTGTGCCGATGCTTCACAGGTCCTAACGGGTGAACCCCCGGGGAGGTGGCGCGGCGGAGCCCGCCGGATCAGCCGTTGGAGGGGCCGCCGACCTGGATCCCGGCCATCCGGCTCCATTCGTACGGGCCCGTCCGCACCTTCGCCGCGAACTCGCCGTCGAAGTTCTCGTGGACGGTGATGCCCGCCTTCTCGACCGCCTTCTCGGCCACCTCCATGGAGGGGGCGAAGACGTCACCCCAGTCGCCGTCGCCGCCGACGAGGACGATGCGGGCGCCGCGCTCCCCGAGGTACGCGACCTGTCCCTCGGCGCCGCCGTGCGCCTTGGCGAAGCCGCCGATCTGCTTGGCGAGCCGGGCGGCCTTCTGCTCGGCCTTGGGATCCACCTGCTGCGTGTCTGCCATGGACAGGATGCTACCGACGGGTAGATCAAACGGCGACGGGCGGGGTCCGTGGCCTTGGCCACGTGACCCCGCCCGGTCGGAGCGCGAGGGGCGTCAGCGCAGGAACGGGTCCACCGCGACGGCCACGAAGAGCAGCGACACATAGGTGATGGACCAGTGGAACAGGCGCATCTCCTTGAGCTTGCCGCCCGTCACCTCGGCCTTGGCGCGGTTCAGCAGGGCGTGCGCCTCCCACAGCCACCAGCCGCCGGCCGCGAGGGCGACCGCCGTGTAGAACCAGCCGGTGTAGCCGAGCGGGGTGAGCAGCAGCGACACGCCGACCATGACCCAGCTGTAGAGCACGATCTGCTTGGCGACGGTCTTGTTGCCGGCGACGACCGGCAGCATCGGCACGCCGACGCGCGCGTAGTCGTCCTTCACCTTCATGGACAGCGGCCAGTAGTGCGGCGGCGTCCAGAAGAAGATGACGAGGAAGAGGATGACCGGAGCCCAGGACATCGAGTTGGTGACCGCGGACCAGCCGATCAGCACCGGCATGCAGCCGGCGATGCCGCCCCACACGATGTTCTGCGCCGTACGCCGTTTGAGGATCATCGTGTAGACGACGACGTAGAAGAGGAGCGCGCCGAGGGAGAGCCAGGCGGACAGCCAGTTGACGGCGAGGCCGAACAGGAGCGTCGAGACGACCGCCAGGGAGATGCCGAAGGCCAGGCACTCGCGCGGGCCGACCATGCCGGTCACCAGCGGCCGCTGCGAGGTGCGGTCCATCAGCGCGTCGATGTCGCGGTCGATGTACATGTTGAGCGCGTTGGCGCCGCCCGCGGACAGGTAGCCGCCGACGCAGGTCAGCAGCACCAGCTTCAGGTCGGGCACGCCCCGCTGCGCCAGGAACATCACCGGGACCGTGGTGATGAGCAGCAGTTCGATGATCCGCGGCTTGGTGAGGGCCACGAATGCCATCACACGGGCCCCGAACGGCCGATGGGCAGGGCTCTGACTGGTCCCCAGCACCCCCGCTGGACGGGATTCAACGGCCGTCACGCACACCCCTACAGAGACATCCCAGCGAGCTTCCCGTGGTGAAGTGGCGGTAAAGGCTCGCGCGTACCACGCCACTGTAGACGTTGCCCAGACCCGGACATTCGCGGGGGTCCGCTCGTGTTGGGCGGCATCCTCCGAGGTGCGTCGCGAAGCTCGATTGAGCACCCGGATGAGCGGCCCCGTATTCATCTGCCGAATACGGAAACGAACCGGTCAGGAGGCGGATCCACAGGAGTGCCCGCACTCTGGAACGACCCGGAAGAACGCACGTCCTACGGGGGTAGGCTCGACCTCGCCGGTGGGCATTCACCGGCATCCGACATGTGGAGAGGAGCCCTGACTCAGGGTGAGCACCAAGCCGACCACCACAGACCTCGAGTGGACCGAGTTGGACCAGCGGGCCGTGGACACGGCCCGTGTCCTGGCCGCCGATGCCGTACAGAAGGTCGGTAACGGCCATCCTGGTACGGCGATGAGCCTGGCTCCCGCCGCCTACACCCTCTTCCAGAAGGTGATGCGGCACGACCCGGCGGACGCCGACTGGGTCGGGCGGGACCGTTTCGTGCTGTCCGCCGGCCACTCGTCCCTGACCCTCTACACCCAGCTGTACCTGGCCGGTTTCGGCCTCGAACTGGACGACCTGAAGGCGTTCCGCACCTGGGGCTCGAAGACCCCGGGTCACCCGGAGTACGGGCACACCACCGGCGTGGAGACCACGACCGGCCCGCTGGGCCAGGGTGTCGCCAACGCCGTGGGCATGGCGATGGCCGCCCGCTACGAGCGCGGTCTGTTCGACCCGGAGGCCGCCGAGGGCGAGTCCCCGTTCGACCACTACGTCTACTGCATCGCCGGTGACGGCTGCCTCCAGGAGGGCATCTCCGCCGAGGCGTCCTCGACGGCCGGTCACCAGAAGCTGGGCAACCTGGTGCTGCTGTGGGACGACAACCACATCTCGATCGAGGGCGACACCGAGACCGCGGTCTCGGAGGACACCGTCAAGCGGTACGAGGCGTACGGCTGGCACGTGCAGCGGGTCGCCCCCAAGCCCGACGGCGACCTGGACCCGCACGCGCTGTACGACGCGATCGAGGAGGCCAAGAAGGTCACCGACCGGCCGTCCTTCATCGCGATGCGCTCGATCATCGCCTGGCCGGCCCCGAACGCGCAGAACACCGAGGCCGCCCACGGCTCGGCGCTCGGCGACGACGAGGTCGCGGCCACCAAGCGCGTCCTCGGCTTCGACCCGGAGCAGACCTTCGAGGTCACCGACGAGGTCATCGGCCACACCCGCAAGGCCCTGGAGCGCGGCGCCGAGGCGAAGGCCGCGTGGGGGAAGTCCTTCCAGCAGTGGCGGGACAACAACCCCGAGCGCGCCGCCGAGTACGACCGGATCGCCGCGGGCGAGCTGCCCACCGGCTGGCAGGAGAAGATCCCGGTGTTCGAGCCGGGCAAGGGCGTCGCCACCCGCGCCGCCTCCGGCAAGGTGCTCCAGGCGCTCGGCGCGGTCGTCCCGGAGCTGTGGGGCGGCTCGGCCGACCTGGCGGGCTCCAACAACACGACGATCGACAAGACGTCCTCCTTCCTCCCGGCCGGCAACCCGCTGCCCGAGGCGGACCCGTACGGCCGGACGATCCACTTCGGCATCCGTGAGCACGCCATGGCGGCGGAGATGAACGGCATCGCGCTGCACGGCAACACCCGGATCTACGGCGGCACCTTCCTGGTGTTCTCCGACTACATGCGCAACGCCGTGCGGCTGTCCGCGCTGATGCACCTGCCGGTGACGTACGTGTGGACGCACGACTCCATCGGCCTGGGCGAGGACGGCCCGACCCACCAGCCGGTCGAGCACCTGGCCTCGCTGCGCGCCATCCCGGGTCTGAACGTGGTGCGTCCGGCGGACGCCAACGAGACCGCGATCGCCTGGCGGGAGATCCTCACCCGCTGGACGAAGGAGTTCGGCAAGGGCGCCCCGCACGGTCTGGCGCTCACCCGCCAGGGCGTGCCGACGTACGAGCCGAACGAGGACGCGGCCAGGGGCGGTTACGTCCTCTTCGAGGCCGACGGCGGTGAGCCGCAGATCGTGCTGATCGCGACCGGCTCCGAGGTGCACGTCGCCGTCGAGGCCCGCGAGCGGCTCCAGGCCGACGGTGTCCCCACGCGCGTGGTGTCCATGCCGTCCGTGGAGTGGTTCGAGGAGCAGGACCAGGGGTACCGGGACAGCGTCCTGCCGCCCTCCGTGAAGGCGCGCGTCGCCGTCGAGGCGGGGATCGGCCTGACCTGGCACAAGTACGTCGGGGACGCCGGCCGCATCGTCTCCCTCGAGCACTTCGGTGCCTCCGCCGACGGAAAGGTGCTGTTCGAGGAGTTCGGCTTCACCGCCGAGAACGTGGCCGCCAAGGCCCGGGAATCCCTCGCCGCGGCCCAGCGCTGACGCCCACATACGACACGTAGGAGATGGAATTTCCATGACAGACGCACTCAAGCGCCTTTCCGAGGAAGGCGTCGCGATCTGGCTGGACGACCTGTCGCGCAAGCGGATCACGTCCGGCAACCTCGCCGAGCTGATGGACCAGCAGCACGTCGTGGGCGTCACCACCAACCCGACGATCTTCCAGAAGGCGATCTCCGAGGGCGACGGCTACGACACGCAGCTGACCGACCTCGCCGCCCGCAGGGTCACCGTCGAAGAGGCCATCCGCATGATCACCACGGCGGACGTCCGGGACGCCGCCGACATCCTGCGCCCGGTCTTCGACTCCACCGACGGCCGTGACGGCCGGGTCTCGATCGAGGTCGACCCGCGGCTGGCGCACAACACCCGCGCGACGGTCGCCGAGGCCAAGCAGCTGGCCTGGCTGGTGGACCGGCCGAACACGCTGATCAAGATCCCGGCGACCGAGGCCGGCATCCCGGCCATCGCCGAGACCATCGGCCTGGGCATCAGCGTCAACGTCACGCTGATCTTCTCCCTGGAGCGCTACCGCAAGGTCATGGACGCGTTCCTGACCGGCCTGGAGAAGGCCAAGGAGCGCGGCCTGGACCTGTCGAAGATCCACTCCGTGGCGTCCTTCTTCGTGTCCCGTGTGGACACCGAGATCGACAAGCGGATCGACGCGCTCGGCACCGACGAGGCCAAGGCGCTGCGCGGCAAGGCCGCCATCGCCAACGCGCGGCTGGCGTACCAGGCGTACGAGGAGGTCTTCTCCACGGACCGCTGGGCCGCGCTGGAGCGCGACGGCGCCAACAAGCAGCGTCCGCTGTGGGCGTCGACCGGCGTGAAGGACAAGGCGTACAAGTCCACCATGTACGTCGACGAGCTGGTCGCGCCGAACACCGTGAACACCATGCCGGAGGCGACCCTGTTCGCCACCGAGGAGCAGGGTGCGATCCGGGGCGACGCCGTCACCGGCACCTACGAGCAGGCCCGCGCCGACCTGGACGCGGTCGAGGCGCTCGGCATCGCGTACGACGACGTGGTGCGGCTTCTGGAGGACGAGGGCGTCGACAAGTTCGAGGCGTCCTGGAACGACCTGCTGAAGTCGACCGAGGCGGAGCTCCAGCGCCTCGCCCCCTCGGAGGGCTGAGACCTTGTCGAGCAGCAATCCGCTGCGTGACCCGGCGGACCGACGGCTCCCGCGCATCGCGGGGCCGTCGGGCCTGGTCATCTTCGGCGTCACGGGCGACCTGTCGCGCAAGAAGCTGATGCCGGCCGTGTACGACCTGGCCAACCGGGGGCTGCTGCCGCCGGGCTTCTCGCTGGTGGGCTTCGCCCGCCGGGAGTGGGCGAACGAGGACTTCGCACAGGAGGTCCACGACGCGGTCAAGGAGCACGCCCGCACCCCCTTCCGCGAGGAGGTCTGGCAGCAGCTCATCCAGGGCATGCGCTTCGTGCAGGGCACCTTCGACGACGACGAGTCGTTCGAGCGGCTGCGCGGCACGATCGAGGAACTGGACAAGGCGCAGGGCACGGGCGGCAACTTCGCCTTCTACCTGTCGGTGCCCCCGCGCTCGTTCCCGGTGGTCATCCAGCAGCTCAAGAAGCACGGTCTCGCCGACCAGACCGACGGCTCCTGGCGTCGCGCGGTGATCGAGAAGCCGTTCGGGCACGACCTGAGGTCGGCCGAGGAGCTCAACGCGATCGTCCACGAGGTGTTCGCGCCCGACCAGGTCTTCCGCATCGACCACTACCTGGGCAAGGAGACGGTCCAGAACATCCTGGCGCTGCGTTTCGCCAACACGATGTTCGAGCCGATATGGAACCGGTCCTTCGTCGACCACGTCCAGATCACCATGGCCGAGGACATCGGCATCGGCGGCCGGGCCGGCTACTACGACGGCATCGGCGCCGCCCGTGACGTCATCCAGAACCACCTGCTGCAGCTGATGGCGCTGACCGCGATGGAGGAGCCCGCCTCCTTCGACGCGGACGCGCTGGCCGCGGAGAAGACCAAGGTGCTCGGCGCCGTACGGCTGCCGAAGGACCTGGGCCGGGACACCGTGCGCGGTCAGTACGCGGCCGGCTGGCAGGGCGGCGCGAAGGCGGTCGGGTACCTGGAGGAGGACGGCATCGACGCCTCCTCGAAGACCGACACCTACGCCGCCATCAAGGTCGGCATCGACAACCGCCGCTGGGCGGGCGTCCCCTTCTATCTGCGCACCGGCAAGCGGCTCGGCCGCCGGGTCACCGAGATCGCGGTCGTCTTCCAGCGCGCCCCGCACTCCCCCTTCGACTCCACGGCCACGGAGGAGCTGGGCTCCAACGCCATCGTGATCCGGGTCCAGCCCGACGAGGGCGTCACGGTCCGGTTCGGCTCCAAGGTGCCGGGCACGTCGATGGAGATCCGGGACGTGTCGATGGACTTCGCCTACGGCGAGTCGTTCACCGAGTCCAGCCCGGAGGCGTACGAGCGGCTCATCCTCGACGTCCTGCTCGGGGACTCCAACCTCTTCCCGCGCACGGAGGAGGTCGAGCTGTCCTGGAAGATCCTCGACCCGATCGAGGAGTACTGGGACAGGAACGGGAAGCCGGCCCAGTACCCGGCCGGCACCTGGGGACCCGTCGAGGCGGACGAAATGCTCGAGCGAGACGGACGGAGCTGGCGCCGGCCATGAAGACAGACCTCACGGACACCACCGCCAGCAAGATCAACAAGGCGCTGGTGCAGGGCCGCCGGGCCATCGGCACGCCGGCCGTCGGCATGGTGCTCACGCTGGTCATCGTGACGGACGAGGAGAACGCCTACGACGCGCTGAAGTCGGCGGGCGACGCCTCGCACGAGCACCCCTCGCGCACGCTCGTCGTCATCAAGCGGGTCTCCCGCTCGCCGCGTGACCGCACCCAGTCCCGCCTCGACGCCGAGGTCCGGGTCGGCGCGGACGCCGGAACCGGCGAGACCGTCGTGCTCCGCCTCTACGGCGAGGTCGTCGACCACGCCCAGTCGGTGGTGCTGCCGCTGCTGCTGCCGGACGCCCCGGTGGTGGTGTGGTGGCCGGTCAACGCCCCGCTGGACCCGGCGAAGGACCCGCTGGGCGCGCTGGCCCAGCGCAGGGTGACCGACACCTACGCCTGCGAGAAGCCGGTAGAGGAGCTCGCCGCCCGCGCGGACGCCTACACGCCCGGCGACACGGACCTGTCGTGGACCCGCATCACGCCCTGGCGTTCGATGCTGGCCGCGGCGCTGGACCAGGTCGCCTGCGAGGTGAAGGGCGTCGAGGTGGAGGGCGAGGGGTTCAACCCGAGCTGCGAGCTGCTGGCGATGTGGCTCGCGGACCGGCTGGACGTCCCCGTCAGGCGTACCCAGTCCAGCGGCCCGGGTCTCACCGCGGTCCGCATGGACACCGACTGCGGCCCGATCGTGCTGGACCGCGCCGACGGATCGCTGGCGACGCTGTCCATACAGGGCCAGCCGAAGCGTGCGGTGGCGCTCAAGCGCCGGGACACGGCGGAGCTCATCGCCGAGGAGCTGCGCCGTCTGGACCCGGACGACACCTACGCGTCGGCGCTGCGCTACGGCGTGGAGCGGCTGAGGACGTCGGACGGCGGTGACGCGCCGGCCGCCAAAGGAGAACGGGAAGCGGTCCCCGCTCCCGTCGGGTCGGCTGCGAAAGCTCCCGCGTCCGAGGCGGCGGCGCAGGCCCCGGTGAAGAAGGCGGCGGCGAAGTGAGCACGGCACCGCAGCTGGTCGTGCACCGGGACAAGGAGCTGATGGCGCAGGCCGCGGCGGCCCGGCTGATCACCAGGATCGTGGACGCGCAGGCCTCCCGGGGCTCGGCGTCCGTGGTCCTGACCGGCGGCCGCAACGGCAACGGCCTGCTGGCCGCGCTGGCGGCGGCCCCGGCCCGGGACGCGATCGACTGGTCCCGGCTGGACCTGTGGTGGGGCGACGAGCGCTACCTCCCGGAGGGCGACCCGGAGCGCAATGTCACCCAGGCCCGCGAGGCGCTGCTCGACGCGGTGCCCCTGGACCCCGGGCGCGTGCACGCCATGCCCGCGTCGGACGGCCCGCACGGCGCGGACGTGGACGCGGCGGCCGCGGCCTACGCGGAGGAACTCGCCGCGGCCGCGGCCCCGGAGAACCACGGCCCGGTCCCGGTCTTCGACGTCCTGATGCTGGGCGTCGGACCGGACACGCACGTGGCCTCCCTGTTCCCGGAGCTGCCGGCGGTCCGTGAGACGGAGCGCACGGTGGTGGGCGTCCACGGCGCCCCCAAACCCCCGCCGACCCGGGTGACCCTGACCCTCCCCGCGATCCGCGCGGCCCGGGAGGTCTGGCTCCTGGCGGCGGGCGAGGACAAGGCGGAGGCGGCGGAGATCGCCCTCTCCGGCGCGGGCGAGATCCAGGCCCCGGCAGCGGGCGCGTACGGCCGCACCCGCACCCTGTGGCTCCTGGACGCGGCGGCGGCTTCGCAACTCCCGCGGACGCTGTATCCCCCGGCGACGGCGTAACCAGCCCGTCCGGCGCTTGAGGACGAGGCCCGAAGGGCCGACAGGGGGTCTGGGGCGCAGCCCCAGGGACGGGAAGGGAAAGGGCGGAGGGGGCGAAAAACCCCTCCGCCCCGCCCCCTACTTCACGGAACCCGCCATGACCCCCTGCACGAAGTGCCGCTGGAACGCGAAGAACACGACCACCGGCACCACCAGCGACAGGAACGCCCCCGGCGCCAGCACATCGACGTTGCTGCCGAACTGCCGGATCTGCGACTGCAGCTGCACCGTGAGCGGCTGAGCCGAACTGTCCGCGAACAGCAGCGCCACCAGCATGTCGTTCCACACCCACAGGAACTGGAAGATCGCCAGGCTCGCGATGGCCGGCCGCCCCACCGGCAGCACCAGCCGGGTGAAGATCCGCCACTCGCTCCCGCCGTCCATCCGCGCCGCCTCCAGCATCTCCTTCGGCATCTCGGCGAAGTAGTTCCGCAGCAGGAACACCGCGAACGGCAGTCCGTACGCCACGTGGAACAGGACGACTCCGGGGATGGTCCCGAACAGCCCCAGCTGGCCGAAGAGTTTGGCGACGGGCAGCAGCCCGATCTGCACGGGCACCACCAGCAGCGCGACCACGAGCAGGAACACCGCGTCCCGCCCGGGGAAGTCCAGCCACGCGAAGGCGTATCCGGCCAGCGCGGCCACCACCACGACCAGCACGGTGGTCGGCACCGAGATCAGCACGGTGTTCCAGAACGCCTGGGTGATGCCCGAGTTGCCCAGCAGCGCGGAGTAGTTCTCGAAGGACAGCTGCCCGGGGCTGGTGAAGACGGTCCACCAGCCCCCCTCGGCGGTCTCCTCGGCGGAGCGCAGCGAGGACAGGAACAGACCGGCCAGCGGAGTCATCCACACCAGCGCGATCACCACCAGGAAGGCCTGCACCACCGTGCTGCTCAGCCCACGGCGCAGCGCGTTCATCGCTGACTCCTTCGGAAACGGCGGACGTTGAAGACCATGGCCGGCACGACCAGGAGCAGCAGCAGTACGCCGAGGGCGCTGCCCAGCCCCTGGTTGTTGCCGCCGCCGAACGACACCAGCCACATCTGGGTGGCCAGCACCGTCGCGTCCTCCTGCACCGGGCCCGGCGCGATGATGTAGACGAGGTCGAAGACCTTCATGACGTTGATGACCAGCGTCACGAAGACGACGGTGAGCACCGGCGCGAGCAGCGGAACGGTGATGCGACGGAAGATCTGCCACTCGTTGGCACCGTCCATACGTGCCGCCTCCAGCGCGTCCCGGGGCAGCGCCGCGAGACCCGCGCCGATGAGCACCATCGCGAAACCGGTCCAGATCCATAGGTACGCTCCGATGATCGCCGGCGTGACGAGAGCCGGGCCGAGCCAGGAGATGCCGTCATAGGGTGCCGCGAAGTTGGCGGAGGGCAGTTTCAGGGCGTACGAGCCGCTGTCCAGTCCGGCGAAGCGGAACGAGCCGTCGGCGGCGGTGGTGGTGCGCGCCACGGGGTCCCCGTCGCGCACGGCCTCGACCGTCACGCCGGGCAGTCCCTTCTCGCTCCGGTCGACCGCCCCGGGCTCCCCTCCCCCGCCGGGGGTGAAGTCGAGGTACACCACGCCGCGCACCTCGTCGGGGCCGGCCTTCCCGGCCGCCGCGGCAGCCGCGGGTTCGGCGTCGCCCGGCAGGTCCTTGGGGGCGACCCCGACCAGGCCCAGCGCCGCCGCCGGGCCTCCGGGCGAGACGTCCGCACCGGTGGCGTACGACCCGTCCGCGCCCTTGGTCAGCCCCTCGCCGTCCCGCGCGCGGGCGGTCGGGTAGGAGGAGCTGCCCTGGAAGGCGTCGTGCACGGAGACGACGGCGGCGTTGAGGACGCCCTTGTCCGGGTCCTCGTCGTAGGCGAGCCGGAAGATGATGCCGGCCGCGAGGAAGGAGACCGCCATCGGCATGAACAGCAGCAGCTTGAAGGCGGTGGCCCAGCGGATCTTCTCCACCAGGACGGCCAGGATCAGTCCGAGCCCGGTCAGCAGCGTGGGGGCCACGACGACCCAGATCGCGGTGTTCCGGATGGCCTTGAGGGTGGCCGGGTCGCGGAACATCTCGGTGTAGTTCTCGCCGCCCACGAACGTGGTGCCGGAGGCGTCGAAGAAGCTGCGGCCGACGGAGAACAGCACCGGGTAGACGACCAGCGCGCCCAGCAGGAGCAGCGCGGGCAGGACGAACAGCAGGGCGATGACCCGCCCCCGGCGGCGCAGCCGCCGGCCGCGCGCGCTGCCGGGGTGCCGGGGTGTCGGTGGACTCGCCTCTTTCACGAGTGTGGCGGTCACGGCCGTCAGTTCCCGTAGGCCTTGGCGGCGGCACCCTCGAGCGCGGCGGCGGTCTTCGCCGGGTCGGACGGGTCGCGCAGGAAGTCCTGGAGGATCTTCCACTCACCGGCGCCCTTGGTGCCGCCGAAGGCCGCGGGGGCCTGGTCGGACATGTCGAAGCGGACCGAGTCGCCGGCCTCGACCAGGGACTTGGCGGTGGCGCGGGTGACGTCGTCGCCGTAGGAGGAGAGGTCGAGCCCCTTGTTCGGGGAGAGGAAGCCGCCCGCCTCGGCCCACACGGAGGCGGCCTCCGGGGAGGCCAGGTACTCCAGGAGCGCCATGCCGGCCTTGCTGTTCTTGCCGTCCTTGAGGACGACGGCCGCGTCGCCGCCGCTGACCACGGGCGCCTTGCCGTCGCCGACCGGCGGGAAGGGGAAGAAGTCGGCGTCGGTGCCGATGTTCTTGCCGAACTGGTCCTTGGCGACACCGGCGACGAAGTCGCCCTCGTAGACCATGGCGGCCTCGGCCTTGGGCCCGAAGACCTTCTCCACCGAGCCGGGGAAGTCGGTGTTGAGGGCGCCCTTCTGGCCGCCCTCGATGAGCTGCTTGTCCTTGAAGAGCTTACCGAGGGTGGTGAGCGCCTCGACGACCGTCGGGTCGGTCCACTTGATCTCGTGCGCGGCGAGGGCGTCGTACTTCTCGGGTCCGGCCTGGGAGAGGTAGACGTTCTCGAACCAGTCGGTCAGGGTCCAGCCGTCCTGTCCGGCGACGGAGAAGGCGGCGAGTCCGGAGTCGGAGATGGTCCGCCCGTTCTCCAGCATGGCGTCGTAGGTCTTCGGCGGGGTGACGCCGGCCTGCTCGAGGGCCTCGGGGCTGTACCAGACGGTCGACTTGTGGGCGGCCTTGAAGTAGAGGCCGTACAGGGTGCCGTCGACGCTGCCGTAGTTCTGCCACACGTCGGCGAAGTTCTCGCCCATGGTGGACCGCACCTTCTTGTCGAGCGGCTTGAGCCAGCCCTTGTCCGCGAACTGCTGGAGCACGCCGACCTGCGGGACCATCACCACGTCGGGGGCGTTGCCGCCCTCGATCTTGCTGCCGACGACGGTGGAGACGTTGTCACCGGTGGAGACGAACTGGGTCTTGGCGCCGGTCTTCTCCGTGAAGGCGTCGAGCACCTTCTGGAAGTTCTTCTGCTCGCTGCCGGACCACACGCCGGCCACGGTGACGGTCTGGCCGTCGAGCGACTTGTCGCCGCCGCCGGCCGAGACGGGGTCGCCGCCGCCGCAGGCGGTCGCGCCGAGCGCGAGGACGAGGGCGGTGCATCCGGTGAGCAGGGTGGTACGTCGTCGCATCATCGTCGATGTCCTTCGGGAGTGTCGGTCGGGTGTTTCAGGAGCCGTCGATCCACCAGGCGGCGGTGGAGCCGGGGAGCACCCCGGGCGGGCAGGGTCCGCTGGCGAGCAGCGGGGTGCCGGCGACCGGGGCGGGTACGGGGGCGGTGCCGAAGTTGACGGCGCAGACCAGGCCTTCGCCGCGGGAGAAGGCGAGGACGCCGGGCTGGGTGTCCAGCCAGCGCAGCGCGCCCTCGCCCAGCTGGGGCATCGCGGAGCGCAGCTGCAGGCCGTCGCGGTACAGGTGCCAGGAGGAGCGGGTGTCGGCGAGGGCCCGGTGGGTGGCGTACTCGGCGAAGTACTCCGGCTGCGGCAGCCAGGGTTTGGCGCCTTCGGCGCCGGAGGTGAAGCCGAACGGGGAGGCCTGTCCCGACCAGGGCAGCGGCACCCGGCAGCCGTCGCGTATCCGGGCGCGGCTGCCGGTGCGGCGGAAGATCGGGTCGGTGAGCACGTCGTCGGGCAGGTCGACGACCTCGGGCAGGCCCAGCTCCTCGCCCTGGTAGATGTAGGCGGCGCCGGGCAGCGCCAGCATCAGCAGCGCGGCGGCGCGGGCGCGGGCGGCGCCGAGTCCGCTGCCGCCGGCGGGTTCGCCGTAGCGGGTGACCGTGCGGACCTGGTCGTGGTTGTTGAGGACCCAGGTGACGGTGGAGCCGGTGCCCGCGATGTCCAGCATGGCCTCGGAGATGACCTTGCGGAAGGCGTCGGCGTCCCAGGGCGCTCCGAGCAGGTCGAAGAAGAAGGCCTGGTGGAGTTCGTCCGGGCGGACGTAGCGGGCGTGTTCGCGGGCGGTGGGCACGGAGACCTCGCCGACCAGGAGGCGTTCGCGGCCGTCGCGGGCGGTGTACTCCTCGCACACCGACCGCCAGTGCCGCCACACGTCGTGCACCTCGGGCTGGTTCCAGGCGAGCGGGTTGACCGAGTCGCGGGTGCGGGCGTCGGCCTCCGGGTCGGGCGAGTCGGGCAGTTCGGGGTGCTTGAAGAGTCCGGCGGCGACGTCGATGCGGAAGCCGTCGACGCCCCGGTCCAGCCAGAACCGGAGGGTGCGGTCGAACTCGGCGGCGACCTCGGGCTCGCGCCAGTTCCAGTCCGGCTGTTCGGGCGTGAACATGTGCAGGTACCACTGGCCGGGGCGGCCGTCCGGCTCGGTGACCCGGGTCCAGGCGGGGCCGCCGAACATGGCGTGCCAGTTGTTCGGCGGCTCGGCGCCGTCGGGTCCCCGGCCGGGGGCGAAGTGGAAGCGGGCGCGCTCGGGGCTGCCGGGGGCGGCGGCGAGGGCGTCGCGGAACCAGGGGTGCTCGCTGGAGCAGTGGTTGGGGACGATGTCGAGCAGCACCCTGATGCCGAGCCGGCGGGCGGCGGTCACCAGCCGGTCGAACTCGGCGAGGTCGCCGAAGACCGGGTCGACGTCGCGGTAGTCGGCGACGTCGTAGCCGTGGTCGTGCTGCGGCGAAGGGTAGAAGGGGCTCAGCCAGATGCCGTCCACGCCGAGCTTCTTGAGGTAGGGCAGCCCTGCCCTGACCCCGGCGAGATCGCCGATGCCGTCGCCGGTGCTGTCCAGAAAGCTGCGGACGTACACCTGGTAGATCACCGCGTCACGCCACCAGTGGTGCCTGTTCACCCCGTTGACCCGTCTGTGAGGAGCGCTGGTTGTTATGCATGCATGTTAGGTAGCGCTCTCGCGAGGGTGTCAATGAACGTGCGCAAGCTACTGAAGAGTTGGGTGAGCCATATCGGAACTTACTCGTACACAACGGGCACTCTTGTGACGTCCGCGTTACCTAACAAGTAACTAGAGGAGTCGGGCTCCGGGCTAGCGCGAGGAGACAGCGGCGAGCTCGCCCGCCAGCCGGCGCACCGCGGCCCCGGGCGTCTGCCGCCCGCTCATCGCGTCGTGCACCACCGCCTGCACCACCAGGCTCACCTGGTCGTAGTGCGGGCTCTTGGGGCGCGGAGCGGCGGCGAGCACGCTCTCGCGCAGGGTCGGCAGATAGGGGAAGCGCCGGACCAGTCCGGGGTCGTCGTACAGCGCGGCCCTCACCGGTGGCAGGGCGCCGCGCGTGAGCACCTGGCGCTGCACGCGCTCGCTGGTGAGGTACGCGATCAGGCGCGCGGCGGAGTCCGGGTGCCGGGCGTGGCTGCCGACGGCCAGGTTGGAGCCGCCGAGGACGCTCGTCCCCGGGCCGTCCGGCCCCGGCAGCGGCACGGCGCCCACCTTGCCGGCCACCTTCGAGCCGGGGGCGGAGGCGGCGACGTAGGCGTAGGGCCAGTTGCGCAGGAAGAGCAGCCTGCCGTTCTGGAACGCCTGCTTGGACTCCTCCTCCTTGTACGTCAGCGCCTGTCGCGGTATCCAGCCCTCGCGCACCCCGCGGGCGAGGAAGCCGATGCCCTCCGCGGCGGCCCGTGAGTTCACGGTGACGCGTTCGCCCTCGTCGCCGAGGATGGTGCCGCCCGCCGAGTAGACGGCCTCGGCCGCGTTGACGGTGAGGCCCTCGTAGGGCAGGAACTGGCCCGCGTAGCCGTCGAGACCGTGCTCGGGGGCGAGGGTCTCGGCGGCCCGTTCCAGCTCGGCCCAGGTGCGCGGCGGCGCCACCCCCGCCTCGGCGAGGACGTCCTTGCGGTACAGCAGCAGCCCGGCGTTGGTGACGTACGGGACGGCGTACAGGCGTCCGTCGTAGGTCGCCGTGTCGACGACCCGCGGGAGGAAGCTGTCGAGCGGGAAACGCTCGCGCGGCAGCGGGCGGATCCAGCCGGCCGCGGCGAACTCCGAGGTCCAGCTGACGTCGATGTTGAGCACGTCGAAGCGGCCGCGCTCCCCGCCGCGCAGATCGGTGATCATCTGCGCGCGGGTCTCGTCGGCGGAGTCCGGCAGCTCGACGAGGGTGACCTTCTCGCCTGGATGGGTACGGTTCCAGCCGTCGAGCACGGAGCCGAGATAGCCGGTGAGGTCGCCGGCGGTGGCCAGGGTGAGCGGCCCGCGGCCGCCCCCGCCGCCCTCGTCGGCCCGCGCCCCGGAGGCGACGTAACCGGTCAGGACGACGACGAGGGCGAGAAGGCCCCTACCCGCGGCATGGATCCACCGCATAGGTTCCCTCCAGCGCACCGGCACCCGGGCACCATCGTCCGGGGGTCAGAGGCCATGTATACCGGTTAGGTATGCGCGATACTAGGGTCTGCGGCACATTGCGCAGAGGCGAGGAGGAGAGCACGAGTGCGGCTGCACCTCCTCGCGCTGCTCGCCCGCGGCCCGGCACACGGCTACGAGCTCAAACAGGACCTTGAGCAACTGCTGGGCTCCGCGTACCCTCAGCCGAACGTCGGCCAGATCTACGTCACCCTCGGCCGCCTCGAGAAGTCGGGGCTGATCGAGGGCGAGGACGTCGAGCAGTCGAGCCGGCCCAACAAGAAGGTCTACCACCTCACCGACGCCGGGCGGGAGGCGCTGCGCGCCTGGTACGAGGAGACGGCCGACGAGCCGCGGGTGCGGGACGAGTTCTTCATGAAACTGGCCCTCGCCCCGCGGACCGGACTCGCCGACCAGATCGCGCTGATCAACCGACAGCGGCGTCAGTACCTGAACACCATGCGGCAGTTGTCGAAACTGGCCGCCGCCGAGGACCGCGACAACCGCATCTCCCATCTGCTGATCGAGGGCGCGATGCTGCATCTGCAGGCCGACCTGGACTGGCTGGAGCGGTGCCAGGAGGAGCTGGAGGAGCTGGAGTGAGCGAGAGCACCACTCCCGTGCTGCGCGCCGAAGGCCTGGTCAAGACGCACCACGGCGAGGGCGCCCCGGCGCACGCCGTGCGCGGGGTCGACCTGCGGGTGGCGCGCGGCGAGTTCGTGGCGATCACCGGCCCGTCCGGAGCGGGCAAGTCGACCCTGCTGCATCTGCTCGGCGGGCTGCAGCGGCCCGACGCGGGCAGCGTCTGGCTGGACGGCGAGCGCACCGACGGCTACGGCGAGGCCCGCTGGGCGGTGGAGCGCCGCAAGCGGATCGGGATCGTCTTCCAGTTCTTCAACCTCGTCTCCGACCTGTCGGTCGCCGACAACGTGGAGCTGCCCGCGCTGCTCGCCGGGGTGCCGCCGAAGAAGGCGCGCGCCGGGCGGAAGGAGCTGCTCGCCGAGCTCGGTCTCGAAGGCAAGGGGCGCAGCATGCCGGGCGAGCTGTCCGGCGGCGAGCAGCAACGGGTCGCGCTGGCCCGGGCCCTGGTCAACCATCCGCCGCTGCTGCTGGCCGACGAGCCGGCGGGCAGCCTGGACAGCAGGGGCACCCGCGAGGTGATGCGGCTGCTGTCCCGCTTCCATCAGCGCGGGCAGACGATCCTGCTGGTCACCCACGACGCCCGGCTGGCGAGCGCCGCGGACCGGGTGATCAGCTTCTTCGACGGCCGGATCGCCGACGACGCCGCACTCGACGCCGGCCCCCCGCCGCGCCGGGCCGGGGCGTCCGGGGTGCTGGAGCTCAAGGACTGACATGCGCTTCCACGACCGCCCCCCGCGGAAGGGCTGAGGCCGGTGCGGGCGACCCTGCGCTGGGCGCACTCCGATCTGCGCACGCACCGCGGCGAGGCGCTGTTCCTCGTCCTCGCCACCGCGGGCATCGTCGCGTCCCTGCTACTGGCCACGGCCCTGTTCGGGTACGCCACCAATCCGTGGCAGCGCGTCTTCACCCAGGTGCGCGGGGCGCACGTCACGCTGCACACCACCGCCTCCGCCGACGCGGGGAGGCTGGCGGGGCTGGACGGCGTGGAGTCCGTCGCCGGCCCCTATCCCACGGCCGCGGTCACCCTCGCCTCACAGGGCGGCCGTGCCTCCGTCGAGCTGCGCGGCGTCCCCGGGAAGCCGGAGGTGGGCCGCCCGCTGATCACCTCCGGGCGCTGGCTGGACCCGGCCACCCCGGACGGGGTGGTCCTGGAGAGCCGGCTCGCCCGCGCCCTGCTGACGGCCCCCGGCGACACGCTCACCGTGCCCGGCACGGCACGCAGGCTCACCGTGGTGGGCGTCGCCGACAGCGCCGAACCGCGTTACCGGCCGGGTGAGCGGTCCGGCCTGGTGTGGGCGCTGCCGTCGGCCGTGCCGGACCCGGCCGGCCAGGTGGTCGGGCTGCGGCTGACCGACCCGGGCGACACCGGGTACGCCGTGCAGCGCGCGGTGACCGAACTGGGCGCCGGGGCGATCGGCGAGGTGGCCACCTGGCAGCAGGCGCGTGCCGAGGCGCAGGGCGACAACCGGCTGCTGGGGCAGGTGCTGGGGCTGTTCGGGCTGGGCGCGCTGCTCGCCGCCGGGTTCGCCGTGCACGGGGCGATCGGCACCCGCATCCGGGGGCATCTGCGGGACATCTCGGTCCTCAAGGCGATCGGCTTCACACCCGGCCAGGTCGTACGCGTCTTCCTGATCCAGCACCTCCTCTACGCCCTGCTCGGCGCCCTGGCCGCGGCCGTGCTCACCGAGGCGCTGGGCGGGGCTGTGCCCGGGCGGCTGGGGGACGCGGTCGACGTGTGGCAGGGGCTGCCGGGGCACACCGTGGCGCTGTTCACGGTGCCGGTGGGGGCGGTGCTGTTCATCGGGGCGACCACCGGGCTGGCCGCCTGGCGGGCCGGACGGGTGCCGCCGGTGCCGGTGCCGCGTCCGGCGACGGCCCCGGCCGGCCGGCTGACCGGGGTGGCGCGGCGGGCGCTGGGGGCACGGGTGCCGCCGGCGCTGGTCCTGGGCTGGCACAAGGCGTTCACCCGCCGGCCGCGTTCCCTGGGCGCGGTCGGCAGACTGGCGCTGCCGCTGCTGCTGATCGTCGTGGCGCTGAGCGCCTGGACCACCATCGACCGGTTCCACGGCAGCCCCGAGCGGATGGGACTGCCCACGGCCCTCAGTGTCCGCGCGGACTCCTCACTGGGCGACGGGGGCGCCCTCGCGCTGCTGGAACGCGATCCGCAGGTCGCCGCCGCCTATCCGGGCGTGGAGGTGGCCGCGCTGGTCCCGGGACAGACCGCCACGATCGCGCTGCGCGGGCTGGGCACCCACCGGGAGCCCTACCCGTTCACGCTGGCCGAGGGGCGCGCCGCGCACGGGCCGGACGAGGCGGTGGCCGGGCAGGGTCTGCTCGACCTGCTGCACGTCCGGGTCGGCGACTGGGTGCGGATGACCGTCGGCGACCAGCCGCAGATCCTGCACATCGTCGGCCGCAGCATCGAACCGGAGAACGCCGGCCGGGTCATCTCCACGTCTCTCGACACCCTCCGCGCCAACGACCCGGAGCTGCGGCCGGCCCACTACCAGCTCCGTCTGGAGCCGGGCGCGGAACCGGCCGCGGTCGCCGAGCGGCTGGCCGCGGCGGGGCGGGGCCACCTGGACGTGCACACCGTCACCAACCCGGCCGACGGGCTGTCCCCGCTGCGCGCGGTCGTCCTGGGGCTGATCGTGGTGCTCGCGCTGATCGGTCTGATCGAACTGCTGACGCTGATCGGCGGCACGGTGCGGGAGGGCGAGCGCGACCTGCTGGCGCTCAAGGCCATCGGCCTCTCCCCCCGGCAGATCACCGCCGTGACGGTCACCGCGACCGCCGGTACGGCGCTGGCGGCCGTGCTCCTCGCCACGGCGCTGGGCCTGCCGCTGGCGCACTGGCTGATCGACGCCCAGGGAAGGTCGAGCGGCGTCGGCGCCGGAATCGCCCAGGGGCCCTCCCCCGTGCTCCTGCTGCTGCTCGGCACGGCCGCCGTGCTGGGGGCGGCGGCCCTCGCCGCCCTGCCGGCCGCGCGGGCGGCCCGCCGCCGTCTCGCGGACACGCTGAGCGCGGTGGCCTGAGCCCTCGCGCCCCGCCGGTCAGCCGCCGTGCGGGCCGTGCGGGTACCGCGGCGGGTGGTACGGCGGCTGCGGGGGCGCGTAGGGGTGCCCGCCCGGCCCCGGCACGTACGGGTTCCCGCCGGCACCCGGCGCGTACGGGTTGCCGCCCGGTCCCGGCGCGTACGGGTTGCCGCCGGGCGCGGGGGGCCGCGGGTGGCCGTAGGGGTTGCCCTGCGGCGGTACGTGCGGCAGTCCCGTGGGGGGCGCCGGCGGGACGGGGCCGGGGACCGGGGGGAGGCTCGACGGGTGGGTGCCCAGCCGGATGCCGTAGCGCCGCTTCAGCCGGCCCGTCTCCGCCAGGGCGATCGCGGTGACGGTCACCGGGGCGCCCAGGATGAAGACGATGCCCATGGTGAGGCTGAGCCCGTGCAGATCCCCGGTGACGAGGTCGGGGATCGCCATCAGCCAGCTGGTCACCGTGGCGAGCAGGGCCGGCAGACAGCGGTGCACGGCGGCCGTGCCGAAGAAGTTCCCCGAGACCCGCACGGCTCCGTTGGCCACGAAGACGAGCATCCACATCATCGTCAGGCCGACGCCGAGGATCACCAGGGGGTTGCCCGAGCCGTTCGTCGTCTGCACCAGCAGCACCAGCGCGACCACGCAGCCGATGAACAGCAGGAGCAGCTTGAGGGAGTTCAGCAGCGGTGTGCGCAGCTGGCTCACGGTGCCGGTGCGCCGCCAGACGAAGAGCATCACGCCGACCGTCAGCGGCGTGAGGAACAGCAGCACCGCCGAGGCGGTCAGCGCGTTCTCCAGCAGCTCCGTGACGTCGAAGCCGCCCTCCAGGACGGTGTAGACACCGATCGAGGCGACCGCCCCGGCGATGACCCGGAAGCGCTTGAGCCGTTCGATGGACGGGTCGAGCGACGGCGGGATCCACGCGGGGTGGAACACCGCCGTCGAGACGTGATGCGGCTTCAGGAAGCTCCGGGCTCTCAGCGAGCCGCCGGTCCAACTTCCGCGTGCAGATGCCACCTTGTGCTCCCCCGAGCGCTCGCCGTGATGATCGCCGGGGATTCTACGGGAAGCGGACGGCGCCCCGCCGCCCGCTTTCCCGCGCCGTGCTCAGCGCCGTCCGCGCAGCTCCCGGTAGGCGGCCACCAGGGCCTTGGTGGAGGCGTCCAGGCCCGGCACGTCCGCGCCCTCGGTGAGGGCGGGCTCGACGCGCTTGGCGAGGACCTTGCCGAGTTCGACGCCCCACTGGTCGAAGGAGTCGATGTTCCAGACCGCGCCCTGCACGAACACCTTGTGCTCGTACAGCGCAACGAGCTGCCCGAGCACGGACGGGGTGAGCTCGCGCGCGAGGATCGTGGTGGTGGGGTGGTCGCCCTTGAACGTCTTGTGCGGGACCAGTTCCTCCGGCACGCCTTCGCCGCGCACCTCGTCCGGGGTCTTGCCGAAGGCGAGCGCCTGCGTCTGGGCGAAGAAGTTGGCCATCAACAGGTCGTGCTGGGCCTTGAGTTCGTCGCTCAGCCCGTCGACGGGCTCGGCGAAGCCGATGAAGTCGGCGGGGATCAGCTTCGTGCCCTGGTGGATCAACTGGTAGTAGGCGTGCTGCCCGTTGGTGCCGGGCGTGCCCCACACCACCGGGCCGGTCTGCCACTCCACCTCGCGTCCGTCCCGGCCGACGTACTTGCCGTTGGACTCCATGTCGAGCTGCTGGAGGTAGGCGGTGAACTTCGACAGGTAGTGCGAGTACGGCAGTACCGCGTGGGACTGCGCGTCGTGGAAGTTGTTGTACCAGATGCCCAGCAGGCCCATCAGGAGCGGGGCGTTGGCCTCGGCGGGCGCGGTGCGGAAGTGCTCGTCGACGATCCGGAACCCGTCGAGCATCTCCCGGAAGCGGTCCGGGCCGATGGCGATCATCAGCGACAGGCCGATCGCCGAGTCGAAGGAGTAGCGTCCGCCGACCCAGTCCCAGAACGCGAACATGTTCGCCGTGTCGATGCCGAAGTCCGCGACCTTCTCCGCGTTGGTCGACAGCGCGACGAAGTGCGCGGCCACCGCCTTCTCGTCACCCAGCGCCGCGAGCAGCCAGCTCCGCGCGGAGGTGGCGTTGGTGACCGTCTCGATGGTGGTGAACGTCTTCGACGCGACGATGAACAGCGTCTCCGCCGGGTCCAGGTCCCGGACCGCCTCGTGCAGATCGGCGCCGTCCACGTTGGAGACGAAGCGGACGGTGAGGTCCCGGTCGGTGAAGGCGCGCAGCGCCTCGTACGCCATCGCCGGGCCGAGGTCGGAGCCGCCGATGCCGATGTTGACGACATTGCGGATGCGCCTGCCGGTGTGGCCCGTCCACTCGCCGGAACGGACCTGCTGCGCGAAGCCGGCCATCCTGTCGAGCACGGCGTGCACGCCGGGGACGACGTTCTCACCGTCCACCTCGATCACCGCGTCACGCGGGGCCCGGAGCGCGGTGTGCAGCACGGCCCGGTCCTCGGTGGTGTTGATCCTCTCGCCGCGGAACATGGCGTCCCGCAACCCGGACACGTCGGTGGCGACGGCCAGCTCGCGCAGCAGCCGCAGGGTGTCGTCGGTGACGAGGTGCTTGGAGTAGTCGACGTACAGGTCACCGACCCGGAGGGTGTACCCGGTGCCGCGGCCGGGGTCGGCGGCGAACAGCTCGCGCAGCCGCACCTCGCCCAGCTCCTCACGGTGCTTGGCCAGTGCGGTCCACTCGGGCGTCCGGTTGAGCCTGGTACGACCGTCTGCGTTCATCTCGGACTTCAGCCTTCTTCCTTGGGTGTCCCCGCTGTCCCCAACCTAATTGATCAGCGGTGAACACGACGGAAGAAGAAGACTGAAGGAATCCGAAGCGGATCGGTCTAGATCTCGCCCCGCAGTTTGGCGAGCGCCTCGGCGAGGATCGCCTCGCCGTCGGCGTCGCTGCGCCGCTCCCGCACATAGGCGAGGTGCGTCTTGTAGGGCTCGGTGCGCGGCGGGTCCGGGGGGTTGTCGCGGTCCTGTCCGGCCGGGAATCCGCAGCGGGGGCAGTCCCAGGTATCGGGCACCTGCGCGTCGCTCGCGAAGCTCGGCTGTGTCTCGTGCCCGTTGGAGCACCAGAAGGAGATGCGCAGCCGGGGCGCGGACTCGCCGCGCTCCGCCTCACCCATCGGCCCCGCCCCGACCCGGCTTCCCCGGATCGCGTTGCCACTTGCCACGGTCGTAACTCCCTGCGTGATGGTGCCGCAAAGCGAGTCGGCGTTCCGCTTCGCTGCGAGCGCCTCAGTCTACGTAAGGCCCAACGCACGTCCAGTGTGGGGAGTTACCGCCCCCGCGTACAGACGTGGGCCCCATGATAGGCCGCGCTCTGCTGCGCGTACCGAACATGGGGCCTTACGTGCGGAATGCTTGGGGAACGGGGTGCGGAAAGCGCCCTCGGATCAGTTGTTGATCTTCATGGTGATGCCGAGCACGACAATGCACGCGAACCAGAGCAGACCGACCACGAGGGTGATCCGGTCGAGGTTGCGCTCGGCGACCGAGGAGCCGCCGACGGAGGACTGCATGCCGCCACCGAACATGTCGGAGAGGCCGCCGCCCTTTCCCTTGTGCATCAGCACCAGCAGCATCAGCAGCAGGCTGAAGACGATCAGGGCGATGGAGAACCCCAGAACCACGGCTGGACCAACTTCCTCGGATGCGGATGGACGACGCGGGGCCCGGTACAGAACCGGACCCCGCAAGGGTACGACGAATCGCCGTTACCGCATACTCACTGGTCGCGGAAACGAATGATCTTGACGAACTCGTCGGCGTCCAGCGAGGCGCCGCCGACCAGGGCGCCGTCGATGTCGGCCTGCGCCATGATCTCGGCGACGTTGCCGGACTTGACCGAGCCGCCGTACTGGATGCGGACCTTGTCGGCCAGCTCCTGGCCGTACAGCCCGGCGAGCTTGCCGCGGATGGCGGCGCAGACCTCCTGGGCGTCCTCGGCGCCGCAGACCTTGCCGGTGCCGATGGCCCACACCGGCTCGTAGGCGATCACGATCGTCTCGGCCTGCTCGGCCGGGAGGTCCTTCAGACCGCCCTCGACCTGGGCGAGGGTGTGGGCGACGTGGTTGCCCGCCTCGCGGACCTCCAGCTCCTCGCCGACGCACAGGATGGGGGTGATGCCGTGCTTGTAGGCGGCCTTCACCTTGGCGTTCACGATCTCGTCGGTCTCGGCGTGGTACTGCCGCCGCTCCGAGTGGCCGACCGCGACGAAGGTGCACTTCAGCTTGGCCAGCATGGGACCGGAGATCTCGCCGGTGTAGGCGCCGCCGTCGTGCGCGGAGATGTCCTGGGCGCCGTAGGTGATCCGCAGCTTGTCGCCGTCGACCAGGGTCTGGACGGAGCGCAGGTCGGTGAAGGGCGGCAGGACGGCGACCTCGACGGCCTCGTAGTCCTTGTCGGCCAGGGCGAAGGCGAGCTTCTGGACGTGGGCGATGGCCTCGAGGTGGTTGAGGTTCATCTTCCAGTTGCCCGCCATCAGCGGCGTGCGGGTGGTCATCGGGGTCAGTCCTCCAGTGCGGCGAGGCCGGGGAGCGTCTTGCCCTCGAGGTATTCGAGGGAGGCGCCGCCGCCGGTCGAGATGTGGCCGAATGCGTTCTCGTCGAAGCCCAGCGTACGGACCGCGGCGGCGCTGTCGCCGCCGCCCACGACCGTGAAGCCCGGGGAGTCGACGAGGGCCTGGGCGACCGCCCGGGTGCCCTCGGCGTAGTCGGGGTGCTCGAAGACGCCCATCGGGCCGTTCCAGAAGACGGTGGCGGCGTCGGCGAGCTTCGAGGCGTACAGCTTGCGGGTCTCCGGACCGATGTCCAGACCCATCTGGCCGGCCGGCATGGCGTCCGCGGCGACGGTGGCGGGATCGGCCGGCGCCTTGGTCTTCATGTCGGGGAACTCCGCGGCGACCAGCGTGTCGACCGGCACCACCAGCTCTACGCCGTTCTTCTCGGCGCGCTCCAGGTACTCCCGGACCGCCGCGAGCTGGTCCTCCTGCAGCAGCGAGGTGCCGATCTCGTGGCCCTGGGCCTTGAGGAAGGTGTACGCCATGCCGCCGCCGATGAGGATGCGGTCGGCCTTGCCGAGCAGTTCGTCGATGACGGCGAGCTTGTCGGAGACCTTGGCGCCGCCGAGGGCGACGACGTAGGGGCGCCGGACGTCGTCGGTGAGCTTCCTCAGCACGCCGACCTCGGTGGCGATGAGGTACCCGGCGTAGTGCGGCAGCCGCGCGGGGAGGTCGAAGACCGAGGCGTGCTTGCGGTGCACCGCGCCGAAGCCGTCGCCGACGTAGATGTCGGCGAGGGCGGCGAGGCGGTCGGCGAAGGCGCCGCGCTCGGCGTCGTCCTTGCTGGTCTCACCGGCGTTGAAGCGGAGGTTCTCGATGACCGCGACCTGTCCGTCGGTCAGTCCGGCGACGGTGGCGGTGGCCGACTCGCCGACGGTGTCCGTCGCGAACGCGACGTCGGCGCCGAGGAGTTCACCGAGGCGCGCGGCGGCCGGGGCGAGCGAGAAGGCGGGGTCCGGGGCGCCCTTGGGGCGGCCCAGGTGCGAGGCGACGACCACGCGGGCGCCCGCGCCGGCGAGGGCCTCGACGGTGGGCAGCACGGCGCGGATGCGGCCGTCGTCGGTGATGGTGGTGCCGTCCAGCGGCACGTTCAGGTCGGCGCGGACGAAGACCCGCTTGCCCGCGACGCCTTCGGAGAGGAGTTCGTCGATCGTCTTCATAGGGGCTCCCTGCTACGGCTCGTGTTCACTCGTGATCGCTCGTGATCGAAAGAGGGCGGCTGTTCCGATACGTGCGTCAGGGCTCGGACAGCGCGTTGCCGCACCGGCCGAGCCCTGCACTCATATCAGGCTGCCCGCTCCGTGATCAGAGCTGGTTGCCCACGAAGACCGTCAGGTCGACAAGGCGGTTGCTGTAGCCCCACTCGTTGTCGTACCAGCCGATGACCTTCACGCTCTTGCCCTCCTGGACCATCGTCAGGGAGGAGTCGAAGGTGCAGGACGCCGGGGCGTTGACGATGTCCGAGGAGACGATCGCGTCCTCGGTGTACTCGAGGTAGCCCTTCAGCTCGCCCTCGGCGGCCTTCTGGAAGGCGGCGTTGACCTCTTCCTTGGTGACCTCGCGGGAGAGCTCGACCACCAGGTCGGTGACGGAGCCGGTGGGGACCGGGACGCGCATGGCCATGCCGTCCAGCTTGCCCTTGAGCTGCGGCAGCACCAGAGCGGTGGCCTTGGCGGCACCGGTGGTGGTCGGGATGATGTTCTCGGCGGCGGCACGGGCGCGGCGCAGGTCCTTGTGCGGGAAGTCAAGGATGCGCTGGTCGTTCGTGTACGCGTGCACCGTGGTCATCAGACCCTTGACGATGCCGAAGTTCTCGTCGAGGACCTTCGCCATCGGCGCCACACAGTTGGTGGTGCAGGAGGCGTTGGAGATGACGTGGTGGTTCGCCGGGTCGTACTGGTCCTGGTTGACGCCCATGACGAGGGTGATGTCCTCGTTCTTCGCGGGCGCGGAGATGACGACCTTCTTGGCGCCGCCGGCGATGTGCTTCTCGGCGTCTTCCTTCTTGGTGAAGATGCCGGTCGACTCGATGACGATGTCGACGCCCAGCTCGCCCCACGGGATGTCGGCGGGGTCGCGCTCGGAGAGCACCTTGATCGTCTTGCCGTCGACGGTGATCGTGTCGGCGGTGTGGGTGACCTCCTGCTTGAGGCGGCCCAGGATGGTGTCGTACTTCAGCAGGTGCGCAGTGGTCGCCGTGTCACCCAGGTCGTTGACGGCCACGATCTCGATGTCGGCGCCCTGCTCCAGCAGAGCGCGGAAGTAGTTGCGACCGATGCGGCCAAACCCGTTGATGCCTACGCGGATCGTCACGAACCGATCTCCTCGTTGGTACGCCGGCTCTAGTCGCCGGCGAGCTGTATTTGGGATGTCCCCGACCAATGTCGACCCTACCTCTCCGGGGCCCCGGCCGTGACATCGAGTTGGCCCATACCCGGCAGGGCGGCCCGTACCCGTCAGTAGGGTGCGGACCGCCCGGACCGGTGGTCGGCGGTCACTCCATTTCGCTACGGGTCGTCAGTCCGTGTTGACGTGCGGTGTCACCCGTCCAGGGCCGCCAGCGCCTTCCTCAGCAGCGCGGACCGGTCGGCCGCGGAGGGCAGGTGCTCCAGGCCGAAGCCCAGCAGCACGGTGTCGCCGGTGGTGACCGACCCATGGGTGCGGAAGAGCTCCCCGGTGCGCGTCCAGTCCTTCAGGACGGCCGGGCTGCCCGCAGGGGGCCCGGACACCTTCCAGGCGCCCAGCGAGTTCTCGAAGCCCTCGGTGTCCGCCGCGGTGCCGCCGGTCACCAGCGAGGCCTCGTCGGCGAGGACGCCGTGGCCGCCGCTGCCCGGGTCGGTGACGTAGGCGAGGGAGACCTCGACCGACTTGCCCGCGTAGGCGCTCAGGTCGAACTCCACCTGCCGCCAGCCGCCGGAGGAGCCGGTGAGGCTGTTCCAGGAGCCGGTGGTCCCGGTCGCCGCGCAGCCGTCGTCGCCGAGGGTCAGGTAGTGCTCCAGCCAGGGGTGCTCGCCGACGTAGAAGCCGGCCGCGCACTCGCTGGGCACGGTGGCGCGGGTGGCGCCGCCGGCCTCGGGCAGGGTCGTCCAGTCGCCGGCGCCGGTGGTGTGCGCCTCGACGAGGGCGTGGTCGTAGCCCTGTTCGGTGTCCCACAGCAGCCGGGTGCGCAGCGTGGGCCGGTCGGCCGCGGTGGTGCCGGTGAGGTCGATGGTGCGGGTGAGGCGCTTGTAGCCGTCGTCGGTGTGCACGGCGGCCGCCATGTACGAGCCTGCGTAGGGCCCGTACGGGTTGACCGTGCCCGGGTACTGTCCGGCGCCGGCGCTCGCGAACAGCGGGTACGCGCCGGCGGGCAGCTCGTCGGAGGTCACGCCGTAGGTGCCGGCCGCGTCCAGCGGGTTGCCGGGCGTGTCGCCGAGCGGGCCGGTGAAGCCGCCCAGTCCGCCGGAGCCGGTGAACGCGGTGGCCCCCGCGGTCGAGGTGCGCGAGTAGGCGCCCAGGTAGTACTGGCTGAAGTCGTCGGACAGGTTGCCGCCGCCGAGGTCGACGCTGCCGCCCGCCTGCTCGCCGGCCTCGATCAGCCGGCCGCCCTCGTTGAGGAAGGCCCGCAGCTGGAGCTGGGTGGCGACGCCCGGGACGGCGGCGCCGGTGTGGTGGACCACCGTGCCGAAGTGGCTCAGCACGCCGAGCGCGTCGGGCGCGCCCCGTTCCGCGACGTCCCAGACCGCCGCGCCGCGGCCGTCGGCCTTGAGCGCGTCGACGTACTTCTGGGTGTGCGCGGCCTTCGCGCCCTCCTCGGCGACGACCAGGACGTCCGCGCGGGGCCGCTCGGCGACGGTGTACGTGAAGTGCTCGCTGGAGACCTTCCCGCCCTTGCGCGCCTTGCCGGTGAACCACACCTCGACCTTGTCGCCGGGCGCTCCGTGGCGCACCTCGGCCCGGTACTCGTCGAAGTGCAGGTTGTCCTCGCCGCCGTACCGCTCCCCGCCCTTCCAGGGCCTGAGGTCCACGTCGTGCGTACGGCCGCCGTCGACCCGGTACTTGAGCTCCTTGTCGCGCACGGCACGGCGGGCGACGACGGAGACCTCCTGGGCGGCGCCGCGCGCGTACGAGGTGCCGAAGGACGCCGGGGTGAAGTCCGGGGCGTCCAGGCCGACGGCCGAGGACGGCCGGTCGGGGTGGGCGGCGGTCTCGGCGACGGAGAGCGCGAACGGGACGTTCTTGGCGAACTCCTGCTGGATCAGCTTCTCGTCGTCGGGGAAGGTGAAGCCCGACCGGCAGTCACGGGCGTTCCACTCGTCGTCCGGGTCGGCGTCGGAGGCGGTCTGGCAGGTCGACATCTCGGGCGTGAACATCCCCGTGCCGTTGACGTTGGCCGCGTGCCCGTCGGCCTCGCCGTTGGTGGTGTACAGCTCGGAGGAGAGCTGCGGGTGGTAGCCCGGGATCGCCGAGTCACCGGGCGTGCCGGCGAGGGCCCGGTACAGGACGTCGTCGGGGGTCGGCGTGGCCACCTGCCAGCCGACCCCGTAGAGGAGGAGTTCGGCGGCGGAGTGGTAGTTGATGCCGTAGGTGAAGCCGATGCGCTTCTGGAAGGCGTCGACGGCCTTGGTCTCGGGCTCGGAACCGGGGCCCGCGCCGCGGTAGGTCTGGCTGGTGGGGCTCGGGGACGAGCCCTCGTCGTCGTAGCCCCACTTGTAGGGGAAGTTGCGGTTGAGGTCGACGCCGTCGCCGGTGCTGATGGCGCCGTCGCCGTTGACGTCCCGCAGGTTCTTGCGCCACAGGCGGTTGGCGGGGTCGGCGAAGGTGTAGTCGTAGCCGTCGGGGTTGGCGGAGAGGACGAACCACAGTTCGGTGGTGTCCACGATCTTCTTGATCCGCTTGTCCGTCCGGTACGCGTCCAGGTAGTGGTGCATCAGCCGCCGGGTCATCTCCGGGGTGATCCACTCGCGCGCGTGCTGGTTGGACATGTAGAGGACGGACGGCCTGGAGCCGTCCTTGGTCCTCCCCGCCTGCTTGGTGAGCTTCAGGGCGAGGATGTCCTGCCCCCTGACGGTCTTTCCGATGGAGACGACCTTGGTGAGGCCCGGGTTCTCCCGCGCGGTGCGCAGGATCTCCTCCTGGAGGCCGCCCTTTCCGCTGTACGGGCGGAAGACGCCCTGGGCGGCGTTCTCGACCCGGGCGGCCGCCCGCGCGGAGAGCGTGTGCTCGGTGAGGTCGACGCCCTGCTTCTCCAGCTTCTCGGCCTGCCCGTCGGTGAGGTAGACCTCGACGGTGGCCGTGCCCTTGTCGGGCACCCGCTCACCGAGTTCGTGGCCGTCCTGCCCCGCCGCCAGCAGCAGGGACACCTGCGACTTGGTGACCTCGGCCCGGAAGACCTTGACCTCGCCGGAGTCGGAGGCCGCCGGGTCCGCGGGTCGCGCCAGGGCAGTGGGTGCGATGCCCGCTCCGCCGATCAGGAGCGTGCCGACAGCGAGGATCGATCTCGCTCTGTGTCTCATGAGCCCCCCTGAGAGTGGTCCGCCGCAGTGGCGAACAGATGCCAGGCTCATGACGCAACATGATCGAGTCAAGGGCGCCGCCACGCCACGTGAAAAACCGGCGCCGATCACCCGAACGGGCGCCGACGCCGGTCTCCTGACGGGCCATCAGACCATCAGCTTGTCGTCCAGCTCCTCGCCGATGTTGGCCTCCGTGCCCGGGAGGCCGAGGTCGGAGGCGCGCTTGTCCGCCATCGCCAGCAGCCGGCGGATCCGGCCGGCCACGGCGTCCTTGGTGAGCGGCGGGTCGGCGAGCGCGCCCAGCTCCTCCAGCGAGGCCTGCTTGTGCTCCATGCGCAGCCGTCCGGCCGCGGCGAGGTGCTCGGGGACGTCGTCGGCGAGGATCTCCAGGGCGCGCTGGACCCGGGCGCCGGCCGCCACGGCCGCGCGGGCGGAGCGGCGCAGGTTGGCGTCGTCGAAGTTGGCCAGCCGGTTCGCCGTGGCGCGCACCTCGCGGCGCATCCGGCGCTCCTCCCAGGCCAGCACCGACTCGTGCGCGCCGAGCCGGGTGAGCAGCGCGCCGATCGCGTCGCCGTCCCGGACCACGACCCGGTCCACGCCGCGCACCTCGCGCGCCTTGGCCGCGATCGACAGCCGGCGCGCGGCGCCGACCAGGGCGAGCGCGGCCTCGGGGCCGGGGCAGGTCACCTCCAGCGAGGAGGAGCGGCCCGGCTCGGTGAGGGAGCCATGGGCCAGGAAGGCGCCGCGCCAGGCCGCCTCGGCGTCGCAGGTGGCCCCCGAGACCACCTGCGGGGGCAGGCCGCGGATCGGCCGGCCCCGGCCGTCCACCAGGCCGGTCTGCCGGGCCAGCTGGTCGCCGCCCGCGACCACCCGTACGACGTAACGCGAGCCGCGGCGCAGTCCGCCCGGCGCCATCACGATCAGCTCGGAGCTGTGGCCGAAGATCTCCAGGATGTCCCGCTTGAGGCGGCGGGCCGCCATCGCGGTGTCCAGCTCCGCCTCGATCACGATCCGGCCGCTCACCAGGTGAAGGCCGCCGGCGAACCGCAGCAGGGCGGAGACCTCCGCCTTTCTGCAGCAGGTCCGGGTGACGGGGAGCCGGCTGATCTCGTCCTTCACCGCTGCCGTCATCGCCATGGGCCGATCCTTCCATGCATCCGAAAAATACGGTCGTACGCGGCGGCCAACAGCTCCGGGTCGTGCCGGGGGCTTCCGTCGGGCCGGGCCACGGGGGCCAGCTCGACCGCGGCGCCGAACCGCTGGGCGGCCTCGGTCAGCGAGTCGCGGTCGGGCACGGCGGCCTCGTCGGCCAGCACCACGTCCAGGGCGAGTTTAGGGGCGTGTCGTCCCAAAACCTCCAAATGACGCTGCGGGGAGAAGCCCTCGGTTTCTCCTGGCTGCGGGGCGAGGTTAAGCGAGAGTACCCGGCGCGCCTTGGTCTCGATGAGGGCGTCCAGCAGTTCGGGCACGAGCAGGTGCGGAATGACCGAGGAGAACCAGGAGCCGGGGCCGAGCACCACCCAGTCGGCGTCGAGGACCGCCGCGACCGCCTCGGGGACGGCCGGCGGGTCGATCGGCACGAGGTGCACGGACTGCACCTCGCCCGGAGTGAGGGCGACGGTGGCCTGACCGCGGACGGTGCCGACCTCGTCGGGCCGCTCCGGGTCGTGGCCCCTGACCAGTGCCTCGAGCTCCAGCGGCACGGCGGACATCGGCAGCACGCGCCCGTGCGCGCCGAGCAGCCGGCCCACCAGGTCCAGCGCCTGGACGTGGTCGCCGAGCTGCTCCCACAGGGCGACGATCAGCAGATTGCCGACCGCGTGCTCGTGCAGATCGCCCTGGGACTGGAAGCGGTGCTGGATGACGCGGGCCCAGGTCTGGCCCCAGTCGTCGTCACCGCACAGCGCGGCCAGCGCCTTGCGCAGGTCGCCGGGGGGCAGCACCCCCAGCTCGTCGCGCAGCCGTCCGCTGGAGCCGCCGTCGTCGGCCACGGTGACGACGGCGGTGAGGTCGCCGGTGATCCGGCGCAGCGCGGCGAGCGAGGCGGACAGGCCCATGCCGCCACCGAGGGCGACGACCTTGGGCTGGGTGCCGCGGCGGCGCGGTCTGGCGCCGCGGGCCTCGGCCGGCCGGCCGGAGCGTCCCTCGGGGACGACTCTGCGCAGCCGGCTCAGCCGCGGAGTACGTCGTGTCATTCCCGTCCCATGTCCCGGTGGACCACCACCGTCTCCACGCCCTCGGCGGCGAGCCGGGCGGCGAGCTTCTCCGACATGGCGACCGAGCGGTGCTTTCCGCCGGTGCAGCCGACGGCGATGGTCACATAGCGCTTGCCCTCACGACGGTAGCCCGCCGCGATCAGCCGCAGCAGCTCGGCGTACCGGTCGAGGAACTCCTTGGCACCGGGCTGGTTGAAGACGTACGACGCCACCTCGTCGTTGAGGCCGGTGTACGGGCGCAGCTCGGGGACCCAGTGCGGGTTGGGCAGGAACCGCATGTCCACCACGAGGTCGGCGTCGACCGGGAGGCCGTACTTGAAGCCGAAGGACATGACGGTGGCCCGCAGCTCGGGCTCCTCGTCGCCGGCGAACTGGGCGTCCATCTTGGCGCGCAGCTCGTGCACGTTGAGGCTGGAGGTGTCGATCACCAGGTCGGCGTCGCCGCGCAGCTCGCGCAGCAGCTCCCGCTCGGCGGCGATGCCGTCGACGATGCGGCCGTCGCCCTGGAGGGGGTGCGGGCGGCGCACCGACTCGAAACGGCGGACCAGGGCCTCGTCGGAGGACTCCAGGAACACCGTCCGCCGGGTGACGCCCCGCTTGTCGAGGTCGGCGAGGGATTCGCGAAGATTGTCGAAGAAGCGCCGTCCCCGGACGTCGACGACGACGGCGATCCGCGCGACGTTGCCCTGGGAGCGCGCGCCGAGCTCCACCATGGTGGGGATCAGCGCGGGCGGCAGGTTGTCCACCACGAACCAGCCCAGGTCCTCCAGACACTTCGCGGCCGTCGAGCGGCCGGCCCCGGACATGCCGGAGATGATCACCAGCTCGGGGATGGCCGCCTCGGGCGCCCCGGCCTTCTCGTTGCCCGTCTTCACCTGTGCTCCGTCGTCCTGGCGGGCGGCGCCACCGGCCTCCTGCTGTGCCCGGTCCCGCTCCGCCGCGGGTCCTGTCTCGTGCTCGGTCATCGTTCCTGCCCCCGTCGTTCGTCCGGGGCGCCCGTGGAGACGGGCTCCCCGGGAGAACCCGTTGCCTGCCCGGGTTCTTCCGTGTCATCCATGATCTCGCCCGTCGCCGTGTTCACGGCGGGGGCGGCGGGTGCCGCCCGGGCCAGGGCGGCGACGATCGTCTCGGCCGTCTTGCGACCTATGCCCGGTACATCGCAGATCTGGTCGATTGTCGCCGATCGCAGCTTCTTCACCGAACCGAAGTGCTTGATCAGCGCCTGCTTGCGGGTCTCGCCGAGGCCGGGCACGTCGTCCAGGGGGCCGGACCGGAAGCGCTTGGCGCGCTTGGCGCGCTGGTAGGTGATCGCGAACCGGTGCGCCTCGTCCCGGACCCGCTGGAGGAGGTAGAGGCCCTCGCTGGTGCGGGGCAGCACCACCGGGTCGTCGTCGCCCGGCAGCCAGACCTCCTCCAGCCGCTTGGCGAGGCCGCAGACGGCGATGTCGTCGATGCCCAGCTCGTCCAGCGCCCGCTGGGCCGCCGCGACCTGCGGCGCGCCGCCGTCGACGACGACCAGCTGCGGCGGGTAGGCGAAGCGCCGGGGACGGCCGTCGTCCTCGGTGAGCGTGTCCCCCACCGACCCCCCGAACCCGGGCTCGGCCCCATCCCCTAGGGCACCCCCCGCCGACCCGGCGGAGCCGGCCCCGGACGCATCCGCGGGGGTGACCCCCGCCGACCCGCCGACGGCAGTCCCGGGCGACTCCGCGAGCGCGGTCCCCGACGACCCGCCGACGGCAGGCCCGGCCGCTTTCGCGTGGCTGCCTCCCGACGACCCGGCTCCGGCGGGCCCGGATGCGTCCGCGTGCGTGACCGCCGGCGACCCGGCGACGGCGGTCTCAGGTGATTGCGCGGCGGCAGGCTCGGGCGACTCCGCGAGGGCGGCCCGCGACGGATCCGCCGAGGCGGCCTCGGACGCATCCGCGAGCGCGGTCCCCGACGGCCCGGCGACGGCAGACCCGGGCGACTCCGCGGCGGCGGTCCCCGACGGTTCCGCCGAGGCGGGCCCGGGCGCTTCCGTGAGGGGGGCCGTCGGTGGTTCCGGGAGGGCAGGGGCGTCGGTGGGGGCCGTGCCGTCGGTCCACTCCCCCGTCCGCTCCTTCTCCGCCAGGTAGCGCCGGAAGCGGCGGGTGATGACCTCGTGCATGGAGCGGACGTCGTCCTGGCCCGCGAAGCCCTTGATCTGGAAGCGCCGGTACTCGCTCTTGCGGGCCAGTCCGTCCTCGAAGACGACCATGGAGGCCACCACGTCGTCGCCCTGGAGGTGCGAGATGTCGTAGCACTCGATCCGCAGCGGAGCGCTGTCCAGGTCCAGCGCGTCGGTGATCTCCTCCAGCGCGCGGGAGCGCGTGGTCAGGTCGGAGGCGCGCTTGGTCTTGTGCAGCACGAGCGCCTGCTGGGCGTTGCGCTCCACGGTCTCCATCAGGGACTTCTTGTCACCGCGCTGCGGGATCCGCAGGGAGACTCCGGAGCCGCGCCGCTCGGTGAGCCACTGCTGGACCGGCTCCACCGGGTCGGGCAGGGCGGGGACCAGGACCTCCCGGGGGACGGCGTCGCCGGTCTCCTCGCCGTAGAGCTGCTGCAGCGCGTGCTCGACCAGGGCGGCGGTGGTGATCTCCTCGACCTTGTCGGTGACCCAGCCGCGCTGGCCGCGCACCCGTCCGCCGCGCACGTGGAAGATCTGGACGGCCGCCTCCAGCTCGTCCTCGGCGACCGCGATCAGATCGGCGTCGGTCGCGTCGGCGAGCACGACCGCGTTCTTCTCCATGGCCTTCTTCAGGGCCCCGATGTCGTCGCGCAGGCGGGCGGCCCGCTCGTACTCCATCTCCTCGGCCGCCTCCGTCATCCGCCGCTCCAGCCGGCGGAGGTAGGTGCCCGTGCGGCCGGCCATGAAGTCGGAGAACTCCTCGGCCAGTTCACGGTGGTCCTCGGCGGAGATGCGGTCCACGCAGGGCGCCGAGCACTTGCCGATGTAGCCGAGCAGACAGGGGCGCCCGGTGCGCGCGGCGTTCTTGAAGACCCCGGCCGAGCAGGTGCGCACCGGGAAGACGCGCAGCAGCAGGTCCACGGTGTCGCGGATCGCCCACGCGTGCGCGTACGGGCCGAAGTACTTCACGCCCTTCTTCTTGTGACCGCGCATCACCTGCACGCGCGGGAACTCCTCGTTCATCGTCACCGCGAGGTACGGGTAGCTCTTGTCGTCGCGGTACTTGACGTTGAACCGGGGGTCGTACTCCTTGATCCAGGAGTACTCCAGCTGAAGTGCCTCGACCTCCGTGGACACCATCGTCCACTCCACGGACGCGGCCGTGGTGACCATGGAACGGGTGCGCGGGTGCAGCCCGGCCAGGTCCTGGAAGTAGTTCGCCAGGCGCTGGCGCAGGCTCTTCGCCTTCCCGACGTAGATCACCCGGCGGTGCTCGTCGCGGAACCGGTAGACCCCCGGCGAGTCGGGGATCTCACCCGGTTTGGGGCGGTAGCTGGAGGGGTCGGCCATGTCTCACACCCTACTGGCGGGGACCGACACCGCGACGGCCCCGTGGACGCCGGGGCCCGGCCCGGTCCGGTCCGGAGGGGTTACGGCGCACGGGAAGCGGGAAGGTGGGGGTTCCGTCCCTCGGGCGAGCGGCGGACGGTCATGAGGACGGTCACGAGCCGGAGGGCTGGTCGGATGCGACGGACGCGGATCGAGAAACCACGACGGCCTGCCAGGACCCGCCGGTACGCGGACGAGGCGTACGGGCTCACCGAGTCCCTCGACCCGCGCGACCCCGACATCGTGCGCGCCAAGCGGCTGCGCACCCGTGCGGCGGACCGGGACGGAACAGGCGCGGCCTGAGGGCCGGTACGCGCCGCTGTCGGGCCTCAGGTGTTGTCGGGACTTGGCCGACACGCTTCAATGCGGGGGAACTCGGGGCCCTGAACGACGGTGTTCGGATGTGAAGATTCCGCCGCGCCGGCCGGGGGGCGGCTCCGGGGTGACCCGCGCGAACGGCCTGACCAGCCGTTGTGGACTTCACAGAGAGGCCCCTGCATGCCGCACGCCACACCGCACGCGGACGTCGCCACCGCGGAACTGGACTCGGCCCTGCGCGGTGGCCCCTTCCACGTAGCCCTGCGGGCCGCGATCGCCGCGCGCGGGCTGCCGCTGCAGCGGGTGCAGCACCATCTGTCGCGGCACGGTGTGAAGGTCGGTGTCACCAGTCTGAGTTACTGGCAGCAGGGCGCCCGCCGTCCGCAGCGCCCGGAGTCGCTGCGCGCCGTACGGGCGCTGGAGGAGATACTCCAGCTGCCGGAGGAGTCCCTGATCCGGCTGCTCGCCGAGTCGGACGAGCGCGCGGCCGGCCGGTGCTCCCCGGGGCGGTCCTACCGCTCCCTGGTCGAGGCCTCGGGCGTACGGGAACGGCTGCTGGCCGAGATCGGCGCGCCGCGCGACGGCGGGCTGCACACCCTGGGGCACCACGAGCGGGTACGGATCGGGGCGCGCCGCGAGCTGGCGGAGCGCGAGTCGCACCACATCGTGCGCGCCCACCGGGACGGCGTGGACCGCCATGTGGCCGTCCACCACGGCGACCCCGGCTCCGCGCCGGAGCGGATGACCGTGCACGCGCTGGAGAACTGCCGGACCGGGCGCGTCCGTTGGCACCGGGACACCGGGGTGCTGGCGGCCGAGCTGCTCTTCGACACCCGGCTGCGGGCCGGCGACACGTTCCTCTTCCGCTACGCCGTCGAGGACGGCACGGCCGGGGTGTCGCGCGAGTACGTGCACGGGGCGGACTCCCCCGGCGGCCAGTACGCGCTCCAGGTCCGCTTCGACCCCGGAGCGCTCCCGGTGCGCTGCCGGCGCTTCACCCAGCATTCGCCGGCGGCGCCGCGCGGGGGCCACCAGGACCTGGCGGTCAGCGGGCGGTACCGCTCGGTGCACCTGGTGGAGCCGCGGCTGCGGTCGGGCTACGTGGGGATCGCCTGGGACTGGGAGTGACCCCGGTCAGACCTGCGGGCCGGCGACCAGCGTGCCGTTCTTCACCTCGACGGTCAGCGGCTTCAGGGGGGCCACGGCCGGCTCGCGCAGCACCTTGCCGGTGGTGGCGTCGAACTCGCTGCCGTGACAGGGGCAGACCAGCTTCGTGCCGTCGAGCTTGTTGATCGGGCACCCCGCGTGCGTGCAGACGGTGTTGTACGCCTTGAGCGTGCCGTCCCCGCTCCGGCTGACCACGACGTTGTGGTCCGGGTACAGCTTCGCGCCGTCCTCGGCGACCTCGCTCTCCGGCCCGAGCTCGACGGGCTCGGTCAGCGGGGCGGCGGAGTCGTCCGTGGTCCCTCCGCACGCGGTGAGACCCAGCCCGGCGACGGGGGTGAGGGCCACGCCCCGCAGGACGGTGCGACGGCTCGCGGCAGGTCGGGCAGACATGTGTGCTCCACGGGGGGAACGGCGACGAACAGGGTCCACCGGGGACGATACCGGGACCGACCACACCAACAGCGACCGGGTGCACCCGTTTCCCCTCCCGCGCGTAAACGATTGCGCAAGCGTTTACGCGCCGCCCCGCATGGGATACCGTCCCCACCCAGTACGGGACGGCGACCGGGGAGAGCCACGATGGCGACCATGGCGGATGTGGCACGCAGCGCCGGTGTCTCGGTCGCCACCGTCTCCCACGTGCTGAACGGCACCCGCCCGGTCCTGCCGCACACCCGCCGGGCCGTCCTGGACGCCGTCGAGGAGCTCGGCTACACCCCGAACACCCTCGCCCGGTCCCTCGTGACGTCCCGCACCCGCACGATCGGGCTGGCGGTGTCCGCCCTCAGCAACCCGTACTTCACGGAGATCCTGCAGGGCGTCGAGGCCGCCGCCCTGGAACACGGCTACAGCCTCCTCATCGCCGATCCGCACGACGACCCCCAGCACGAGCGCAAGGTCGTACAACTGCTGCACGAGCGCCGTGTCGAAGGCATGATCGTCGCGCCCTCCGCCCGGCCGCGGGAGCTGCTCGCCTACCTCGGGCGCCACCGGGTGCCGGCGGTGTTCCTGGACCGGCTGGTCGACCCGCCCGGGAACGGCGGGGGGCCGCGCTTCGACCAGGTCTGCGCGCAGAGCACGGAACCGACGGCCCGCCTGGTGACCCATCTCGCCGGTCTCGGTCACCGTCGGATCGGCCTGGTCGCGGGGCGGCCGGGGCTCAGCACCACCGCCGAGCGGATCACCGGGTACCGGCACGGCCTGGCGGCCGCCGGACTGCCCTACGACGAGCGGCTCCTGGTGCACGGCGACTCCGAGTCGGCGGGCGCGCAACGGGCCACCGCCGGCCTGCTGGCCCCCGGTTCGCGGCCCACCGCGCTGGTCACCGCCAACAACGCCATGACGATCGGCGCGCTGCGCGCCCTGCGGGAGCGCGGTCTGTCCGTGCCCGGGGACCTCGCGCTGTGCTGCTTCGACGACTTCGCCTGGGCGGACCTGTTCTCGCCCCGCCTCACGGCGATCGCCCAGCCCAGCAGGGACATCGGCGCCCGGGCAGTGCGGGTGCTCCTGGACCGCCTCGCCGAGCCGGACCGTCCCGCGCGTACCGAACGCCTGCCCTGCGCGTTCGTGCACCGCACGTCCTGCGGCTGCCCGGAGGAACCGCGGCCGCCGGAGGACCCCTCCCCCTCAGCCCGAGAACCCGAGGAAAGGAACCCCTCGTGATCGTCGTAGCCGGTGAGGCACTGATCGACCTGGTACCGCGCGGCGCGGGGGCGCTCGCGGCGCTGACGCCGGCGCTCGGCGGCGGCCCGTTCAACACGGCGGTGGCGCTGGGCCGCCTCGGCTCGCCCGCCGCCTTCTGCTCGCGGGTCTCCCGAGACGCCTTCGGTGAGGCGCTGCTGGACCGGCTGCGGGAGACCGGTGTCGACGTGGCGTCGGTGCAGCGCGGCGACGAGCCGACGACACTGGCCGTCGCCACGCTCGGCACGGACGGCTCGGCGGCGTACTCCTTCTACGTGGAGGGGACCGCGGACCGGCTGTTCACCGCCCCCGGGGCGCTGCCGGCCGGTACCCGCGCGGTGTCGTTCGGGACCTGTTCGCTGGTGCTGGAGCCGGGCGCGAGCGTGTACGAGGAGCTGATGCGCACCGCCTCCGCGCGGGGCGTGTTCACGGCGCTGGACCCCAACATCCGGGCGGGTCTCGTCCCGGACGCGGACGCCTACCGGGCCCGGTTCCGGAGCTGGCTGCCGTCGGTGTCGCTGCTGAAGCTGTCCGCGGAGGACGCCGCGTGGCTCGGCGGCTCCCCGAAGGAGTGGCTGGCCGCCGGCCCCGCGGCGGTCGTGGTCACCCGGGGCGGGGAGGGGCTGACGGTGTTCACCCGCGACGGCGGCGAGTACGCGGTGCCGGGTGAGCGGGTCGAGGTGGTGGACACGATCGGCGCCGGGGACACGGTGAACGCGGCGCTGCTGCACGGGCTCGCGGCCCGGGACGCGCTCAGTGACGCGGGGGTGGCCGCGCTGGACGCCGGGGGCTGGGCGGACCTGCTCGGGTTCGCGGCGCGCGCGGCGGCGATCACCTGTTCCCGCGCGGGCGCGCAGCCGCCGTACGCGCGGGAACTGGAGCCGGAGGGCGTCTGACGCACGCACGCGCCGTGCCGCGGGTCTCCCCCGCGGCACGGCGCGTGCCGGTGCGTGCCGGTCAGGCCTTGGTCGCCCGCGTCGTCTTCTTCGCGGGGGCCTTGGTGGCCTTGGTGGCCGCCTTCTTGGCGGTGGTGCCGCCGACCGCCTTGGTGGCGGTCTTCCTGGCGCCGGTCCTGGCGGCGGCCGTCTTCTTCGCGGCCGTCCTGCGCGGGGCCCGCACCTCGGCGGCGTCGCTGATCCGCTCCGCGCCCAGGATGTCCTGCAGGAACTTCCCGGTGTGGCTGGCCGGCACGGCGGCGATCTGCTCCGGGGTGCCCTCCGCGACGACCAGGCCGCCGCCCGCGCCGCCCTCGGGACCCATGTCGACGACCCAGTCCGCCGTCTTGATCACGTCGAGGTTGTGCTCGATGACGATGACCGTGTTGCCCTTCTCGACCAGGCCGGACAGGACCTTCAGCAGCTTGCTGATGTCCTCGAAGTGCAGACCGGTGGTCGGCTCGTCCAGGACGTAGACCGTGCGGCCGGTGGAGCGCTTCTGCAGCTCGCTCGCGAGCTTCACGCGCTGCGCCTCACCGCCGGACAGGGTGGTCGCGGCCTGACCGAGCCGGACGTACCCGAGTCCGACGTCGTTGAGCGTCGTGAGGTGGCGGGAGATGCCCGGGACCGCCTCGAAGAAGTTCATGGCCTCTTCGATCGGCATGTTGAGGACGTCGGCGATGGACTTGCCCTTGTAGTGGACCTCCAGGGTCTCCCGGTTGTAGCGGGCGCCGTGGCAGACCTCGCACGGGACGTACACGTCCGGGAGGAAGTTCATCTCGATCTTGATCGTGCCGTCGCCCGCGCAGTTCTCGCAGCGGCCGCCCTTGACGTTGAAGGAGAAGCGGCCGGGCATGTAGCCGCGGACCTTCGCCTCCGTCGTCTCGGCGAACAGCTTGCGGACGTGGTCGAAGACACCGGTGTACGTCGCCGGGTTGGAGCGCGGGGTGCGGCCGATGGGCGACTGGTCGACGTGGACGACCTTGTCGACGAGGTCGTCGCCGTCCACCCGGGTGTGCCGTCCGGGCACGCTGCGGGCGCCGTTCAGCTCGCGGGCCAGGTGGGTGTACAGGATGTCGTTGACCAGCGTGGACTTGCCGGAGCCGGACACACCGGTGACCGCGGTGAACACGCCCAGCGGGAAGGACACGTCGATGTCCTGGAGGTTGTTCTCGCGGGCGCCGTGCACCGTGAGCCGGCGCGACGGGTCGTGCGGGCGGCGGATGTCGGGCAGCGGGATGGCCTTCTTGCCGGCCAGGTACTGGCCGGTCTGCGACTCGGCGTTGGCGAGCAGCTCCTTGAGGGAGCCGCTGTGCACGACCTTGCCGCCGTGCTCCCCGGCGCCGGGGCCGATGTCGACGATCCAGTCGGCGACCTTAATGGTGTCCTCGTCGTGCTCGACGACGATGAGCGTGTTGCCCATGTCGCGCAGCCGGACCAGGGTCTCGATCAGCCGGTGGTTGTCGCGCTGGTGCAGCCCGATGGACGGCTCGTCGAGGACGTAGAGCACGCCGACGAGTCCGGAGCCGATCTGGGTGGCCAGGCGGATGCGCTGGGCCTCGCCGCCGGAGAGCGTGCCCGCCGCGCGGTTCAGGGAGAGGTAGTCCAGGCCGACGTCGACCAGGAACCGCAGCCGCTCGTTGACCTCCTTGAGCACGCGCTCGGCGATCTTCTTGTCGCGGGCGGTGAGCCTCAGCTCGCCCAGGAAGTCGGCGCAGTCGCTGATGGACATCGCCGAGACCTCGGCGATGGACTTGTCCATGACGGTGACGGCGAGCACGACCGGCTTGAGCCGGGTGCCCTCGCACGTGGGGCAGGGCACCTCTCGCATGTAGCCCTCGAAGCGCTCCCGGCCGGCGTCGCTCTCGGCCTCGCTGTGCCGGCGCTTGACGAAGGGGACGGCGCCCTCGAAGGCGGTGGTGTAGCGGCGCTCCCGGCCGTAGCGGTTGCGGTAGCGGACCTCGACCTGGGTCTTGTGGCCGTACAGCAGGGCCTTCCTGGCGCGCTGCGGCAGTCCCGCGAAGGGGATGTCGGTGCGGAAGCCCAGGGCGTCGGCGAGGGCGCCGATCAGACGGTCGAAGTAGTCCTTGGTGTGGCCGTGCGACCAGGGGTGGATGGCGCCCTCGTCGAGCGTCTTGTCCGGGTCCGGGACGATCAGCTCGGGGTCGACCTCCATGCGCGTGCCGATGCCGGTGCACTCGGGGCAGGCGCCGAAGGGCGAGTTGAAGGAGAAGGAGCGGGGCTCCAGCTCCTCGAAGGACAGGTCGTCGTACGGGCAGTACAGGTGCTCGGAGAACATGCGCTCGCGCTCGGGGTCGTCCTCGGGGAGGTCGACGAAGTCGAGCACCACCATGCCGCCGGACAGCCCGAGGGCGGTCTCCACGGAGTCGGTCAGGCGGCGCTTGGCGCCGTCCTTGACCGTGAGGCGGTCGACGACCACCTCGATGGTGTGCTTCTCCTGCTTCTTCAGGGTGGGCGGGCTGGAGAGCTGGACGGTCTCGCCGTCCACCCGCGCGCGGGAGTAGCCCTTGGTCTGGAGGTCGGAGAAGAGGTCGACGAACTCGCCCTTGCGCTCGCGCACCAGCGGCGAGAGCACCTGGAAGCGGCTCCCCTCCGGGAGCTCCAGGACCCTGTCGACGATGGCCTGCGGCGACTGGCGGGAGATCGGCCGGGAGCACTCGGGGCAGTGCGGCTTGCCGATGCGCGCGAAGAGCAGACGCAGGTAGTCGTAGACCTCGGTGATGGTGCCGACCGTGGAGCGCGGGTTGCGGGAGGTCGACTTCTGGTCGATGGAGACCGCCGGGGACAGGCCCTCGATGAAGTCGACGTCCGGCTTGTCCATCTGGCCGAGGAACTGCCGGGCGTACGAGGAGAGCGACTCCACGTAGCGCCGCTGGCCCTCGGCGAAGATCGTGTCGAAGGCCAGTGAGGACTTGCCCGACCCCGACAGGCCCGTGAAGACGATGAGCGAGTCGCGCGGGAGATCGAGCGAGACGTTCTTGAGGTTGTGCTCGCGCGCTCCACGGACGATGAGACGGTCGGCCACGCCGGTCCGCACCTTTCTTGAGAGAAGTGACAGGGGCGGGGCCCCCGTCTTTCTCAGACTAGGGGGAGCCACTGACAACGCCGGTTCGGATTCACGGGTTGTCAACAAACCCCGGCTCTCCAGCATGCCCGACGCCGCTCCCGAGCTTATAGCACGTGCATTCGATTTAGGGTCGTGCTTCACCACCTTCACCCGAAGGTGGGACGGGGCTAGGGTCAGCACCATGATTGATCACGCTGATGACCTGGCGTCTGTACAAGCAGCGACCGAACGGCTGCTCAGCGCGGCCGCCGCACTGGACAACGCGGCTGTGACCCAGTCGTCACGGCTTCCCGGCTGGACCCGCGGCCATGTGCTCGCCCACCTGGCCCGCAACGCGGACGCCCTGGTGAACGTCCTGGAGGGCCGCCCCATGTACGCGTCCGCCGAGGCGCGGGACGCCGACATCGAGCGGGACGCGCCGCGCCCCCTCGACGCGCACCTCGCCGACGTGCGGGAGAGCGCCGAGCGCTTCCGTGCGGCGGGCGCGGCCCCGGCGGACTGGTCGCGCGAGGTGGAACTGCGCAACGGGGTCACGGACCGGGCGGAGCGGGTGCCGTTCCGGCGCTGGGTGGAGGTGGCGCTGCACCACGTGGACCTGGGGATCGGCTACGAGCTGGAGGACCTGCCGGCGGACTTCACGGAGCGGGAGATCGCCTTCCTGGCGGCACGGTTCGACGGGCACCGGGACGTGCCGCCGACCGCCCTGGCCACCGAGGACGGCAGGACCTGGACCACCGGCGGCGGGGCGGACGGCGGTCCGGTCGCGGTCGGCGGGACGGCCGCCGACCTGCTCGGCTGGCTGGCCGGCCGCCGGGACGGCGCCGCCCTGACCGTGAAGGGCGGCGCCCTCCCGTCGCTTCCGCCGCTCTAGGGGACGGCACGACCGGCGGCGCTTCCCCCTATAGGCTGACGGCCATGACGTACAGCGGTCGGGTGACGGTCGGCGGCCCAGCCGACGTGCACGAACTCAAGGACCTGATGATCACCAAGATCGCGGTCGGCCCCATGGACAACAACGCCTATCTGCTGCGTTGCCGGGCCACCGACGAGCAGGTGCTGATCGACGCGGCCAACGACGCGGAGGCCCTGCTGGGGACGATCGGTGACGACGGCATCGCGTCCGTCGTCACCACCCACCGGCACGGCGACCACTGGCAGGCGCTCGCCGCGGTCGTCGCCGCCACCGGCGCCCGGACCCTCGCGGGCCGGGAGGACGCCGAGGGCATCCCGGTGCCGACGGACGTGCCGGTCGACGACGGCGACATCGTCCGCGTCGGCCGGGTGGAACTCACCGCCCGCCGTCTGGTCGGACACACCCCCGGCTCGATCGCCCTCGTCTACGACGACCCCCACGGGCACCCGCACGTGTTCACCGGGGACTGTCTGTTCCCGGGCGGTGTGGGCAACACCCACAAGGACCCGGAGGCGTTCGCGAGCCTGATCCATGACGTCGAGACCAAGATCTTCGACGTGCTGCCGGACGAGACCTGGGTGTACCCCGGCCACGGCGACGACACCACCCTGGGCGCCGAGCGCCCGCATCTGCCGGAGTGGCGCGCGCGGGGCTGGTGACGGGGCCTACGCCTCGGCCAGTCCCGGTCCGGCCAGCGCCGCGATCCGCTCCACCGCGAACACGTATCCCTGCACGCCGCACCCCGCGATGACGCCGTCGGCGCGCAGGGAGACGTAGGAGTGGTGCCGGAAGGACTCGCGCCGGTGGATGTTGGAGATGTGGACCTCCACCACGGGCAGCCCGTCACAGGTGTGGAGGGCGTCGAGGATCGCCACGGACGTGTGCGAGTAGGCGCCGGGGTTGATGACGATCCCGCAGTGGCTGAGGCGCGCCTCGTGGATCCAGTCCACCAGTTGGCCCTCGTGGTTGGACTGCCGCAGGTCCACGGTGCCGCCCCGCGCCGCGGCCGCCTTGGCGCACATCGCCTCCACGTCGGCGAGCGTGTCGGAGCCGTAGATCTCCGGCTGGCGCTGTCCCAGCAGGTTCAGGTTGGGGCCGTTGAGGATCATGATGGGGGCGCTGGCCAGGTTGCGGGGCACGGTTCCTCCGGTCCGTCGGGGTGACGCGGCTCCCACCGGAGCCGCTGCTCGGACCCGGTCTATCACGGTGTGCAGTACGGCCGTTCGGCGCCGGGCGCGTCGACCCCGGGACGCCGGTCACGCGCGCGGGAGAACGGCCGTGCCCGGGGCCCCGTCGTCTCCGACGCGGACCCCGGGCACACGGGTACGGAAATCCGTCCTACGGGTTGAGCGCCAGCTCCAGATAGGCGGCGAGCAGCACCAGGTGCACGCCTCCCTGGAGCGGTGTGGCGCGTCCGGGAACGACGGTCAGCGCGCCCACCACCATGGTCAGGGCGAGCAGCACCAGATGGGTGTTGCCGAGGCCGAGGACGAGCGGGCCGGTGAGCCAGAGGGACGCCAGCGCGACGGCCGGGATGGTCAGGCCGATGCTCGCCATGGCCGAGCCGAGCGCCAGGTTCATGCTGGTCTGCACCTGGTTGCGGCGCGCGGCGCGCACCGCGGCGATGGTCTCCGGGAGGAGGACCAGCAGGGCGATGACCACACCGACCACGGAGTGCGGCAGCCCGGCCGCTTCCACGCCGGACTCGATCGTGGGCGAGACCCCTTTGGCCAGGCCGACCACTCCGATCAGGGCCAGGCCCAGCAGCCCGAGACTGATCAGGGCGACGCGCGTGGTGGGGGCCTCCGCGTGCTCCTCCACCGGGCTGGCCTTCTCGCTCTGTTTGACGATCGGCAGGAAGTAGTCGCGATGTCGCACCGTCTGCGTCGCCACGAAGAGGGCGTAGAGGATCAGCGAGGAGACCGCCGCGAACGTGAGCTGCACGGTGGAGAACTCCGGACCCGGCTTGCTCGTGGTGAACGTCGGGAGCACGAGGCTGAGGGTCGCCAGCGTCGCGACGGTGGCGAGGGCGGCGCCGGTGCCCTCCGAATTGAAGACCGCCGTGCCGTGACGCAGTGATCCCACCAGCAGACTCAGTCCGAGGATGCCGTTGACGGTGATCATCACGGCCGCGAACACGGTGTCTCTGGCGAGCGTCGCGCTCTTGTCCCCGCCGTCGATCATCAGCGTGACGATCAGCGCCACCTCGATGACGGTGACGGCGACCGCCAGCACCAGGGAGCCGAACGGCTCACCGACCCGGTGGGCGACCACCTCCGCGTGGTGCACTGCGGCCAGCACGGCGCCCGCGAGGACCAGGGTCACCACCGCGACGATCCAGCCGGGCAGTTCACGTCCCCAGGTCAGGACCAGCAGGACTACGGCGAACACCGGCACCAGGGTTGTCCACTGGGCCGCGAGCCTGAGCCGAGCGGTCATGTGGTGATCGTCGCAGACGCGAAGCGGCACCGCACCTTACCGAGGCCCTCGGACCACCGGCCGATTCCAGGAGGCGCGGGGGGTGTCACCGCCGTGCGGCGCACCCCTCCGCTCCGCGATCCTGATCGTCTCGGGGTCATCATGGTCACGCATGGCCTCCTCGTACGAGTCGTATGGGCCCGGCGCCGCCGCGCGGCGCCGGGGTGGAACATGCCGCACCGGAAGCGGTGGCCGGCGAGGTGCCGACCGCCGCTCCCGGTGCCGGTGCTCCGGTGTCCGACAGGGTCAGACGTCTATGTCCTGCTTCTGGGGGTTCCCCTCCGGGCCCCCGCCCGCCTCGGCCTCCGCCTGCTTCCGGGAGGCCCGGAGGCTGGTGATCGTGGTGACGATCAGGACCGAGCAGATCACGCCCAGCGAGACCGGGATGCTGATCTCGGGAACGTGTACCCCGGACTCGTGCAGTGCGTGGAGCACCAGCTTCACGCCGATGAAGCCCAGGATGATCGACAGGCCGTAGGACAGGTGGACCAGCTTCTTCAGCAGGCCGCCGATGAGGAAGTACAGCTGCCTGAGGCCCATCAGCGCGAACGCGTTCGCCGTGAACACGATGTACGGGTCCTGCGTCAGGCCGAAGATCGCGGGGATCGAGTCGAGCGCGAAGAGGACGTCCGTGGTGCCGATGGCGAGCATCACGACGAGCATCGGGGTCATGACCCGCTTGCCGTTCTCCTCGATCCACAGCTTGGTGCCGTGGTACCGGTCGGCCACGCCGAAGCGGCGCTCGGCGGCCTTGAGCAGCTTGTTCTCCTCGAACTCCTCGTCCTCCTCGTCGGCCCGGGCCTCCTGGATGAGCTTCCAGGCGGTCCAGATCAGGAAGGCGCCGAAGAGGTAGAACACCCACGAGAAGTTGGCGATGATCGCGGCCCCGGCGGCGATGAAGATCGTGCGCAGCACCAGGGCGACGAGCACACCGACGAGGAGCACCCGCTGCTGGTACTGCGACGGCACCGCGAACTTCGCCATGATCAGGACGAAGACGAAGAGGTTGTCGACGCTCAGCGACTTCTCGGTGATGTAGCCGGCGAAGAACTCACCGGCGGGCTGGCCACCGCCGAAGACCAGCAGGCCGAGCCCGAAGAGCGCGGCCAGGACGATCCAGACGATGGTCCAGATCCCGGCTTCCTTGATGGAAACGTCGTGCGGTTTGCGGCCGATGAAGAAGTCGACCGCGATGAGGGCGCTCAGGCCCAAGATCGTCAGGACCCATAGGGTCACGGAAACATCCACTGCGCCTCCGGCAGATACGTCACAGGGCAAATGTCAGCGTCGTCGCTGCCGGAGGTCTCTTCCACCCGGACCTCCGGCGCTCTACTGCGCCCGGACGGTCCTTGGGCCGACGCCCCGGGATCTGGCCTGATCCGTATTGACGGGGTCGCCGCACAGACAGGGAGTACTCCCCTCCGTGCGGTCAAAGATACCCAATCACCAAGGATTGGTAAAGGCTCAAGTAAAGGAAGTTACAAAGCCGCAGGTCGCGGGGCTTTGCACAGCCTTGATCAAGAGGGGTGCGGGCGTCACCTGTTCCATGAGCGGCGGGCCGCGGCGACCTGGGTGAGCACCTGGTCGAGGATCTGGCTGCCCGGCGGGACGACCGGCGGCTCGTACGTCCAGGCGTGGCCGACCCATGGGTCGGCCAGATGGTCGTCGGGCACGGGCGTCAGCCGCAGCAGCGCCCGCCACAGCGGGTCGAGGAGCGGGCCGTAGCCCGCGGACTCACCGCGGTCGGCGACCATCATCAGATGGACCCCGACGGACGGTCCCTCGTCGGCGAGATAGCGCAGCTGGTTGACGGCGCGGTCGTCGAAGCCGTGCGGGAAGTCGTTGACGATCAACAGCTGCTGGGAGGTGTCGAAGCCGGGCGGCAGCGCGTCCGGGGCGCCTCCGCGCAGCGCCATCTGCACCAGGTCGACCCGCTGGGTGAGCCTGCCCAGTACGTCCGTCACACCCGCGGCGCCCTGGGCCGGCGGGGCCGCCAGCACGCCGGTCCGCGTCAGCGGCGCCAGCGCCTGTGCCCCGGATCCGGCCGGATCGATGACGTGCACGGTGAACTCGCCCGCCGGGTAGACGGCGAGCAGCCGCGCCGCGTGCGCCACCGCCGTCTCCATCGCGAGGCGCCGCATGTCGTGGGAGTCGGTGAACGTCCCGTCGACCGAGTCGGTGCGTCCGCTGTCGATCCACAGCCCGCGCTCCAGCGGCAGCCGGAGCAGCATCGGGATGCGGATCCGGTCGGCCTCGGGCAGCCGGAGGTCGCCCAGGCGCAGCGCCATGGGTATCTCCATGGGCACCCGGTAGGCGTGCCAGGCGGGGTTGTCCCAGCGGGCGAACGCCGGGGGCAGGGCGGGCTCGACGACGTCGGCCTCGGCGACGAGCTGGGCGAGGTCCCGGTCGAGGGCCTCGCGCGCCTGGGCGACCAGCTGGGCGTGCCGGGCCCGGGCTGCCTCGCGGGCCGCGTCGCCCTGGCCGCCGATCCGGCTGCGCGGGTCGGACAGAGCCTGCTCGAGCTCCTTGTCCATCCGTGACTCGGCGAAGTCGGCGGCGCTGCGGTAGGCGGCGGTGGTGCGGGCCAGGTCCTCGAACATGCCCCACACCTGGTTGTACAGCCGCTCCTCCATCGACCAGCCGGTCGCGTCGCCCGCGACGGGCTGGGCCGGCTGTCCGGGCCGCGCCGGCGGCGCGGTGGGCGGGGGCGGCGGCGGGGCGGATGTCTGCCGGCGCGGGTGGCTGTAGTCGATCGGGCCGCCCGGGGTCGTGGACGGGTCCGCGGCGCCGCCCGCGCCGTACGACGGCTGCGGTCCGGTCTGTCCCGGGCCGCCGCCCGGCTGCCCGCCGTACGACGGGGGTACGGCGCCGGGGGCGCCCTGCGGTGCGGCGCCGCCCTGGTCGGGGCCGACCGCGGGGGCGGCCGGCTGGCGGGAGCGGTCGCCGTCGGCGGTGCGGGGCGGGGGCGCCTGCACGGAGCGGGCGAGGCCCCGCGCGACCGCCTCGTTGATGCTGCCCGCGAGCGGGACGGCCTCGGGCAGGCCCTGGTCGGTGAGGAGTTCGGCCAGCCCGCCGGCGTAGCCCTGGCCGACGGCGCGCACCTTCCAGGCGCCCTGCCGCCGGTAGAGCTCCAGGGCGACGACGGCCGTCTCGGCCTCCAGGCCGGTGATGGTGTAGCTGGCGACCTCGTCGCCGTCCAGGCCGGTGACGGCGACGAAGGGGGCCGCGACGGCGCCGAACCGGGCGGGTCCCGGGCCGCCGTCCGGGACGGGCAGGGCGAGCAGCACACTGACGCGGTGGACCGCGTCCGTCATGGCATCCAGGTCCACCGCGAGACGGTGGTCGGCTGCCGCCTGACGCGACACCTCCAGACCGGGCTGGGTGGGTGCGCCCGGGTGGGCCACCCACTCCACTCCGTGGATCCGGCCGGTCTCGTCACCGAGCGCGGCCGCGGCCACGACCGGCGTGCCGGCCGAGACCCGGATCTCCAGACGGGACTGGGAAAGCGGGTGGTTCTGTCCCCGCACCAGCTCGGCCGTCATCGCCTTCGTCCCCCCGTGTCGCGTGTGTGGCTGCGCAGATCGCCGTCGGTGCCTAGAGAACCGGCAGGATCGCCGGCATCAGGTCCTGGAAGGTGCGGCCGTTGGCCGGGTTGCCGAGGGCCGTCATCGTCCAGCCCGAACCCGAGCGGTGCACCTTGGCCATGATCTGGGCCGTGTAGGCCCCGCCGCCGGCCAGCGTGTAGCGGGCGAGCTCCTGGCCGTTGGTCTCGTCGACGAGGCGGCAGAACGCGTTCTGCACCTCCTGGAAGGTCTGGCCCGTGAAGGAGTTCACGGTGAAGACGATCTGGTCGATGTGGACCGGGACCCGGGAGAGGTCGACGAGGACGGCCTCGTCGTCGCCGCCCTGGCCGACACCGCCGACGAGGTTGTCGCCGGTGTGGCGCACGGAGCCGTCGTCGCTCACCAGGTGACGGAAGAAGACGACGTCGACCGGCTGCTTGTCGGCGAACAGGACGGCGGAGGCGTCCAGGTCGATCTCGCGGGTGCGCGAGCCGAACAGGCCACGACGGGGAGCCGCCTGCCAGCCGAGACCCATGCGCACGGCGGTCAGGCTGCCTCCGTCGTTCTTCTGCAGACTGATGGCCTGACCCTTGGTCATGTTGACGGTCACGCGCTGATTCCCCTCTCGAACTGTCCCCTGTTGCCGCGCGATCGCGGTTGACCAGAACCCTACGCAGGGGCACTGACAGTGACGTACCCAGGGCCGCACTTTGTGTCGTTCTTGCAACACACCGTGCGCGGCCGTCAGGAGAGACCGGCCTCCTGCATCTGCCGCAGCTCCTTCTTCATCTCGGACACCTCGTCGCGCAGCCGGGCCGCGATCTCGAACTGGAGGTCCGCGGCGGCGGTCCGCATCCGCGCGGTGAGCTCCTCGATCTGCTCGGTGAGCTCGGCGGCGGGGCGGTCGGTCGGCACGGTCTCGGCGGCCCTGCCCTTGGCGCTCTTCGCTCCCTTGGCCGCCTTGCCGCCGAGGGAGGGGACGGGCGCCTTGGTACCGCCGCCGTCCTTCTTGGCCTGGCGGTAGCCGGAGCCGAGCAGCTGCTCGGTGTCGATGTCCTCGCGGGCGATCTGCGCCACGATGTCGTTGATCTTCTTGCGCAGCGGCTGCGGGTCGATGCCGTTCGCCGTGTTGTACGCGACCTGCTTCTCCCGGCGGCGGTTGGTCTCGTCGATGGCCTTCTCCATCGCCGGGGTGATCTTGTCGGCGTACATGTGCACCTGGCCGGAGACGTTGCGCGCCGCGCGGCCGATGGTCTGGATCAGGGAGGTGCCGGAGCGCAGGAAGCCCTCCTTGTCGGCGTCGAGGATGGCCACCAGGGACACCTCGGGCAGGTCGAGCCCCTCCCGCAGCAGGTTGATGCCAACGAGGACGTCGTACTCGCCGCTGCGCAGCTCCCGCAGCAGCTCCACCCGGCGCAGGGTGTCGACGTCGCTGTGCAGGTAGCGCACCTGGATGCCGAGTTCCAGGAAGTAGTCGGTGAGGTCCTCGGCCATCTTCTTGGTGAGGGTGGTGACCAGGACGCGTTCGTCCTTCTCCACGCGGGTGCGGATCTCGTGCACCAGGTCGTCGATCTGGCCCTCGGTGGGCTTGACCACGACCTCGGGGTCGACGAGGCCGGTGGGCCGGATGATCTGCTCGACGACGCCGTCCGAGCGGGACAGCTCGTACTGGCCGGGGGTGGCGGACAGGTAGACGGTCTGGCCGACGCGCTCCTGGAACTCCTCCCACTTCAGCGGCCGGTTGTCGAGCGCCGAGGGGAGCCGGAAGCCGTGGTCGACGAGGGTGCGCTTGCGGGAGGCGTCGCCCTCGTACATGGCGCCGATCTGCGGCACGGTGACGTGCGACTCGTCGATGACGAGGAGGAAGTCGTCCGGGAAGTAGTCGAGCAGGGTGTTCGGCGGGGAGCCGGGCGAGCGGCCGTCGAAGTGCATCGAGTAGTTCTCCACGCCGGAGCAGGAGCCGATCTGGCGGAGCATCTCGATGTCGTACGTGGTGCGCATCCGCAGGCGCTGGGCCTCCAGCAGCTTGCCCTGCTTCTCCAGGTCGGTCAGGCGCTCGCCGAGTTCCTTCTCGATGTCGTTGACCGCGCGCTCCAGGCGCTCGGGGCCGGCGACGTAGTGCGAGGCGGGGAAGATGTACAGCTGCTGGTCGTCGCTGATGATCTCGCCGGTGAGCGGGTGGAGCGTGGACAGCGCCTCGATCTCGTCGCCGAACATCTCGATGCGGACGGCGAGCTCCTCGTAGACCGGGAAGATCTCGATGGTGTCGCCGCGGACGCGGAAGGTGCCACGGGTGAACGCCATGTCGTTGCGCGTGTACTGGATGTCGACGAAGCGGCGCAGCAGCTCGTCCCGGTCGAACTCGTCGCCGACGCGGAGGGGGACCATGCGGTCCACGTACTCCTGCGGCGTGCCCAGGCCGTAGATGCAGGAGACGGAGGCGACCACGACGACGTCGCGGCGGGTGAGCAGCGAGTTGGTCGCCGAGTGGCGCAGCCGCTCGACCTCCTCGTTGATCGAGGAGTCCTTCTCGATGTAGGTGTCCGACTGCGGGACGTACGCCTCGGGCTGGTAGTAGTCGTAGTACGAGACGAAGTACTCGACGGCGTTGTTCGGCAGGAGCTCGCGGAACTCGTTGGCCAGCTGGGCGGCGAGCGTCTTGTTCGGCGCCATGACCAGGGTGGGGCGCTGGAGTTTCTCGATCATCCACGCGGTGGTGGCGGACTTGCCGGTGCCGGTCGCGCCGAGCAGGACGACGTCCTTCTCGCCTGCTCCGATGCGCCGGGCGAGGTCGGCGATGGCCGTCGGCTGGTCGCCGTTGGGCTGGTAGGGGCTGACGACCTCGAAGGGCGCCACCGAGCGTTCGATCTGGGAAACGGGCCGCATGTCATCCACCGTACGACCCCCCACTGACAACGGGCGGTGATCAGCGGCGCTGCGGGGTCCGGGATCGGCGCTCCACCGGCCCGCGGGCCCGCAGCCGGGAGCGGGCCGGGCGGTGGTGGGCCGGCGAGTGGGCGGGGACGCCGGGCTTGTGCTCGGCGGGGGGCGCGACGGTTCCGCCCGCGACGATCAGCGGGTCGAAGATCACCACGACGCCCGCGAGGACGAGGAGCGCGAGCGGGCCGGCCATCATCGGTCCGAGCAGGGCGGCCGCGGACTCCCCCACGGCGGGCTCGGCCGTGCCGTGGACGTGGACGTCGAGGGCGGCCATGCCGGTGTAGTGCATCCCGGTGACCGCCAGTCCCATGACGAGGCTGGCTCCCACGCTCCACAGGAAGCCCTTCACCTGTCCGGCCGCCCACAGGGCCGCGCTGGCGGCCGCCATGGCGATGACCACGGACGCGGCGACGGTGAGGCCGTCGTACTCCAGGCGTCCGTCGAGGCTCATCCCGGCCATGCCGAGGTAGTGCATCGAGGCGATGCCGAGGCCGGTGATGGTGCCCCCGGTGAACAGCGCGGTCCCGGAGGCGCCCCGGTAGCCGACGATGAAGATCCCGACGCCCACCATGACGACGGCGACGGCCAGGCTCGCGAACGTCATGGCCCGGTCGTAGTGGATCGGTGTGCCCTCGATGCTGAAGCCCGTCATGGCGACGAAGTGCATCGTCCATATGCCGGAGCCGATGGCGGCGGAGCCGAGGGCGAGCCAGCCGGGCCGCCAGCTGCGGGACATCCGCATGGCTCTGGTGGTGCAGCGCAGGCCCAGGGCGCCTCCGAGGCAGGCCATGAGGAAGGCCACCAGTGGTGTGACCAGGCCGTAGCTGAATCCGTCGACCGTGCTCTGCATGCGCGGCTGCCCTTCCGCCTGTTCGTCCCACAACGTACTGAAATGAGCCCCCTCCCAGGGCCGCGACGGCGGTCCGGGTGACGCAGAGAGTATGACCCCACCGGAATGGTCGAACGACTTTCCGGCAAAGAAACACGTCCTTGCCCCAGGTGTGTGGCACCAGTGTGCGGAGTTCGGGCAACCCCGTTCAATCTGTGGCCATCCCGCACCCGTCTCGCGTTGACCGTCTGCTGTCACAGTTGAGCTCAATGTGATCGTTCGACGCGAGGAGTACGCATGCACGCACGCGCTGTCGCCGCATCGACCACCGCGCTCCTGGGGACCGCCGCCCTCCTGCTCCCGCTCTCCCCCGCGCGGGCCGCCGAGAGCTCCGCGCCGCCCCTGGTGATAGCCCACCGGGGCGCGTCCGCGTACGCCCCCGAGAACACCCTGGCCGCCGTCGACAGGGCGGCCGAACTCGGCGCGGACTGGGTGGAGAACGACGTCCAGCGGACCAGGGACGGTGAACTCGTCGTCCTGCACGACGACAGCCTCCAGCGCACCACGGACGCCGAGCAGGTCTTCCCCGACCGGGCGCCGTGGAAGGTGAAGGACTTCACCGCCGCGGAGATAGCCCGGCTGGACGCGGGCAGCTGGTTCGACCCCGCGTACGCGGGCGCGCGCGTGCCGACGCTGGAACAGTACGTGCGCCGTGTCGAACTGCACGGCCAGAAGCTGCTGCTGGAGATCAAGAACCCTCAGCTGTACCCCGGCATCGAGGGCGAGATCATCAAGGTGCTGGGCAACGAGGGCTGGCTGGACCGCGGGCACGTGGGGCAGCGGCTGGTCGTGCAGAGCTTCAGCGCGGACAGCGTACGGACGGTCCACGATCTGCGGCCCGCGGTGAAGACGGGGTTCCTGGGCACGCCGCCGGTGTCGGACCTGCCCGCGTACGCGGCCTTCACCGACCAGATCAACCCCTCGTACGGTTCCCTCTCCTCCGGTTACGTCGCCGCCGTGCACGCCTTCAAGGGACCGCACGGCAAGCCGCTGGAGGTGTGCACCTGGACCGTGAACGACGCGGCGGCCGCCCGGCGGGTCGCCGGGTACGGGGTCGACGGGATCATCACCAACACGCCCGACGTGGTGCGGGACGCGGTGGGCGGCTGAGGCTTCCGCCCGCGTTGTCAGTGGCGGGCCGTACGGTGAGGCGCATGGACAGCCATGGGCAGTACGAGCAGCGGGTGGTGTGGGCCGTCGTCGGCACCGGCATCGGCCCGCTGCTGCTGGCCGCGACCCGCGAGGGCCTGGTCAACGTCGTCTTCCACGCCACGGACGAGGTGCGCGACGGCGCGCTGGAGCGGCTGGCGTCCCGGCTGGGCGCCGAACCGGTGGAGGACCCCGCCTCGCCGCTGCTGGCGGAGGCGATACGCCAGGTGGAGGCGTACTTCGCCGGCGAGCGGCACGGCTTCGAGCTGCCTCTGGACTGGTCGCTGATATCGGGCTTCAACCGCGAGGTGCTGCGGGAGCTGGCCTCCGGGGTGCCCTTCGGCACGGTCGTCGGGTACGGCGATCTGGCGGGCCGGGTCGGCCAGCCCGGCGCCGCGCAGGCCGTGGGCATGGCGATGGGCGCCAATCCGCTGCCGGTGGTCGTGCCGTGCCACCGGGTCGTGGAGAGCGGCGGCGGCATCGGCGGCTTCGGAGGCGGCCTGGAGACCAAGCGCCGCCTCCTGGCCCTGGAGGGCGTCCTCCCCGAGCCCCTGTTCTAGGACGCGGGGACGGCCTCAGTCGTAGTGCCGCGCCTCGAAGACGTTGCCGTCCGGGTCGCGGAAGTAGAAGCTGCGCCGGGCCGGTCCCCGCGCGCCGAACGAGTCGTGCGAGATCTCGGACACCGGCACGGAGCCCTCCTCCAGCCGGCCGCGCAGCGCGTCGAAGTCCCCCGACGGCAGCGACAGACACACGTGGTTGACGGGATGACCCGAGCTCTCCGCGGCCCCGGGGAGCATGCCCATCCGCTCGGCCTTGGCCCGCGGCATCAGGTCGAGGATCGTCTCCTCGTTGACCCGCACCGAGGGGAAGGGCGCCTCGCCGGCGGAGTAGTCGGTGAGCCTGACGGGCTCCAGTCCGACGGCCTTCTCGTAGAAGCCGGCGGCGGCGATGGGGTCGTTCACCCACAGCACGATGTGGTCGAGGCGTGTCGTGTGCTCCGTCATGGCCACAGCCTCCGTGACGCCCATGAGTGCGCGCAAGGGGTTTGGCCCGGTGCGCCGCCCGCCAGAGATGAGGGAGAACCGGCAGACAGGAGGCAGTCGCGTGGTGCTCATGGTGTCCGAAGAGGTACGGGAGGCGCTCGCCGCGAACCGGCCGGTGGTGGCCCTGGAGTCCACGATCATCGCCCATGGGCTGCCCCGGCCGCGCAATCTCGAGGTGGCGCTGGAGCTGGAGGCGGCCGTGCGGCGGGAGGGCGCGGTGCCGGCGACGATCGCCGTGCTGGACGGGCGGCCTCGGGTCGGTCTGGACGAGAAGCAGCTGGAGCGGATCGCGAGCGGGGACGGCATACGCAAGCTGGGTCACCGTGATCTGCCGCTCGCGGTGGCCACGGAGGCGGACGGGGCGACCACGGTGTCGGCCACCGCCCTGCTGGCGGCGCTCGCGGGTGTGCGGGTGTTCGCCACCGGCGGGCTCGGCGGGGTGCACCGGGAGTGGACGGTGACCCAGGACGAGTCGGCCGACCTCGGTCTGCTGGCGCGGACGCGGATCACGGTGGTGTGCGCGGGGGTGAAGTCGATCCTGGACGTGCCGGCGACCCTGCAGCGGCTGGAGACGCTGGGGGTGGCTGTCGCCGGGTACGGCACGGACCGCTTCCCCGGCTTCTACCTGTCCGACTCGGGCCATCCCGTGGACTGGCGGCTGGACACCCCGGGGCAGGTCGCGGAGGTCATGCGGGCGCAGGACGCGCTGCGCGGGCCCGGCTCGGCGCTGATCGTGGCCAACCCGGTCGCCGAGGAGGAGCAGCTGGATCCCGTGCTGCACGCGCGGGTGCTCGACGAGGCGCTGCGCGCCTGCCGGGCGGAGGGCGTCACCGGCCAGGCGGTCACCCCGTTCCTGCTGGGCCATCTCGTCCGCGGCACCGACGGCGCCTCGCTCGCCGCGAACCTGGCGGCGGTCCGGGGCAACGTACGCCTGGCGGCACGCGTCGCGGCGGCCTGGGCCGACGGAAGGTGACGGGGGCCGTGGGCAGCGGTGCGCTGCTGGTCGCCGGCGATGTGATCACCGATGTGGTGGCCCGGCACCGGGGGCCGCTCGCCCCGGGTACGGACACGGCGGCGTCGATCCGCACGGTGCCGGGCGGCGCGGGCGCCAACGTGGCCTGCTGGGCGGCGTACCGCGGCACCGCCGAGGTGCGGCTGCTCGGGCGGGTGGGCGCGGACGCGGCGGCCTGGCACGAGCGGGAGCTCGCCGCCCGCGGGGTCCGTCCCCTGCTGGTCGTGGACGGGCGGGCGCCGACGGGCACGGTGATCTGCCTGGTCGACGGGGACGCGGCGGCCGAGCGGACCTTCCTCACCGACAGCGGCGCGTCGCTGCGGCTCGAACCGGCCGACTGGTCGGACGCGTTGCTGGACGGGGTGGCGCGGCTGCACCTGTCGGGCTATCTGCTGTTCGCCGAACCGAGCCGGGAGTTCGTCGCGGTGGCGTCGAAGGCGGCGCGGGCCCGCGGGGTGCCGGTGAGTCTGGATCCGGCGTCGGCGGGGTTCCTCGCCCGGCTGGGCGCCGACCGGTTCCTGTCGCTGGTCGACGGCGTGGACGTGCTGCTGCCCAGCCGTGACGAGGCCTGCCTGCTCACGGGGCTGCCCGACGTGGCGGACGCCGCGGCGCGGCTGAGCCGGCACGTCCCGCTGGTGGTGGCCAAGCAGGGCGCCGAGGGCGCGCTGCTCGCCCGGTCCGGGGAGGTGTACGCACGCGTCCCGGCCGAGCCGGTGACGCCCCGGGACACCACGGGCGCGGGCGACGCCTTCACGGGCGCCTTCATCGCGGCCCTGCTCGCGGGCGCCGGCCCGGAACAGGCGGCTCGCGAGGGCTGCCGGGCGGGCGCGCGGGCGGTGGAACTGACGGGGGGCCGGCCGCCCTGACCCGCCCGGCGGACGGGCCGGGCCCCCTGGCGCGGGTCAGTCGGCGGACGTCCTGGCGTAGACGCTCTCCGCCCAAGCGGCGATCTGGTCCTCCGGCAGGTGCTGGGCGAGATCGGCCTCGCTGATCATGCCGACGAGGCGCTTGTCCTCGATGACGGGCAGCCGGCGGATGCGGTGGGTCTGCATCTCGTTGAGGACGTCGCCGATGTCGGCGTCCGCCTCGATCCAGCGCGGGGTGCCCTTGGCCATCTCGCCCGCGGTGACCCTGGCCGGGTCGTGGCCCTTGGCGACGCAGCCGACGACGATGTCGCGGTCGGTGAGAATGCCGCACAGCCGCTCGTTCTCGTCGCTGATGGGCAGCGCGCCGACATTCAGATCGCGCATCAACTGGGCCGCGCGGTCGAGGGTTTCGTGCGCGGGGATCCACTGGGCGCCGCGGTGCATGATGTCTCCGGCGGTGGTCATGGAGTACCTCCCGGTCCCGGACGGCCGGCGCGGCGCGGGGCGCGCCGCAGAGTCCCGGCGCCCTTCATTCTCGTTGTGCCGTCCCCGGAGGGCACCCGGAGAGCGGATGTCAGCCGCGCCAGGCCGGATGCCGGGGATCGTCGGCCCGTACGAGCACGTCGGCCGTGCCGGCGGGGTCGGTCTCCCGCTCGTAGCGCTCGAAGGCGGGGAGGGTCCAGTGGTCGGCGTCGGGGGTGCGGCGGCGCAGGGCACCCGGCGAGAGCAGCACGTGGACGCTCAGGTCGAACGGGAACCAGTGGCGAAGGAGGAGGGGACCGTGCACCAGCAGAACCCCACCGGGCGGCAGCGGCACATAGGGGCTGCGCGTGGCCCGGTCCGTGACGGGATCCCACAGGTCGGGCAGGACCCGTCCGCTCCCGCCGGGTTCGAGGGGGCCGAACACCTCGCGCCAGAGGGCGCCGGTGTCGTACCAGCCGCTGTAGTAGGACTCCACGTCCTGATGCCCGTACTCGAGCCGGACCGAGGCGGGACGCAGGAAGCCCTCGGCGCCCACGGCCAGGGAGGGCCGGCCGCGTATCCGCAGCGCCTCGGCGATCCGCCCGGCGAGGTCTCCGGGGCGGGCGGCCGGCGCTCCGTCGAGGGCGACCCGCGGCCAGGGGCCGCCGTCGGCCGTCTTCAGCTCCAGCATGCGCTCGGCGAGGAGGTCGCCGAGCCGGTCCCAGGTGATCGGTTCGAGTCGCACACGGCCATGATGCGCCGTCCGGACGCTCACGCATGCGTCCGCGCTCCTCGGCCATGGCCCGGCGGATCCGGCCCGGATGTACTGGTGAGGACGGCCGGGGTGAGGCCCCCGGCCCACGACTGGGGGCGAACAGCATGATCGACGGACCGCTTTTCGTACTGGTGATCCTGGGCGTGCTCGGGACAGGTTTGACGGCCGGGGTGTTCGTCGCCTTCTCGACGTTCGTGATGAGGGCGCTCGCTGACCTGCCGCCGGCGCAGGGGGTGGCCGCGATGCAGGCGGTCAACGTGGCCGCCGTGCGTCCGGCGTTCATGCTGCTGTTCCTGGGCTCGGCGGTGCTGTCCGCGGTGATCACGGTGGTGACCTTCGTGCTGTGGCCGGACGAGGGGACGGCGGAACTGCTCGTAGGGGGTGCGCTGTTCCTGGCGGGGTCGTTCGGGCTGACGGCCGTCGCGAACGTACCGCGCAACGAGACCCTGGCCCGCCTGCAGCCGGGCGGCGCGGAGGCCGCCGCGTACTGGCCGGTCTACGTGCGCGAGTGGACGAGGTGGAACCACGTGCGGGCACTGGCCTCGACGGGAGCGGCGGTGTCCTACCTCCTGGCCCTGATCTGACGGCCGCGGCCCCTGCGGGCGCGTCCGAGCGGACGTATCGTGGCCGGAGGACCGAGGCACGGCCCGTCACCCGCGCACGCAAGGAAGACGGTCATGGCCGACCCCAAGGGTTTCCTGACCACACCCCGCCGGGAGTGGCCCCGTCGGCCCGTCGAGGAACGGGTCCGCGACTGGGACGAGGTCCACGTCCCCGGTGCGCTGCTGCCCCTCATCGGTCCGCAGGCCGACCGCTGCATGGACTGCGGTGTGCCGTTCTGCCACGAGGCCTGCCCGCTGGGCAATCTGATCCCCGACTGGAACGACCTGGTCTCCCGGGCGGACTGGCGGGCGGCGGCGGAACGGCTGCACGCCACCAACAACTTCCCGGAGTTCACGGGCAGGTTGTGTCCTGCGCCGTGCGAGGCCGGCTGTGTGCTCGCCATCAACCAGCCGGCGGTCACCATAAAGAACGTCGAGTGCGCCATCGCCGACCGGGCCTGGGAGGAGGGTTTCGCCCCGCCGGCCCCGCCGGACCGGCTCTCCGGCCGGACGGTCGCGGTCATCGGCTCGGGCCCGACGGGACTGGCCGCGGCCCAGCAGCTGACGCGGGCGGGTCACACGGTCGCGGTGTACGAGCGGGACGACCGCCTCGGCGGACTGATGCGGTACGGCATCCCGGCGTTCAAGATGGAGAAGCACCATCTGGAGCGGCGGGTGGAGCAGATGAGGTCCGAGGGGACGAAGTTCCGTACGTCGACGACGGTCGGGCGGGACGTGGACGCGGCGGAGCTGCGGTCGCGCTACGACGCGCTGGTGATCGCCACGGGCGCGACGGCGTGGCGGGAACTCACCGTGCCGGGACGGGAACTCGAGGGCATTCACCAGGCGATGGAGTACCTGCCGCTGGCGAACCGGGTGTGCGAGGGGGACCTGGAGTCGTCGCCGCTGTCGGCGGCGGGCCGGCACGTCGTGATCGTCGGCGGGGGTGACACGGGGGCGGACTGCCTGGGCACGGCGGTACGGGAAGGGGCCGCGTCCGTCACCCAGCTCGACATCTACCGGCGGCCGGGGGCGGAGCGCGACGAGGAGGCCGAGCCGTGGCCGACGTATCCGAAGCTGTACCGGTTGTCGCCGGCGCACGAGGAGGCCCGCGACCTGCGGACGGCTCCTTCGGCGGACGCGGAGGGGGACGCGCGGGTGTTCGCGGCGTCCACGCTGCGGTTCGTGGGTGACGGGGGTGGGCGGGTGCGGGCGCTGCACCTGGTCGAGGTGGATGCCGGCCGCCGGCCCGTGCCGGGCACCGAGCGGACGCTGCCGGCCGATCTCGTGCTGCTCGCGCTCGGGTTCTCCGGACCGGATCAGGAGGACGGGCTGATCGCCCAGCTGGGGGTGGGGCTGGAGCCCCGGGGGACGATCGCGCGGGACGCGGGGTTCGGCACGGAGGTGCGGGGGGTCTTCGCCGCGGGGGACGCGGCGCGCGGGCAGTCGCTGATCGTGTGGGCGATCGCCGAGGGGCGGGCGGTCGCGGCGGCGGTGGACCAGTACCTGACGGGGGTGCCGAGCCGGCTTCCGGCGCCGGTGGGGCCGTACGACCGTCCGATGACCGTGTGAGCACACGTGCCCGTGGGGGCGGGTGGCTTTGCGGTCCCGGGGTGACGTGTGCCGGGTGCGGGCCCGCGACCCAGCGCCGCACCGGTACCCGGCGTGGGTGTGGGCCGGGCGGGGTGTGCGCAGCCCGGCGCCAACGGGGTGCCGTCGCGCCCACCCGTGCCGCCCCAGCGGCACGACTGCCCGCGGAGTGCGAGGGCTGGCGGCCGGCGGCACGACTGCCCGCGGAGTGCGGGGGCCGGCGGCATGGTTGCCGCGGAGGGTGGAGGTGTGGATGGGCTCGGGGAGCGGAGGGGGCGAGTGCTCGCGGGGTGCGGCAGATGGAGCGGATGGCCGCCGTCGGCGCGGAGGGGGCGGGGCGGGGGTGGCCGCCCGCAGTGGCTGGCGCGTCCGCGCCCCGAGGTATTCCAGCGGGCACAGTCGCGCCAGTCCGAGGACGGCCACCCCCGACCCGGCCCCGACCCACCCACCCACCGTGGGGCGGCGGCGGAGTGGTGCCGGAACGCAGGGCCCTGACGGACCCCACCACCCCGCCGCCTGGTCTACGGCTTGCGGGCCACCGCGCCGTAGCCCGGAATGACGCCGTCGTCCTGCCCCGGCACCGGTTCACCCAGCTCCGGGTGCCACTGCTGCGGAACCTGGACGCCGGGCTCGACCAGCTCCAGCCCGTCGAAGAAGCGCGCGAACTCCTCACGGGAGCGGAGCGCCAGAGTGACGCCCGCCGCCTTGAGCTTGTCCGTGGCCGCCTTCGACTCCTCCGGAGTGAAGTCGGCCGTCGCGTGGCTGACGACCAGATAGCTCCCGGAGGGCAGCGCGTCCAGCAGCCGCCCGACCAACTCGTGCGCCCCGTCCTCGTCGGAGACGAAGTGCAACAGCGCGATCAGCGACAGCGCCACCGGCTCCCCGAAGTCGAGGACCTTCCGCGCCCCCTCCAGGATCACGTCCGGCTCACGCACATCGGCCTGGAGGTACTCGGTCACCCCCTCGTCCGTGCCGCGCAGCAGCGCCGCCGCGTGGGCCAGCACGATGGGGTCGTTGTCGCAGTACACGACACGGGCGTCGGCCGTGATCCGCTGAGCCACCTGGTGCAGGTTGGGCTCGGTGGGGATACCGGTGCCGACGTCCAGGAACTGGCGCACCCCCTGCCCGGCCAGCCACCGCGTGGCCCGCTGCATGAACGCGCGGTTCACCCGCGCCATCACCGGCACCCGCGGGTCGAGGGTCAGCATCTGCCGGCCCATGGCCTCGTCGACCGGGTAGTTGTCCTTGCCTCCGAGATACCAGTCGTACATCCGCGCGGGATGCGGCCTGCTCGTGTCGATCTGCACGGGGTTCTGCCCGGTCATGACGGACTCCGTAATTCTCTGCAACTGTTAGTGATCAATTCAGTGCCAAGCCGAAATGGAAAACAAACAAGGTGGAGCGAGCAACAGACCTCAGGACAGCAGGAAATCCGCCTCCCCCGCCTTCGCTCCTTCGATGAAGGCCGTCATCTCGGCCGAGGTGTAGATCAGTGCCGGCCCGTCCGGATCAGTGGACTGACGCACCGCGATCCGGCCGTCGTCGAGCTTCATCGCCTCCAGGCAGTTCCCTCCGTTGCCACCGCTCCACGGCTTGTGCCAGCCCTCGCTGCCCAGCTCCCGCGCGGGCATTCCGTTGTAGATCCGCCCGGTGCGCACCCGCCGCGAGGACAGGGACTTCTGGGGCTTGGTGAGTTCCATTCACAACTCCTTGCGGAGATCCCGGAGGATCTCCTTCGTGCGATGTGCCGTAGCGGCCTGCGCCGCCATGCGGTCCATGACCTCGAGGTGGGTCGACACCTCGGCACGCGCGTCCAGGTAGACGGCGCCGGTCAGGTACTCGCTGTAGACCATGTCCGGAAGTTCGGGCATGGCGAATCGGAACAGCACGAACGGCCCGTACGTGCCGGGGTGCGGCCCCCCGGCGAACGTCGCGATCTGCAGCGTCACATTGGGCAGTTTCGTGGCCTCGAGCAACTTGTCGATCTGGGCACGCATCACCTCCGGGCCGCCGACCGGGCGGCGCAGCACGGTCTCGTCCATGACGACCCACATGCGGGGCGCGTCCTCACGGGTGAGCAGGTCCTGCCGCTGCATGCGCAGGGCGACGTGGCGCTCTATGTCCTCGGGCTGGGTCTGCCCTATCGCACCGGAGCGCAGCACGCCGCGCGCGTAGTCCTCGGTCTGGAGCAGTCCGGGGACGAAGTGGGGTTCGTAGCTGCGGATGAGGGAGGCGGCGCCCTCCAGGCTGACGTACATGGAGAACCAGCCGGGCAGGATGTCGTGGAAGCGCTGCCACCATCCGGGGCGGTTGGCGTCCTCCGCCAGCTGCACGAAGGCGTCGGCCTCGTCGTCGGAAACGCCGTACGCCTTGAGCAGCATCTGGAGGTACGGGATCTTGAGCGCGACCTCGGCCATCTCCATGCGGCGGACGGTCGCGGGTGCGACACGGAGGATGCGGGCCGCTTCCTCACGCTTGAGCCCCGCGCGTTCCCGCAGGTCCAGCAGGCGCCGGCCGAGGACGACCTGTCCGACCGTCGGCGCGGACCGGGGTTCGCTCACACTCCACCTCCCTCGAACAAATCCTGACAGCCCGGCGGCGCCATTCGAAGATCCTTTCGAAGATCCTTCACGCTCGAACTGATATTCGAACGGATCTCCGGCGATCCCAACTGGCGCCGCGCGAAGTGCTGTTGCGAGCAGTGTGCCATGACCGTCCAGACCGTCATACCGCACTCTGCATTTTTCATAGTGACACTTGCCAAGTGTTCACGGCGGGGCGATAGTGGCAAGCGTGATTCCGTCCGCGCCCTTAGGAACAGACGCCGCCGCAGGTTCCGTCAGCCTCGGCGCCGCCTCGGCATCCGACCTCCCGAGGTCCGTCGCCGAGCGCCGGTTCCGCTTCGAGCTGGCCGCTCATCCGGGTTCCCCCGCCCAGGCGAGACGCCTGACACGGGCGAGGCTGACCGGCTGGTCGGTGTGCGCGGACACCTGCGACACGGCGGCCCTGGTCGTCTCCGAACTGGTCACCAACGCCATCGTGCACACCGCGAGCAGCCGCATAGTCTGCGAGCTGCACGACGGTGGTGAGCTGGTGCGCATCGCCGTGGGCGACGAGGGCTGCGCACCGGACCAGCCGCGGGCCAACACCCGGCAGCAGCCGGAGGACGAACACGGCAGGGGACTTCTCCTCGTCGACTCCCTGTGTCACTCCTGGGGCGCCCACGAGAACGGCACCGGCCTCCTGGTCTGGGCCGACCTCCCCCGCACGGCGGACGCCCCCGCCGAACCCGCGAAACCAGCACAAACCGCCGAACCCGCGGAGCCCACCGGCGACCTCGGCTGGGGCGCCCGTCCGAAGCCCGGCCCGCCCGGCACCCCGGACGACAGCGACCCCGACGAGCCCGAGCAGTCGCACCGCACCAGGGCGGCCGCCCCCGGGCACCGGCACCACCCGGTCCCCGCGGGCCGGCGCGCCCCCCGCACCTGGGGCCGGGCGTGACGGCCCTGTCCGGCACCCGCGTGCTGAGCCTGGACTCGCTGGTGCGGATCCAGCGCGGCCGGAGCACCCCCGGCACCCCCCGGCGGCTGCCCGTCCCGGAGGGGATGACCGCGCCCATGGGCTGTGACGCGGTCGCGGCGCCCGCCCGCCTCGGCCCGCTGGTGCTGCCGAGACTGCCCCGCGTGGGCTGCGTGTACGCCGACGACGCGCACTGGTGGTGGCTGGTCCCGTCCGATTCCGACTACGCCCTGGAGTGGCCCGCCCCCGCGCACTACGCGACCGGCGCGGTCCTCCCCGGCCCGTCGGACGCCTCCGGCGCCCCGGGCCTTCCCGGACTGATCCACCGCCCCGACGGCACGCTGCCCTACACGCCGCCGATCCCGCTCTACCTCACCCTGTGCCGGCTGACCGGCACCACGCCCACCTGGTCGCGCCCGGTCACCGCCTGAACACCCCCGGGCGCTCGGCCCGGCCCGGCGACACCCGGCGGTACCCGGAGCTCCCTGGTCACGCCGTCGCGTCACCCCCGCCGCCGTCGCCGCGGACGATCACCAGGAACATGTCGGTCGCGAGGTCCATGACGACCTCAGCGGGCAGGCCCTCCAGGCGTCGCGCGTGCGCGAACTCCTCCGCCGGCCAGGAACCGCGCGGCCCACCCGCGGGAAAGCGTTCGAGCACCGTTCGCCCGTTCACCCTGCCACCTCCATGTTGCGTTGTACTCGTAAGAGTTAAACGCCAACCATGGGGCGAACGCCCTGCTCAGTGACGGTACTGAGACGTAGTTGACACCCGTTCACCGCCAAGTGTGATCCGGGCCTCGGCTCTACGGAGCAATCCGTCACCTTGTGTGTCAGTCGTCGTACTCGTCGTGATAGCGGACGCGGTCGCTTCCCGCGGGCGCCCCGAGAGCCGACGCGCGCCCCCTGGGTTCCTCCCACTCCTCCTGCCGGCCGAGGGCGGTGAGGTCCAGCAGGCTGGTCGTCGAGCCGAGCCCGTCGAGACCGCGCTCGTACGTCGAGTACGTGTGGAAGACCCGGTCGCCGTCGCGCAGGAAGCAGCTCAGGCCGGGCCGCTCGGTGAGCTCCCCCTCGTCTGCGACGGTCACCTCGAAGTCCGCGTTGAACTCGGAGAGGTACGACGAGTACCAGGGCAGCGTCCAGCCCATCCGCGCCTTGAACGGCAGGATCTTCGTGTACGGCGCCCGGGAGACGGCCGCGAACGTGGTGCCCCGTGCCCTCAGGTGGGCGAGGTGACCGATCTGGTCCAGGAACCCGGAGCAGCTGCGGCATCCGGCGTCCCATTCGGGGGCGAACATGAAGTGGTACACGACGAGCTGGCGCCGCCCCTCGAAGAGGTCGGCCAGCGTGACCTTGCCGTCCCCGCCCTCGAAGACGTACTCCCGGTCGACGGCGACCATGGGCAGCCGGCGCCGCTCGGCGTTGAGCGCGTCCCGCGCGCGGGTGGCGGCCTTCTCCTTGACCAGCAGTTCCTGGCGCGCCGCGCGCCATTCGGCGCGTGAGGCGACTTCCGGAAGCGACATGATTCCTCCTGTGCGACGAATCCCGTTGCCAGGAATGACCGGCGGTCGCACCGGAACTCATCGCCGCGCCGCGAAAAACTCTTCAGCAGACGACGCGGTCGTGGCCCGGGGGAAGCCGCACCGCGACGCCCCCACGGGTCCGCACCCGGTCCGCGAGCTCCGCCAGCCGTTCGACGTGCCGGGGGTCGGGACCGCCGGTGTCGTCGAGGTGGACGGCGCAGGCGGTGGTGGTGTCGACGAGGAGTTCGAGGGTGGCGGCGATGTCGTCGGTGCCGTCGGCGTGCCGGGAGAGCGACGGGAGTTCGGCGGAGGCGAGGGCGATGGCGGCGCGGGCCTCGGCGAGGGTGCGGTAGGCCTCACGGCGCAGCGCCCAGCGGGCCCGGCGGTCGCCGGACCCGCCCAGTACGTGGTCGAGGTAGGCCTGCGCGGCGCCGCCGGCCTCGGTGAGCCGGGCGCGGATGGCGTCGCCGCCGCGCTGTCCGGGCAGCGGGAGATGGCCGGCGACCAGGACGACGGCGCAGGCCAGCAGGGTCTCGCCGATGCGTCCCAGGGAGGCCTGGGGTTCGCCGCCGGCCATCACCAGGGCCAGCACGAGCACGGTGACGACGGCGGTCTGCGCGGCGAAGTGCCGGGTGGCGACGGGGATCAGCGCCCCGCTGACCGCGACGAGGGCGACGAGGCCTTCCGGCCGGGGCAGCACGGCCGCCAGCCCGGCGAACAGGAGCGCCCCGAGCACGGTCCCGGCGGCCCGGGACAGCACCCGGGAGGCCAGCGGACCGAGGTCGGGTTTGACGAGGAAGACGGCGGTGGCGGGAAGCCAGTACCAGTGGGTGTGCTGCCCGTACCAGTGGGTGTGGTGCAGGGCCTGGGCGAGGCCGGCGCTCGCCCCGAAGCAGAGCGCGACCCGCGTTCCGTACTCCCGGCCGCGGGCGCCGAGGACGGTGCGCAGCCGGGCGGCGCGGGACCGCTTGCGGGCGTGCAGGCCGCCGCCGTCGGCCCGGTCGAAGGCCTCGGCGGCGTGCAGCAGTGCGTCGTCGAGGGCGCGCAGTGCGGGGACGGTCCGGGAGGGGGCGGGCAGCGGGCCGGTCGGGGCGGCGCCGCGTACGGCGGTGGCGAGGCGCCGGGGTCCTTCGGAGGCGCGGGCCGGCACGGGCTCCCCGGCCCAGGCCAGCGCGGTGGCCGCCTCGGCGAGCGGCAGGGCGGCGGCGTACTGGGCGTGCAGCCGGCGTTCGGCCGCGGTGGAGGGGTGCGGCCGCAGCCGGGGCCCGGCGAGGGCGTCCTGCGCCTGGTCGAGGGCGGCGGTGAGGGCGGCCCGGCGTGCGGTGGCCGTCTCCGAGCCGGTCGCTTCGAGCAGCGCGGCGACGGCGTCGTACACCCCGGCGACGGCGTCCCGCTCGCCGTCGAACCGGAAGTTCCCGGCGAGCGAGCCGGGCGTGGGCAGCGCGAGGCGCAGCAGGAGCAGCCATCCGGCGCCGGCGAGGAAGGCGGACGCCCGCAGCCAGCCGGGCTCGGGCAGCGGCATCCCCGCCCCGACGGCGGCCCCGACCAGCAGCTGTGTCCCGACGGCGGACCCGACCGGCCCGAGCGCGCTGACCGCCCCGGCGGCCAGGCCGAGCAGGGTGAGCAGCAGGGTGAGCAGGACGGCCGGCAGATGGTCACCGGCGTACGTGCCGACGACCAGCCCCGCCGCCCCGGCGAGCGCGGGCCCGCCGATCCGTCCGACGGAGGCCCGCCGGCTGCCGGGCCGGTCGTTGATCCCGGCGAACATGGCGCCGATGGCGGCGACCACGCCGAGCGTGGGCCGCCCGGCGAGGACGGCGGCGAGCAGCAGCGGCCCGCCGCCCAGCGCACCGCGCGTGACCGCGCTCCACGGCACCGGTCCCCGCTGGGCGCGCAGGGCGTGGGCCAGCCACGGGGGTACGGCACGGGTCACGGGGCTCCAGTCGTCGCGTCAGGGCGGAGGGTGCTCGCGGGCGACGATGACCGGGCGGAACGAAACGCGCCTCCCACGGTAATCGCTCCCGTGGAAACGAAGCGAACGCTCCCGTTTCCACGAGATGACAATGCGGACCGCGCGCCACGTCAGCGGCGCGAGACCTCGTACCGTCCTACGCTCCGTGTGGACACGGCTGTCGCCTCGACCTTCCGGGTGGGCGACCCTGCGGTCATCCCTGGTCTCCATCAAGGTGAACGGGCCAGCCGACCCCGCGTATTCCGACGCCCGGTCGCCGGACCGCCGGGGCGCGGCGGGCACGGACGCTCCAACCCCCGTCTCTCGTAACGCCGTTGTCACGTGTTCCACGGGTTCGGGGAGGCCGGTCCGCCCGAGGTGCGCACGGAGTGCGCCGGGAGGACGATGGAGAAGTGTGGAGATGCCCGGAAAGTGGTCAACACCGGGGTGTGAGCAGGATGGTTGACGGTGGGACAAGGGGGCGTGGGGCCGGGGAACGGGCGGCGGACGACCCTTGTGGCGCCCGCCGTCACGACCGGCCCCGCCACCGGGCCCGTATCCCGGGATTCGCGCGTGAGGGAGCGGAGATCGGGCTGGGCGACGCCGTCACCCGGTTGACCACGGCCGTGGGGGTCCGGCCCTGCGGCGGCTGCGGCCGCAGGGCCGAGGCGCTGAACCGGTGGATGACGATCGGCGGCCGGGACCGCTGAGGCGCCTCCGGGGCGCGTAGACGATCAGGACGGCCGGAGTCCGGGCCCGCCGTGGCCGGAGGGCCCGGCAGAGCATGGGTGAGGAGTGACCGATGGACCCCGAGACCACCGACGTCGTCACGGACGTGAGCCCTCCGGCGGAGACCGGGGTGCGGCCGGCGTCCGCTCCCAGCCCCGAGGACCCGCGTCCCGCGCCCGGTGAGCCCGCCGTCACCCAGGCCTCCTGCGGATGCGGAGGCGGCACAGCCGCCTCCGACGAGGCCGGCCGGGCGTCCGGCGGCGACACCGACGCGGGCTACGTCTACGTCCTGGGCCGGGTCCACGCAGTCTTCCCCGACCTCTCCGTACAGCACGAGTTCTTCCAGGCGGCGAGCGCCTCAGGCACCGCCGACGCCACCGACGCGGACGCGCTCCACCGCGTCCTGTCCGACCCGGAGAACCACTACATCGCGCGGCAGATGTGCTACGTCCTCTCCGTGCAGGGGGTCGACACCTACATCCTGGAGCCCGCCGACCCGGCCGGTCTGGACGACCTCGTGGACGCCCTGCGCCCGGTCACCGGCCGGCGCGACCTCGCCGTGGCCGTCGGCCGTCTCGGGCCGGTCGCGCCGCCGGGCACCTGCCAGGGGCTCTCCGTCCCGCTGGTCCGCGTCGAGAAGATCTGGGCCTTCGACAGCAAGGAGCTGATCCGAGCGGTCGACCGTCCCGACGACACCTCCCGCAAGGAGTTCGAGAGGACCGCCGGAGCCCTGCTCGACCGGCTGCTCCAGCTCGGCGACAACGCGGGCACCGAACCGGCCGACCGGGCGCTCAACTACCTGGCGGTCAGGGACCAGGAGATCTACCGGAAGACCCACGAGCGGTACGCCGAGGGCTACACGCTCTCCGCGGTGGAGGCCGGGCCCTCCCGGCTCAGCTCCGGATCGCACATCGTCATCACGGTCGTCTTCTCCTACACCCACCGCAGGACCAACGTCACCGAGCAGTGGTCCGCCCGGGTCGGTCTGGCGGGGCTCTTCCCCTTCCGGGTGACCGCGCTCCAGCCCTACTACGCCCGGTGAACCACGAGAGACACGAGAGAGAGGAAGAGGCGAACGGACATGCGTATCCCCGGATTCGCCGTCGAACCGGCGGCTCGCGGAGTGAAACCCGGTGATCTGTTCCTCCCCCAGCAGTTCACCTGCGAGGAGGAACTGGCCCCGGTCTGCCGCCACAAGTGCCAGGGCTCCCACAACTTCCCCGTGTGCGTGCGGAAGTGCGTGAAGGAGTTCTGCTCGGAGAAGTGGTGACCGCGGGATGAGCTACCTCCGGGCCGCACGCGCCCGGAGGAGCGGCACCACCCGACGCCCCGGCGGCCCTCGCCCCGTCCGGCGGGGCCGCGGGGGCGGTGACCGGCCCCACCCGTACCCCGGCCGCAGACGGGAGGGCACCCGTGGACCCCTTGGACCTGATCCGCCTCACGCCGCTCAGGGCGCGCACCTCCGGCCGGTCCTCGGTCGTCGTCGGCCTGATCGACGGCCGTGTCGCCCCGGACCACCCCGCCTTCGGGGGCCGCCCGGTGCGGGAACTCGGGCCGGCAGCCCGTGCGGGAACCTGCCACCGTGCCGACGTCTGCTGTGCGCACGGCACCGCCGTCGCCGCGGTCATCGCCGGGGCCGAAGGCGTCTGCCCCGGCTGCACCCTGGTGTCCCGGCCCCTCTTCACGGACCGGCCGGCCGGCGGCGGACCCGCGACCTGCCTCCTGGGCGTGCGGACGGCAGAGCTTGCCGAGGCCATCACGGAGACCGTCGACGCGGGCGTCCACGTCCTGAACCTCAGCATGGCCCAGCCCGCGCCCTCCGGTGCCCGCGACCCCGCTCTGGAGGCCGCCCTCGACCATGCCGCCGACCGGGGCGTGATCCTCGTGGCCGCCGCGGGGAACCAGGGGCGGCTCGGCTCCTCCGTCCTCACCGGACACCCCTGGGTCGTCCCGGTGACCGCGTACGACCGCGCCGGGCGCCCCATGCCCCAGTCCAACCTGGGCGCGTCCATCGGCCGCCATGGAGTCGGCGCCCCCGGCGAGCGCGTCGTGGCGCCGGGACCCGGCGGGCGGCCCCTCGTCCTGAACGGCACGAGCGCCGCCGCGCCGTTCGTCACGGGTGCGGCCGCCCTGCTGTGTTCGGCGTTCCCGGCGGCCGCCCCGGCGGCCGTACGGCACGCGGTCACCCACGGACCCGGCCCGCGGCACTCGGTCGTTCCGCCGCTGCTGGACGCGTGGGCCGCCTATACGACGCTCCGCGACCGTTCCTGAGCGGTGTGCGTTCCGCACTCCCGGCCGCGGGCGCGGGGGGCGGGGTCCGGAACCCGGTGGTCTCAGGAGCCCAGTGGCTCCAGGTCGTTGAAGTGGAGGGGGTGCAGGATCACGGGCTCGTCCGAGAGCCAGTCGTCCTCCACGACGTAGTAGCCCTTGGCGCGGCTGCGCCCCTGCGCCCATTCCGTGAGGCTGCGCAGGGCCGCCGCCCCGTCCGAGAAGCTGCGCCAGGCGGTGCGGCCGGCGCCGAGGCCGTACAGGGCCGCGTGCGCCCCGTCCTTGATCCGGTCCTTGGCGTGGTAGGAGAACCCCGAGGCGTGCCCGGTGTCGAAGTCGGTGACCCGAACACCGTTGAGAGCCGTCCGGTTGCGGATCCGTGCGAAGGTGCCCGCCAGTTCACGGGCGTAGTAAAGGATCAGCGCGATGTCCTCGGCGGTGTGGCCGGCGCGGGTCGCCAGGCCGGGGTGGTAGGCGATCTCCAGCCGCTCGTGTTCGCGCGCCACGAAGAAGTGCTGGACGACCGGATTCCGCTGCCGGAGGACCGGAAACTGCACTTGGTGCGGAGGGTAGAGGAACTGCACGTCCTCGATGTACAGGGTCGCCGGCTCGCCCGACGCGAGCTCCACCCGCGCCAGGTATCGCCGGTGCGCCGTCAGGAATCCCGGAATCACATTGCTCATTTCGCGCCCCCCTATTCTCTGGTGTGGTTGTACTTGAGCACCGCGGCCCTGCTCCCCTTCGCCACGACCAGGACCTCGTATGCGTCGGCGCCGGACACGAAGACGAATCGCCAAGCGGCTTCGCTCACTTCGTAATCCTGTTCGCGGATCTCCAGCGGCTCGTCCTCCGGAAGATCGAATTCCTCGATCAGTTCCCGACGAGCGAGATCCACCAGATCGGAGCGCTTCAGCCTGACTTCCTCCTTCGGCTTCTTCTCGCTCCGCGCGTCCTGCGCCGGCGGAAGCCCGCGGTCGCCGGGGTCCGGCGCCGCGCCGGTCCCAGCGGCGTCGGCGTCCCGCTTCCTGCGCCACCAGGACTTCGCGTCCCGCAGCGACCGCCAGGTCAGCAGCGCGGCCGCCGCGGTACCGGCGCCCTCCGCCGCGAGGTGCAGCCCGTCGTGCAATGCGGAAGAGTCGTCGCCGGTTTCACCGTCCGGTACGTCAAGGCCCGCGACATGACCCCCTCGAACAAAATCGAGCACAACTGGATCGACTTCGCTCAGCATTTGTCTCAGTCTTTCCGACCCCATGACGCCACCCCCCGCGTTCCGGAACACTCCGGCTCCGCCTTCAGGTCGTTCCCCTCCCCATGACGGGTTAATCGCCTTATGCTGCGGGCACATTCCCTTTCTCGCGGGGCGCACGGCGCACTCTCGGCACACCGGAAACCGTCCCAGGAGTTTCATGACCGCACGGGAATACCGCGCCAGACTGGAACAGGCGAGAAAGGCACAGGCGGACGCCGAGCGGCGGGCGGCCTCACTGCGGCGGAAGGAGGCCTCGGCCCGTGCCGCCGCCACCCAGCAGCGCGCCTCGGCGGCACGTACCCGGAGCGCCGGCATCCGCGACAGCAGGCTCCGCACCGCCGCCCGGCGCGAGAGGGACGCCAACACCGCGGCGCGCGACGCCGCTTCGTGGGAGGCCCGCGGCGCCCGCCTCGGCACCCGGGCGGCGGCACTGGACGCACTCCGCGCGGAGGCGGAGGCGGAGGAGCGCGAGGCCGTGGAGACGGTACTGCGGCAGGAACGGCGGGAGGCGATACTGCGGATCGCCTCCGAACAGGCACGGATCGACGCACGACTGACCCTGACGGAGGGGAAGATGAACGACGTCCTGAGGCACCTGCGCGCACCCAGGCCGGAGCCCCTGCGGGTCCTGATGCTCGGCGCGGCGGCCGGCGGCGACCTGCGCATCACCCGCGAACAGGCGCGCATCCGCGCGGCGGTGGAGCGCGCGCTCCACCGCGACCTCGTGGAACTGGACGCCCACCCCGCGGCGACGGCCGCCCACCTCCTCGACGGACTCACCCGGTTCCGGCCGCACGTCGTGCACTTCTCGGGTCACAGCGCGGAGGACCTCATCGTCTTCGAGCAGGACACCGACCACTTCCACGACGGCGCCGTCGTCTCCGCCAGGGCCTTCGCCCGTGCCATCGCCGCGGTGGACGAGCAGCCGCTGCTGGTGCTGCTCAACTCCTGCGACTCCGCTCCCCAGGCGTCCCGCCTGGTCGACACCGTCCCGCTGGCGATCGGCATGTCGGCGTCCATCGGGGACATCGACGCGATCACCTACGCGGCGCGCTTCTACGCGGCCGTCGCCGACGGCCAGTCGATCCGCTCGGCTCACGCCCAGGGCCGGGTGGCGATCGAGATGGCGGGCCTCCTCGACCACGACCTGCCCACCCTGTTCCACGCCGGCGACGTCGACCCGTCGGCGGCCTTCCTCGTCACACCACCCACCACTGCCCCGCCCCCGCTTCCGCACCCGACGGACGAGGACCCCGAAGCCCTGCCCAGCCCGTGAGACCGTGACCCGGCGGGCCACCCCCGCCCCTCGGCCGACGCTCAGCCGGAGCGCCGCACGGCCGCCTCGACGGCACCCTCGAACAGCGCCTCCGCCGCCGTGACCACATGGACGAGGGCGTCCGGGCTCGCCGTCAGCGACTCCAGCAGGGCATCGGCTCCGGTCAGCCCCGCACGGCGGATCAGGCCCTTGTCGTTGGTGACCCACTCGCCGCGCGCCGCGAGTACCGCGTGGGCGGTCTGGGTCGCGGCGACGGCGATGCTCCCGGCCACCTGGGTGAGCGCGCCCCGGGGAGCGTGCCCGTCCTTCGCGTAGGCCAGGGTGGCGGTGGCCGTGCCGTGCCAGCGGGGCGGGGCGGACTCGCGCAGTGCCCGCGGATAGGCGGCGGGGCGGGGCAGTTCGCCGCGCAGCACCTCGTTGACCGCGAGTTCGGCGGCCAGCAGGTACGTCGGGATGCCGGCCAGGTGGAACATCAGCGGCTCGACGCGGAAGCGGCCCTCCGCCGCCTCCGCCAGTTCGTGCTCGACGACGTCGAGGTCGCGGTAGTGGACGTCGGCCCGGCGCCCGTCGATGGTGAGCCACGCGCCGCCGTTGAAGACGCCGCCGCCCCAGCCGCCGATCTCGGAGACCTCGCCCTCCCAGCCGACCGCGCGCAGGTCGTCCGGGTCGAAGGCGCCCCGGTAGTAGACCGCCAGGTCCCAGTCGCTGTCCGGGCGCTCGGTGCCCTGGGCGCGCGAGCCGCCGAGTGCGACGGCTCGGACGCCGGGGAGGGCGGCGAGCCGGCCGGCGGTCGCGTCGAGGAAGGCCCGGTCGGAGGGGGAGGGCGGCACGGCGGCGGCTCCTGGCGGTCGGCGACGGTCGTCCGGGCGGCGGGGCCGGCCCGTGGGCAGCGTACGGGGACGCCCGCGCACGGTCGAACGACATACGTGCCCCCCGCCCGCGGCCCGTCCCGCGTGCGGCGCGGGGCGGGCGGGGGCGGCTGAGTTCCCGGGCCGGTCCGGGTCAGCGTCCGGACTGGAGGGCGCTCCAGGTGGCCGGTCCGGCGATGCCGTCCGCCGTCAGACCGCGGCTGCTCTGGTAGGAGACGACCGCGCTCTCGGTGGCGGAGCCGAAGGTGCCGTCGACGGCCACCGTCCTGCCCAGCGCGGCGGTCAGCGCACGCTGCAGCCGCTTGACCGCCTCGCCCGTGCTCCCGCCGCGCACCGTGACGACCTGGCCGGCGGAGAGCAGCGCGGTCCATGTCTTCGGGCCCACCGCACCGTCTGCCACCAGCTTCCGCGACGCCTGGAAGGCCTTCACCGCGCTCTCGGTCGCCGGCCCGAAGCTGCCGTCCACCGTGCCCGGGTCGAAGGACTGGGCCTTCAGCAGCGTCTGCAGCGCCCTGACGTGTTCGCCGGTGGCACCCCTCTTCAGCGTCGGGTAGGAGCTGAAGCTGATGCCGTCCGTGCTGCCGGCGGTGCCGCCGACCAGCTCCATGTAGTACGCCCAGTTCCAGTGCGCGCCGGGGTCGGTGTGGTCGTTGTCCGGGAGCTCGCTGTGGCCGCGGATGTGCGTACGGTCCTTGGGGATGCCGTAGGTGTCGCACAGGTGCCGGGTGAGTGCCGCCGAGGAGCGGTACATCGAGTCGGTGAACCAGCTCGGGTCGTCCACCCAGCCCTCGTGCTCGATGCCCAGGGAGGACGAGTTGGCGGAGCGGGCGTGCCAGGCGGTGTCGCGGTCGCGGACCGTCTGGGTGACCTCGCCGTCCGAGGAGCGGATGACGTAGTGCGCGCTGACCTGGGCGGCCGGGTTCTGGAACCAGCTGATCGCGCCGGCGTAGGAGCCCTGGGTGACGTGGACGACCACCTTGTCGATGGCCGCGGAGCGCCCGGCCGTGTAGTTGCTCGGCGAGGCGGGCACCCACCGCGCCGGCCCGTAGTCGGTGCTCTGGACGCCGAAGGAGGCGTCCCCGGCCGACGGGGCGGCGTAGGCGCCCTTGTCGGGGCTGACGCGCCGCCCGACGACCACGATCTCCTCGGCGCTGTCGGCGCCGCCCGGCCGGGCGAGCAGCCCCTTGGCGAGGAAGTCGTAGACGGTGTCCGCGTAGCGGGCGGCGGCCTGCTTCCCGGCGCCGCTGTAACGGGCCACGGCCCGGTACCAGGCGCCCGGGTCGCGGCGCTCGGTGGCGCTCAGCCGGAGGTCGTCGGCATAGGAGCGCAGCACGGCGGCGGCGCCGTCGATGTTGGCCGCCGGGTCGGCGCGCAGCTGGGCGAGCGGGCGGCCGGTGAGTTCGGCGGCCTCGCGCAGGGTCCGGTGGCCGGGGTTGTCGACGAGGTGCATGACGCCGAAGCCGTGGGCCTGGCTCGGCGCGCCGTTGTGGCCGTCGAGGTGCGTCTCGCTCCAGCCGACGGCGACGAGGAGGTCGCGGGGGACGCCGTGACGGGCGGCGGCCTGGGCGAAGTCACGAGCCGAGGGGGCCTGTTGGGCCTGGGCGGCGGCCGTAGGCGCCGGGGAGGGGGCCGCACCGGCGGGCATCGCGGTGAGGGTGAGCGCGGAGACGGTGGCCGCGACCAGGGTCGCGGTGGTGAGGCGCCGGCGGGTTGCTGCGATGCGCGGGGGCATGGGGGCTCCTGGCGGTTCGGGACAACGGACACAACATGACAGGCGCATGACAATCACGCATGACCGTCACGACCTGATGCGTTACATGCACCGCTCAGCTTGCACCTACGCGCGTTGACAACTCAAGAGCCCACGAACGTCCGTCAGTTGCGGGGCGGGGCCGAGACACCGGCACACCGGGGCGGGCGCGCGCGGCGCGGCCGGGAAACTCGGGTGCGGCGGCAGGCCCACCGGGGGACGATGCGGGGTGCCTTCCGTCCCCCCGAGATCGGAGCCCGCGTGATCCGGCGCGTCACCGTCCCCACGCTCTTCCCACCGCCCGTCTACTCCCACGCCTCCGTCGTCGAGGCGGGCACCAGGCTGGCGTTCCTCGCCGGGTCGGTCCCGCTGGACGCCGCGGGAGACCTCGTGGGCGAGGGCGATCCGGTGCGGCAGGCCCAGCGGGTGATCGCCAATCTCGAGGAGCAACTGCACGCGGTGGGGAGCGACTTGGCACACGTCGTCACGACCGACGTGTACGTGGTGAGCAGTGAGCCCGCGGTGCTGGCCGCCGTGTGGGAGGTGGTCAGGGCGTCCGGGCTGAGCACGGGCCCCCACTCGTCGACCCTGATCGGCGTGGCCTGCCTCGGGTACACCGGGCAGCTCGTGGAGATCACGGCTACGGCGGTCGTGCCGGAGGCCGGGGACTCATGACGAACGGCGCACGGGACGTGCTGCTGCGGCGGGCGCTGGCGTCCGACGCCGAGGCCGCCGCCGCGGTCTGGCTGCGGTCGTTCGCCGCCGCGCTGCCGGGCGTGGTCCGGCCGCGGTCCGACGACGAGGTCCGCGCGTACTTCCGGCACGTGCTGGTGCCCGCGCGGGACACCTGGCTGGCGGAGGCGGCGGGCGGGGCCGTGACCGGGGTGATGGTGCTGGAGGGCGAGGAACTCGAGCAGCTGTACCTCGCCCCCGAGTGGCGCGGACGCGGGATCGGCGACCGGTTCGTCGCGCTGGCCAAGGAGCGCAGCCCCGGGGGCCTCACGCTGTGGACCTTCCAGGTCAACGGCCCCGCGCACCGCTTCTACGAGCGTCACGGCTTCACGGCCGTGGAGTGGACGGACGGCGCCGGGAACGAGGAGCGGGAGCCGGACGTCCGCTACGTGTGGCGGCCGTAGCCGCCGGCGCGGCTACGGGTGCAGTACGACCTTGGTGTAGCCCTCGATCCGCTTGTCGAACTTGTCGTACGCCGACGCCGCCTGGTCCAGGGGCAGCTCGTGGGAGACCACGAAGCTGGGCTTCGCCCTGCCCTCGATGATCATGTCGCGCAGCTGCCGGTTGTAGCGCTTCACGTTGCACTGCCCCGTGCCGACCCGCAGGCCCTTCTCGAAGAGCTTGCCGATCGCGACGAGCAGCATGCCCTGCTTGGCCTGCTCGTCCGGGGCCCCGGGGTCGGACGGGACGTACAGGCCGGGCACGCCGAGCGCTCCGGTCGCGCGGACCGTGTTGACCAGCGAGTTCAGCACCGTCGCCGGTTCCTCGCGGTCCGTTCCGCCCTTCGTGGCCTGGTAGCCCACGGCGTCGACGCCCTTGTCCGTGCCGACCCCGTCGGTCTGGTCCTTGATCTGCTCGACCGGGTCGCCCTCGGCGAAGTTGATGGGGACCGCGCCGATCTCCTGGGCCTTCTGCAGCCGCTCGGCGACCCGGTCCACGACGAACACCTTCTTCGCGCCGCGCAGCAGCGCCGAGTAGGCGGCCATGAGCCCGACCGGCCCCGCGCCGTACACCGCGACGCTCTCACCGGGGCGGACCTGGGCGAGTTCGCAGCCGTGGTAGCCGGTGGGGAAGATGTCGGCGAGCAGGATGAAGTCGGTCTCGTGCTCCTTCCCCTGCGGCAGCTTCAGACAGTTGAAGTCGGCGTAGGGCACGCGCAGGTACTCGGCCTGGCCGCCCTTCCAGGGGCCCATGGCGACATAGCCGTAGGCGCCGCCCGGGAAGCCGGGGTTGACCGTCAGGCAGTAGCCGGTGAAGCCCTCGGCGCAGTTGCGGCAGAATCCGCAGGCGACGTTGAAGGGCATGACCACGCGGTCACCCTGCTTCAGCGAGGTGACGCCCTGGCCGACCTCCTCGATGATCCCCATGTTCTCGTGGCCGAAGACGATGCCCGGCTCGGCCGCGGTGCGGCCCTCGTACATGTGCAGGTCGGAGCCGCATATCGCGGTGGAGCTGACCTTCACGATCACATCGTTCGGATGCTGGACGGTGGGCTTCTCGACGTCTTCGACCTCGACGCTGAACGGTCCCTTGTACACGACGGCCTTCATGGCTGAGACCTCCGATCTCGGGTGAGTCATCTCTCATGGTTCCGCTCTCCACCCGGTCGGGCAAACCGGTAATCTGCGGCGACATGGGGCATACGAGTCCGATGCCGATCCAGCACGAAGAGAGGAAGAGGCGGGGAAATGGCAGCACAGCGACTGGGAACTCTGCTGGTCCCGGTGCCGGGGCTGTCCGGCACCGTCTACCCGCCGGGAACGACCGTCACGGTCCGTGGCCGCGGCTCGTCCGTCGACGCCTTCGTCCACGGCGACTGGCTCTCGCTGGCGTGGTGGGAGTTCTCCGACGGCCTCCGCGAGGACATCGCCGACCGCTGACGCGGGCCGGGGCGGACCGGGCCCGGGGTGGAGCCGGGCCCGGGTGCGGGCTCAGGTGACCTTGACCCAGTCCAGGGTGCGCTCCACGGCCCGCTTCCAGTCCTGGTAGCCCTCCTGGCGCTGCTCCTCGGACCACTCCGGGCTCCAGCGCTTCGACTCCTGCCAGTGGGAGCGCAGCTCGTCCGTGTCGTTCCAGAAGCCGACGGCGAGCCCGGCGGCGTAGGCGGCGCCCAGCGCGGTGGTCTCGGCGACCACCGGACGGCTGACCGGGACGCCCAGCACATCGGCCTGGATCTGCATGCACAGGTCGTTCGCGGTCACGCCGCCGTCGACCTTGAGCACGTCCAGGTGCACGCCCGAGTCCTGCTCCATGGCCTCGACCACGTCGCGGCTCTGGTAGCAGATGGCCTCCAGCGTGGCCCGCGCGATGTGCGCGCCGGTGTTGTAGCGGGCCAGCCCGACCATGGCGCCCCGGGCGTCGGAACGCCAGTAGGGGGCGAACAGGCCCGAGAAGGCCGGGACGAAGAACATCCCGCCGTTGTCGTCCACCTGGCGGGCCAGCTGCTCGCTCTCCGGGGCGCTGTTGATGATCTTCAGCTGGTCGCGCAGCCACTGCACGGCCGCGCCGGTGACGGCGATGGATCCCTCCAGCGCGTACACCGCGGGCTGCCCGGCGAACTGGTACGCCACCGTCGTCAGCAGCCCGTGCTGCGAACGCACCAGCTCCGTACCGGTGTTGAGCACCAGGAAGTTGCCGGTGCCGTAGGTGTTCTTGGCCTCGCCGGGTGAGAAGCAGACCTGGCCGACGGTCGCCGCGTGCTGGTCGCCCAGGACACCGGTGATCGGGACGGCGGCGCTCAGCGGCCGCGAGGTGCGGGCCGTGCCGTACGCCTCGGGGTCGGACGAGGCGTGGATGGCCGGCAGCATCGCGCGCGGGATGCCGAAGATGCCGAGGAGTTCGTCGTCCCAGTCCAGGGTCTCCAGGTTCATCAGCATGGTGCGGCTGGCGTTGGTCACGTCGGTGGCGTGCACACCGCCGTTGGGTCCGCCGGTGAGGTTCCACAGCACCCAGGCGTCCGTGTTGCCGAACAGGGCATGGCCGGCCTCGGCGGCCTCGCGCAGTCCGTCCACGTTCTCCATCAGCCACTTGATCTTGCCGCCGGAGAAGTAGGTGGCCGGCGGCAGCCCCGCCTTGTGCCGGATGACGTCGCCGTGGCCTTCGCGTTCGAGGGCCGCGGCGATGCGGTCCGTGCGGGTGTCCTGCCACACGATGGCGTTGTAGTACGGGCGGCCGGTCCGGGGGTCCCAGACCACCGTCGTCTCACGCTGGTTGGTGATGCCGATGGCCCGCAGGTCCTCGGCCGTCAGACCGCCGGCCCGGAGGCCGTTCTGGATCACCGTGTTGGTGCGCTCCCAGATCTCCACCGGGTCGTGCTCCACCCAGCCCGAGCGCGGCAGGATCTGCCGGTGCTCGAGCTGGTGCCTGGCCACCTCGTTGCCGGAGTGGTCGAAGATCATGAAGCGTGTGCTGGTGGTCCCCTGGTCCACGGCACCGACGAATTCGGGCATCGCTGCCACCTCCTGGCGTTACGAGGGCTCTTCCGTGGCCGGGCCCTCTTCGGCGTCGCCCATCCTGGCCTTGAGCACCGGGCTGATGATCAGGTCGTACGCGAACACTCCGAGGACCCCGCCGATGAGCGGTCCGACGATGGGGATCCACCAGTAGTCGCTGAACCAGCCGAACGTCCCGGGCAGGGCGATCGATCCCCAGCCTTCGAAGAACGTGAAGAGCCGTGGGCCGAAGTCTCGCGCGGGATTGATCGCGTATCCGGCGTTGGTGCCGAACGTCAGACCGATGGCGACGACCACCAGGCCGATGATGAACGGGTGGAGATTCGCCATCGGAGCGGTGTTGCGGGTGTCGATGAGCGCGCAGATCAGCAGGAGCAGGATGCCGGTTCCCACGATCTGGTCGAGCAGGGGTCCCCACCAGGAATCCCCGAAGTATTCGGCGGGAAACGTGGCGAAGATGGAATAGGTGCCCAGCGACTTGTCACGCGGGAGGCCCGCCTTGGTGTTGGACGCGTCGATGGCCCAGTGGTAGCAGGCGTAGATGAGTGCGGCGGCCACGAAGGCGCCCAGCACCTGGGCCAGCCAGTAGGGCAGCACCTTCCGCCAGGGGAAGTCCCGTCGTACGGCGAATGCCAGGGTCACGGCGGGATTGATGTGGGCGCCGCTGATGCCGCCGGCCACATAGACGCCGAACACCACGGCGAGGCCCCAGCCCCACGAGATGATGAGCCAGTTGGCGGGTCCGAATTCCACGAACTGCCGGCCCGAACCGGGAAGTCCGACGACGGCCACGGCCACCGATCCGATGCCCAGCAGCAACAGGACGAACGTCCCCAGGAATTCGGCAAGCATCTCGCCGACGATTCCTTTTCCGTATCCACGTCTTTGTGCGACGCGCTCAGCCATCGGCCCTCCTCGGCTGGAATGGCGCAATCCGTCCCTCCCCTCACCGGAAGCGTATGCGGGCCTTGTCGGTCATGCCCGTCGGGAAACGGAATTCCCTCCCATGGAGCAAGGCGGGCCGGTGTTCACCCGCCGTGGCGCGCGTACCGGTCCGTCGCCGCCACCAGCGCGTCGTCGCCGGCCTGGCCGGCGTCGTGGCCGGCCTCGTCCACGATCGTCAACTCGCTGCCCGGCCAGGCGTGATGGAGCCGCCAGACGATGCCGAGGAGGTTGCCGAAGTCGAGACTGCCCTGAACGAGGGTGCCGGGGACGCCCTCCAGGAGGTGGGCGTCGCGCAGGACCACCTCCGCGTCGCCGGCCCCGCCGTCGCCGAGGAAGTGGTCGTTGCCCCAGTAGTGGGTGACGGTACGGGCGAAGCCCCGGCGGAACACCGGGTCCTGGAAGCGCGCGACCGAGCCGGGGGGCGCGGGGATCGTCGCGGTCTCCCAGTCGGTCCAGGCCTTCGCCGCCCGCTCCCGCACCTCCGGGTCCGGCGACTCCAGCAGCCGGTTGTACGCGGCGGCCAGGTTGCCGTCGCGCTCGCCGGCGGGCAGTGCGGCGAGGAACCGCTCGTGGGCCTCCGGGAAGATGTTCCCCAGCCCCCTGGTGAGGAGGTCGACTTCGGCGTGGGAGCCGGTCGCCACGCCGGTCAGCACCAGTTCGGAGACCACCCCGGGGTGGGTCTGCGCGTACCGCAGTCCGAGTACGGACCCCCACGACACGCCCCACACCAGCCACCGTTCGATGCCGAGGTGCGCGCGCAGTCGCTCCAGGTCCGCGAGGAGGTGGGCGGTGGTGTTCACGCGCATGTCGGTGGCGGGGTCGCTCGCGGGCGGTGTCGAGCGTCCCGCGCCGCGCTGGTCGAGCAGCACGATGCGGTAGGCCGCGGGGTCGAAGTAGCGCCGGAGGTTGGGGCCCGCGGACGAGCCCGGTCCGCCGTGCAGCACCAGCGCGGGCCTGCCCCGCGGGTTGCCGCTGGTCTCCCAGTACACGCGGTTGCCGTCACCGACGTCGAGCATGCCGTGGTCGTACGGTTCGATCTCCGGATATCTGCTCATCGGAGCAATCTAGAGGTACCGGCGGAGACGGCTCAGCTTCATTTCGGCGGAGGCAGTCCCGCCGCCCCGGCCGCCGTGCGCAGCACCTCCCTGAGCATCTCGGGGGTGAGGCGGCCGGTGAAGGTGTTGCGCTGGCTGACGTGGAAGCAGCCGAACAGGTGCAGACCGGGGCCGTCGGGGGCGTCCAGCGTGACATGGGCGCCGTGCGCGAAGGCGGGGCGGGGCCGGGGCACGGTCCAGCCGGCCTCGGCGAACGCGGGCAGCGCGGCCTGCCAGCCGAAGGCGCCGAGTACGAACGCGGCCCGCACCGTCGGCCGCAGCAGGTTCAGCTCCCGCACCAGCCAGGGCCGGCAGGCGTCCCGCTCCTCGGGCGTGGGCCTGTTGGCGGGCGGGGCGCAGTGCACGGGCGAGGTGACCCGCACGCCGTACAGCTCCAGGCCGTCCCCGGCGTGCACGGACGTCGGCTGTGAGGCGAGCCCCACGTCGTACAGCGCCCGGTACAGCACGTCTCCGGAACGGTCCCCGGTGAACATCCGTCCGGTGCGGTTCCCGCCGTGCGCGGCCGGCGCCAGGCCGATGATCAGCAGCCGGGCGTCCGGCGGCCCGAACCCCGGCACCGGCCTCCCCCAGTACGTCCAGTCCGCGAAGGCGGCCCGCTTGGTCCGGGCGACCTCCTCCCGCCACTCGACCAGCCGGGGACAGGCACGGCAGCCCGCGATGCGCTGGTCGAGCCGGTCGAGGCCGCTGGGGTCCATGTCTCCACGGTAGGTGTTCGGGGCCGCCGAAAACCCGGCGCCACCGGCCGGACCGGGGAGCTAAGGTCGGGACCATGGCTTCTGAGCACGCCGAGGACCCCGCAACCGCCGCCGCCGTGGCCGCCGCGGAGGCGGCGGGGCCGACCGGCGGTGAGTCCGTGCGGATCGACAGCTGGATCTGGTCGGTGCGTCTGGTCAAGACACGGTCCCTCGGCGCGGCCGCCTGCAAGGGCGGGCACGTCCGGGTCAACGGCGAGCGCGTGAAGCCGTCGCACTCCGTGCGCGTCGGTGACGAGGTGCGGCTGCGGGCCGAGACCCGGGAGCGGGTCGTCGTGGTGAAGCGGCTGATCCGCAAGCGGGTCGGCGCCCCGGTGGCCGTCCAGTGCTATGTGGACAACTCCCCGCCGCCCCCGCCCCGCGAGGCCGTCGCCCCGGCCGGCATCCGCGACCGCGGCGCCGGACGCCCGACGAAGCGCGACCGTCGCGACATGGAACGGCTGCGGGGGCTGGGCGCGCCCGGCGCGTTCGGCCCGCCGGGCGGCTTCGGGCCGTCCGGCGGCGCCGGAGGCCCGGCGAGGCCCGAAGGCCGCGGCTTCGCCGGTGGCCCGGACGCCGGGTCCGGGGGACGTGACGGGTCCGGCGGACGCGACGGGCGTGGCGGGTCCGACGGGCGCCGGGGCCGGGGCAAGAGGTCCGGCGGTACGGCCAGGCCGTGACTACACGGTGTGGATTCCCGCGGTCCGCTGCACCGGAGCGGGCCCCCGGGCGCTCAGGCGCCGGGCACCGCGATCGCCCTCACCCATGTCCCGTCGTCCGTCAGACAGCGGTCCACTTCCAGGCCCGCCTCCCCCAGGGCCGCCTCGAACTGCTCCCTGGTCAGCGGACGGGCGCGGAAGGTCTGGGTCCAGACCGCGTCCGGGAACACGTACTCCGCGTGCACCGAGTCGACGCCGTCACCGACCGGCTCCGACGACACGATCCGCACGGTGAAGCCGGACGGGTCCACCCGCTCGCGCGGCACATTGGTGTGGTAGTCCTCGCCCTCCCGCTGGATCAGTACGCGTCCGCCCTCCGCCAGGTGCCGCCGGCAGGTGCGCAGCATGCCCCGCCGGACCTCCTCGTCCCCCGCGTGCACCAGGAACGACGCGAGCAGCACCACGTCGAACGTCTCGCCGAGGTCGAGCCTCTCTATGGACCCGCGTATCGTCCGGGCCCCGCGCACCCGCTCCAGCATCTCCACGGACTCGTCCACCGCCGTGACGTCGAAGCCGCGCTCCAGCAGCGCGTGCGTCATCCTGCCGACCCCGCAGCCCAGCTCCAGGATCCGCGCCCCGGCCGGCACCGCGGAGGCGATGACGTCCGGCTCGTCCCCGACGGGCAGCCGCGAGTACAGCTCCACCGCGCAGCCGTCCGGGGTGATCACCCCGGGACCCGTGCCCTCGTACCCCTCACGCATTCTCAGCTCCATGCCCGCCCAACGGACGGCGTCCGGACACCCGTTCCCCACCGGCCGAGCTTCACCCGACCGAGTGAAGGATGCTGGGTGGTGGGACCCCGTGCAGAGGGGCCGGCGGGGGCCGGCGCGGACGGGAGTGGTGATCGTATGCGTACGGGCAGTGAGCCGGTGACCGCGCGCAGTGCGCTGCGGATGCGGTTCTGGCTGAGCGTGTGGGGCGTGGTCTGGTCGGTGTCCGGGACGGTGGCGTTCGCGCTCTCGGGCCACCCGGGATGGGCGCTGCTCTGCGGGTTGCTGTGGCTGCTGATCACCGTCGACCTGGTCGTCGTCCTCCGGCACATCCACCAGGGGCCGCACTACCAGCCGGGGCCCGGCGTCCCCCCGTACCAGCCGCCGAGCAGCCGTCCCTAGCGGGCGGCGGTCAGGCGTCGAAGCGGGCGGCCTTCAGGTACTCCGGGTTCGGGTCCAGCGCGGCCGCCAGCCGGAAGTGGCGCTTGGCCGGGTGGGGGCGGCCCTGCCGCTGATAGGTGCGGGCGAGCGCGAAGTGGGCGAAGGCGTTGTCCGGCTCGCGCTCCAGGACCAGGGAGAACTCCAGCTCGGCGGGGCGCAGCTGGGCCGCCGCGAAGAAGGCACGGGCGCGCAGCAGCCGCGCGGCCGTGTTCTCCGGGTGGACGTCGATCACACCGTCGAGCAGTTTCACGGCACCGCGCGGGTCCCTGGAGGCGAGCAACTGCTCGGCGGCACGGAAGTCGATGACATGCGTTTCCGGCGTACGTCCGGTCGAACCGCTGGTCTCGGGCACGGCGGGATCCTTCCCTCACTGAACGGGTTCAACGCCCCGCCCGGTGCGCCCTATTCCGCGGGGGACCGCCGGGACGCCCGGTCCTCCAGCTGGGACCACACGTCCCCGACCCGCCGGCGCAGCGCGTCGAGGGGCACGTCGTTGTCGATGACGATGTCGGCGATCGCCCGGCGCTCCTCGCGGGACGCCTGGGCGGCCATCCGCGCGCGGGCGTCCTGCGCGGTCATGCCGCGCCGGTCCACGAGCCGGTCGAGCTGGGTCTCGGGGCTCGCGTCGACGACGATCACCAGGTCGTAGAGGGGGGCGAGGCCGTTCTCGGTGAGGAGGGGGACGTCGTGGACGACCACCGCGTCCACGGCGGCGGCCTCCTCCAGCTCGCGGGAGCGGGCGCCGACCAGGGGATGGACGATCGCGTTGAGGACGGCCAGCTTCTCCGGGTCGGCGAAGACGAGGGAGCCGAGCTTCGGCCGGTCGAGGGCGCCGTCCGCGGTGAGGATCTCCTCGCCGAAGGCGTCCACGACCGCCGCCAGGCCGGGCGTGCCCGGTTCGACGACCTCCCGCGCGATGCGGTCCGCGTCGATGAGCACGGCCCCGTGTTCGACGAGCAGCCGCGACACCTCGCTCTTGCCGGCGCCGATCCCACCGGTCAGGCCCACTTTCAGCATGGGAGCAGCCTAGGCGGTGCCTGCGGCGCCGGTTCCGGAGGGCGTCAGTTGTCGCCCTCCCGCTCGGCCAGGAAGCGTTCGAACTCGCGGCCGATCTCGTCCGCCGACGGGATCTCCACCGGCTCGGCGAGCATGTTGCCCCGGGTCTCGGCGCCCGCGGCGGCGTCGTACTGGTGCTCCAGGCCCTGGATGAGGGCGGTGAGTTCCTCGTCGCCCTCCCGGATCTGGCGGTCGATCTCCGTCTGGGTGCGGTGGGCGTCGGTGCGCAGGGAGTGCGCGACGCCCGGCAGGACCAGTCCGGTCGCGGCCGTGATGGCCTCCAGGGCGGTCAGCGCGGCGTCCGGGTACGGGGAGCGGGCGATGTAGTGCGGCACGTGAGTGGCGACGCCCAGCACGTCGTGGTCGGCCTGCATCAGCCGGTACTCGACGAGGGCCTCGGCGCTGCCCGGCACCTGCGCCTCGTCGAAGGCGGTGCCGGCCACCGGGACCAGGTCGGTGCGGTTGCCGTGCGGGGTGATGCCGACGGGGCGGGTGTGCGGGACGCCCATGGGGATGCCGTGGAAGTTCACCGACAGGCGCACGCCGAGCCGCTCCACGATCTGCCGGACGGCGGCGGCGAAGCGCTCCCACTCCACGTCCGGCTCGGGCCCGGAGAGCAGCAGGAAGGGCGCTCCGGTGGCGTCCTGGACGAGGTGGACCTCGAGGGCGGGCACCTCGTAGTCGCTCCACCGGTCGCGGGTGAAGGTCAGCAGCGGGCGGCGGGCGCGGTAGTCGACGAGCCGGTCGTGGTCGAACCGGGCGACGACCTGGTGGGGCAGCGAGTCGAGCAGCCGGTCGACGATCTGGTCACCGGTCTCCCCCGCGTCGATGTACCCGTCGAAGTGGTAGAGCATGACAAGTCCGGCCGACTCCTGGGCCAGCGCCATGTCGACGACGCTCAGCCCCTTCGGCTCCCAGGCGTACAAACCCTGCGGATCAAGCACAGTGACCGCTCCTCCTCGTGTTCGTACTGCACAACGTGCCGTGCGCCACCCGCATTCCCCGGGGAGCGGGGGGGAACGCAGCACCGAGGGCCCGCACCTCGAAAGGTGCGGGCCCTCGGTCAACGGTCAAGCGTCGGCGCGGAGCGTCAGCTCTGGCCGCCCGCCAGCTTCTCGCGCAGCGCGGCGAGCGCCTCGTCCGAGGCGAGCGCGCCGGACTGGTCGCCACCCTCGGAGGAGTACGAACCGCCACCGGACGCGGCCGGAGCGGCGGCCTCGCCACCCTCGGCGGCGGCCTTCTCGTCCGCCTCGCGGGACTTGATGACCTGCGCCTGGTGCTGCTCGAAGCGCTGCTGCGCCTCGGCGTACTGCGTCTCCCAGGCCTCGCGCTGGGTCTCGTAGCCCTCGAGCCAGTCGTTGGTCTCGGGGTCGAAGCCCTCGGGGTAGATGTAGTTGCCCTGGTCGTCGTAGGACGCGGCCATGCCGTACAGGGTCGGGTCGAACTCGACCGTCGACGGGTCGGCACCGAAGGCCTCGTTGGCCTGCTTCAGCGAGAGGCTGATGCGACGGCGCTCGAGGTCGATGTCGATGACCTTGACGAAGATCTCGTCGTTGACCTGGACGACCTGCTCCGGGATCTCCACGTGGCGCTCGGCCAGCTCGGAGATGTGGACCAGACCCTCGATGCCCTCGTCCACGCGGACGAACGCACCGAACGGAACCAGCTTCGTGACCTTGCCGGGCACGACCTGGCCGATCTGGTGGGTGCGGGCGAACTGCTGCCACGGGTCTTCCTGGGTCGCCTTCAGCGACAGGGAGACGCGCTCGCGGTCCATGTCGACGTCCAGGACCTCGACCGTGACCTCCTGGCCGACCTCGACGACCTCGGAGGGGTGGTCGATGTGCTTCCAGGACAGCTCGGAGACGTGGACCAGACCGTCGACGCCACCCAGGTCCACGAAGGCACCGAAGTTGACGATCGAGGAGACGACGCCGGAACGGACCTGACCCTTCTGGAGGGTGGTGAGGAACGTCTGGCGCACCTCGGACTGGGTCTGCTCCAGCCAGGCACGGCGGGACAGGACCACGTTGTTGCGGTTCTTGTCCAGCTCGATGATCTTCGCCTCGAGCTCCTTGCCCACGTAGGGCTGGAGGTCGCGGACGCGGCGCATCTCGACCAGGGAGGCCGGGAGGAAGCCGCGGAGGCCGATGTCGAGGATGAGACCACCCTTGACGACCTCGATGACGGTACCGGTGACGATGCCGTCCTCTTCCTTGATCTTCTCGATGGTGCCCCAGGCACGCTCGTACTGGGCGCGCTTCTTCGAGAGGATCAGGCGGCCTTCCTTGTCCTCCTTCTGGAGGACCAGGGCCTCGATCTCGTCACCGACGGCGACGACCTCGTTGGGGTCGACGTCGTGCTTGATCGAGAGCTCGCGGCTCGGGATGACACCTTCGGTCTTGTAACCGATGTCGAGCAGGACCTCGTCCCGGTCGACCTTCACGATGACGCCGTCGACGATGTCGCCGTCGTTGAAGTACTTGATCGTCTCGTCGATCGCGGCGAGGAATGCTTCCTCGTTACCGATGTCGTTGACCGCAACCTGCGGGGTGGTGGCGGTGGTCTCGGTGCTGCTCGTCATGTGGGAAAGGGCTCCGGTACGGACATTGAAGTCGTAGGTACTGCTACGCCGGAGCCCGTTTCGCTCTGCAGAAGCCGGACAGCCAAGGAAGCGCCCACCAGGGAAAACGGTGATGACGCCTCGAAAACCGAGGGGACATACAACAGATGCAAGCGCAGCCTGCTACGTCTGAGGTGCGCAGGCTCGCAGCGCAACTTGTAGCATACGGGGGCAGCCGGGCAGGGTCAATGCGCGAAGCCGCCCACCCGGGGCGGATCGCCGCATAACCGGCACAATTCCCGTCATCCGAGGCCACGCAGGGGCGGTGAGCCCCTTCCGCGACACGCCCGGGACCGGCTGGTTGGACGGAAGAGTACGACGAGGGAGCCGATCATCCAAGAGCCCGAAGCGCCCGAACCGGAGGCGACCCGGCGGCAGGCCGGTGTCACCGAGAGCTCCCACGCCAATCGTGGCTGGTGGGACCGGAACGCGGACGAGTACCAGATCGAGCACGGCACCTTCCTCGGCGACGACCGTTTCGTGTGGGGCCCCGAGGGGCTGGACGAGGTGGAGGCCGAGCTGCTCGGCCCGCCGGAGGAGCTGAAAGGGCGGGACGTACTGGAGCTGGGCGCCGGCGCGGCGCAGTGCTCCCGGTGGCTGGCCGCCCAGGGGGCGCGTCCGGTGGCGCTGGACATCTCGCACCGGCAGCTGCAGCACGCGCTGCGGATCGGCGGGCCGTTCCCGCTCGTGTGCGCCGACGCGGGCGCGCTGCCGTTCGCGGACGGTTCCTTCGACCTGGCCTGCTCGGCGTACGGGGCACTGCCCTTCGTGGCCGATCCCCGGCTGGTGCTGCGCGAGGTGCGGCGGGTGCTCCGGCCGGGCGGCCGGCTGGTCTTCTCGGTGACGCACCCGATCCGCTGGGCGTTCCCCGACGAGCCCGGCCCCGAGGGACTGAGCGTGTCCGCGTCGTACTTCGACCGCACGCCCTACGTGGAGCAGGACGAGCGGGGCCGCGCGGTGTACGTGGAGCACCACAGGACGGTCGGGGACCGGGTCCGGGACGTCGTCGCCTCCGGGTTCCGGCTGGTGGACCTGGTGGAGCCGGAGTGGCCGGCCTGGAACACCTCCGAGTGGGGCGGCTGGTCCCCGCTGCGCGGCGGCCTGATCCCGGGAACGGCGGTCTTCGTGTGCGTGCGGGACTGAGTACGTGATCCGTCATGACGCGCTCGACTCCCTCCCGGTACGCGACGCCCTGCCCGGGCTGACGGGCGCGCTCGACGCGCACGGCACCGCGGTGCTGGTGGCGCCGCCCGGCACCGGCAAGACGACGCTGGTGCCGCTGGCGCTGGCCGGACTGCTCGGGGACTCCCCCGCGCGGCGCGTGGTGGTCGCCGAGCCGCGGCGGATCGCGGCCCGCGCGGCGGCCCGCCGGATGGCGTGGCTGCTGGGCGAGCGGGCCGGCGGGACGGTCGGCTTCACGGTGCGCGGGCAGCGGGCGGTGGGGCCGCACACGCGCGTGGAGGTCGTCACGACCGGTGTGCTCCTCCAGCGCCTGCAGCGCGACCAGGAGCTCGCCGGGGTGGACGTGGTGGTGCTCGACGAGTGTCACGAGCGGCATCTGGACGCGGACACGGCCGCGGCGTTCCTGTGGGACGTGCGCGAGACGCTCCGCCCCGACCTGCGGCTGGTGGCCGCGTCGGCGACGACGGACGCGCGGGGCTGGGCACGGCTGCTGGGGGACGCGCCGGTGGTGGAGGCGCGCGGCGCCGCGTACCCGGTGGAGACGGTGTGGGCCCCTCCCCCGCGTGCGGTACGGCCGCCGCACGGGATGCGGGTCGACCCGGCGCTGCTGACGCATGTGGCGTCGGTGGTGCGGCGGGCGCTGGCCGAGCGGGACGGCGACGTGCTCGCGTTCCTGCCCGGCGTCGGGGAGATCGCCCGGGTGGCCGGGCAGCTCGGGGACCTCGGCGGGACCGAGGTGCTCCAGGTGCACGGGCGGGCGCCGGCGGCCGCGCAGGACGCGGTGCTGTCCGCCGGGGAACGGCGCCGGGTGGTGCTGGCGACCTCGGTGGCGGAGTCGTCGCTGACGGTTCCCGGCGTGCGGGTCGTCGTGGACTCCGGGCTCGCGCGGGAGCCGCGGGTGGACCACGCGCGCGGGCTGAGCGCGCTGACGACGGTACGGGCCTCCCGCGCGGCGGGACGGCAGCGGGCGGGACGGGCCGGGCGTGAGGCGCCGGGCGCGGTGTACCGGTGCTGGGCGGAAGCGGAGGACGCGCGGCTGCCGTCCTTCCCGTCCCCCGAGATCAAGGTGGCCGACCTGACGGCGTTCGCGCTCCAGGCGGCCTGCTGGGGCGATCCGGACGCCTCCGGACTGGCCCTGCTGGATCCGCCGCCGGCCGGCGCGATGTCCGCGGCCCGGGCCGTTCTGACGGCGATCGGCGCGGTGGAGCCCGACGGGCGGGCCACCGGGCGGGGTGCGCGGCTGGCCCGTCTGGGCCTGCACCCCCGGCTGGGCCGCGCCCTGCTGGACGCGGCCCCGGTGGCGGGCGCGGACCTCGCCGCCGAGACGGTCGCCCTGCTCTCGGAGGAGCCCCCGCGCGACTACGGCGACGACCTCGCCGGCGCGCTGCGGGCCGCCCGGCGCGGCCGTGACGCGTACGCCGCGCGCTGGCGCACGGAGGTCCGCCGTCTGCGCCGTCTGGTGCCGGAGCCCTCCGGCGGAGCCGGGAACCCGGCGCCGGACGCGCGCGGGGAGGACGAACGGGTCGGGCTGGTCGTCGCGTCGGCGTTTCCCGAGCGGGTCGCCCGGGCCGTCGAGGGGTCGCTGCTGATGGTGGGCGGGCCCCGGGCCGAGGCGGGGGCGGGTTCCGGGCTGCGGGGGGCCGAGTGGGTCGCCGTCGCCGTGGCCGACCGGCCGGTGGGACGGGGGCACGCGCGCGTGCTGCTCGGGGCCGCTGTCGACGAGGGCACCGCCCGGCTCGCGGCGGGCGCGCTGCTGGAGCGCCGTGACGAGGTGCGCTGGGCCGACGGGGACGTCGTCGCGCGGCGGGTCGAGCGGCTCGGGTCGGTGGAGCTGGCCGTGCGGCCGCTCGCCGACGCCGGCCCCTCGCTCGTACGGGACGCGCTGCTGGACGGGCTGCGGCGGGAGGGGTTCGGTCTGCTGCGGTGGCCGGCCGGGGCGGTCGCGCTGCGGCAGCGGCTGGCGTTCCTGCACGGCCGGCTCGGTGAGCCGTGGCCCGACGTGTCCGACGGGGCGCTGCACGCGCGGGTGGACGAGTGGCTGGAGCCGGAGCTGGGGCGTGCCCGGCGGCGGGCCGACCTCGCGCGGATCGACGCCGGCCAGGCGCTCGGGCGGCTGCTGCCCTGGGCCTCCGGGGAGGCCGCGCGGCTCGACGAGCTCGCCCCGGAGCGGATCACCGTACCGAGCGGGTCCGGGATCCGGATCGACTACTCGGACCCGGAGCGGCCGGTGCTCGCCGTGAAGCTCCAGGAGATGTTCGGGCTGCAGGAGTCACCGCGGGTGGCCGGGGTGCCGCTGCTGGTGCATCTGCTCTCCCCGGCCGGGCGGCCCGCCGCCGTCACCGCGGACCTGGCGTCCTTCTGGCGGGACGGCTACCGGGGCGTACGGGCCGAACTGCGCGGCCGCTACCCCAAGCACCCCTGGCCGGAGGATCCGGCCACCGCCGAGCCGACCCGGCACACCAGCGCGCGGCTCAGGCGGTGATCCGTTCCGGTTCCGCTCAGGCGGTGGGGCTCGCCGACGGTTCGGCGGACGCCGACGGTTCGGCGGACGGGGCCGGTTCGGCGGACGGGGCCGGGGACTCCGTCTCGGCCGCCGCCACGGTCAGTTCGACGGTAAGGGTCGCCCCGCCCGCGGTGGTGACGCGGAGCAGGAACGTGCCGGCGGTGTCGTCCGCGTAGAGCTGCGGCAGCTTCAGCAGGCCGTTCGCGTCCGTCCGCAGGCCGCCGAGGGTGCGGACGGCGTTGCCGTCGGCGTCCTTGAAGTAGGGGCCCTTGTCGTTCACCGCCGGGTCGTCGGCCGAGGTGACGAGCGTGGCGGTGGCGGCGACCTTGTCGGCGGCCGCGCCCTCGTAGGTGGCCTTCAGCTCGACCGGGTCCGCGAACTCGCCGCCCGGGACGCAGGTGAGCGCCTTGTCGCCGGTGCGGACGAGGGTGTCGGCGGCGCGCTCGGTGACGGTCGCCTTGTAGGCGACGCCCTTGACCGTGCGGCCGGCCACGGTGGCCCGGACGGCGACGGGGCCGGTCTTCTCGCCCGCCTGGAGCGCGGGAGCCACGGCGACGCCCGAGCTGTCGGTGACGACGGTGGCGACGCTCTCGCCGCCGCTGAAGGTGGTGTCGGTGTCGCCGACGACGGTGAAGCGGATCCGCACCTTGGCCACCGCCTTGCCGGCGTCCGTCTCGGCGCGGGCGCGGAGCCGCTCGCCGAAGGTGTCGCCCGCCATCGCGGTGAGCTTCGCGGTGCCGGCGTCCTCCAGGTGGTCCACCGTGTCGGTGGGGGTGGGCGGAGTGGTGCCGGGCGGGGTGGTCGGGGTGCCGCTGCCCGGGTCGGCCGGCGGCTTGGGGCTCGGGGCTGCGCCGGACGGCTTGCCGGGCGTGCGGCCGGGCTCGGGCGACGTGCCCGGCGTGGACGGGGAGGAGGGGTAGGTCGGCGTGGGACGCACCGTGGTGTCGCTGCGGTCCGCCGGCAGCGTGCCCGTGCCGTCCGGGATCTCGTGGGTGCCCTTGCGGTAGTACTCCAGCCACGACAGGACGGTGTTCAGGTACTCCGTCGAGTTGTTGTAGCTGAGGATCGCCCTGTCGAGGTCGCGCTGGTCGGACAGGTCCCAGTCGAAGCGGCACAGGTAGTGGCCGGCGGCGAGGGCGGCGTCGTAGATGTTGTTGGGGTCCTCGCGGCCGTCGCCGTTGCCGTCGCGGCCCGCCCACTCCCAGGTGGAGGGGATGAACTGCATGGGGCCGACGGCCTGGTCGTAGCTGCTGTTGCCGTCGTAGGCGCCGTTGTCGGTGTCCTTGATGAGGGCGAAGCCGTTGCCGTCGAGCTGGGGGCCGAGGATGGGCGAGAGGGTGGTGCCGTCGGCGCTGACGCGTCCGCCGCGGGCCTGGCCCGACTCCACCTTGCCGATGGCGGCGAGGAGTTGCCAGGGCAGGTTGCAGCCGGGCTTCTTCTCGCGCAGCGAGGCCTCGGCCTTCTTGTAGGCGTCGAGGACGGTCGCGGGTATGCCGGCCTCCGACACACCGGACGTGTCCGTGCCGGTGCTCGCGGACGGGGAGGGGTTGGGGCTGTTGAGCGGCGGCAGGTCCGTGTAGTAGGGGGAGTTGCCGGTCGCTCCGGAGCCCTCGGCGGTCTCGGGCGAGGGCGTGGCATCGGCGGCGGACTGTCTGTCCGGGCCGTCGGCCGTCACGCCCGGGGCCTGGGACGCGGACAGGGCCGCCACGGCCAGTGCGGCCACCGCGGTGGTCGCCGCGCCCTTGTACAGCCTCCTGCCGAAATGCGCCGCCATGGAGTGAGCCCCTCCCGTGGACGCCGTGACGTCCGTCAACGTGTGTTGTGTTCGCCCTGTTGTGACGATCCACCCGCCCCGCCGGTTGCCCTCTCGCGGACATCCGGCGCGACGACCCTCGCGACCCTACGACAACTTCCTTTGCCCGGACACCCGTTCATGCCCCATTTTCACCGGTTGACCACGTTCGGCGTCGCGCATACTGAGGCCTGTCGATCATCGCGGCCGGCCGGGCCGGTCAACCGCTGCCACGAGGAGCCGAGTTGCCGTTCACGCTGAGCCACGCGGCGGCGGTGCTGCCCGCCGTGCGCACGGACGGGAGCGGGCGGGGCCCGCTGGTGCCCGCCGTGCTGGTCGCGGGCAGCTTTGCTCCCGACATGACCTATTACGCGGCGAGTGTCCTGTCGGGGGCGATGGAGTTCGGCGACGTCACCCACGGGTTCCCGGGGGTGTTCACGGTCGATGTGCTCATCGCCTGGGCGCTGGTGGGGCTGTGGCTGCTGGTGCGGGAACCGCTGGTGGCGCTGTTGCCCCGGGCCCGGCAGGGGCGGGTGGCGGTGCTCCTGAGGTGCGGTGCGCCGCGGGCGCGGGTGCGGGCGTCGCTGGTGGCGCGCTGGTACGTCTCCGCGGTGCTGGGGGCGTTGACGCACGTGGTGTGGGACGCGTTCACGCATCTCGACCGGTGGGGGATGCGGGTGTTCCCCGTGCTGGGCGAGGAGGTGGCCGGGTCTCCGCTGTACTGGTACCTGCAGTACGGCGGTTCCGCGGTGGCCGCGGTCGTGATCGCGGTGTTCGCGGCGCGGGCGCTGCGCCGGGCGCCGGCCGGCGCCGGGCCGGCGGGGGTGCCGGTGCTGTCCCGCGGGGACCGGTGGTGGGCCCTCGCGCTGCTCGGGGGCTGCGCGGCGGTGGGGGCGGGGCACCGGGCCTCACGGTGGTGGGCCTACTGGGGCGCGACCGCGAAGCCCTGGGAACTGATTCCGACCGTGTGCTTCGGCGCGGGCGCGGGGCTCGCGCTCGCGCTGCCGCTGTACGCGGTGGCCGTCAGGGTTTGGCGTCCGGCCACGGAGGTCCCGGCGGGTGCGGATACGCGGCGGCCGAGCCGTACGGCCGCACCCTGAGGGTGTCCCCGGCCGCGACGAACACGGTGACGGTGCGGACCGGGCGGGGGCGGGGCAGCAGGGTGAGCACGAGGGTGAGGTAGGCGCGGGTCAGCTCGGCCCACAGCCGCCAGGGTGGCTGCTCGTCCCGGCGGGCCGCGGGGGCGGGGCCGGTGACGCGCCGGCGGAGGTTCGCCGTGGCGCTCCGCAGGGCGGTCGCGAGGGTGGCGGGGATGCGGGCGGTGCTTGCGGCGGCCGCGAAGACCGGAACCGGCTCGGACGCCCCGGGGGTGGGTCCGTCGGTGCCGGTCCGCGGGGGTGCCGCGCTGCGGTGAAGCATGCGTATACCCATGCCTCGCATGGTGTCCCTCCCGGCGGGACGGCGGCGCTTCTGCGAGGGCCACGCGAGTGAAGCCCCCGCCGGCACCGGGGCGAAGCCCCCGGGCCCCGGCCGGTTCGGCACCGCCGGGGCGGGCCCGTCCTTGGTGCTCGCCGTTGCGGCGGATATGGGCGGCGGGCCGCACGGGGGCGGGGGGCTCCCCGAGGCTGCCCGGCGGGTATCGGTGGAGGTGGGGCGGGGAGGGGTGGCTCCCCGCCCTTTGGTCAGTGGGCTGCGGATTCCCAGTCGGGGCCCGCGCCCACCGAGACGCCCAGGGGGACCCGGAGTTCGACGGCGGTGGACATTTCGCGGCGGACCAGGTCCTCCACCGCGGCGCGCTCGCCGGGGGCGAGTTCCAGGACGATTTCGTCGTGGACCTGGAGGAGCATGCGGGAGCGCAGGTCCGCCTCGCGCAGGGCGCGGTCCACGTTCAGCATGGCGATCTTGACGATGTCCGCCGCCGTGCCCTGGATCGGCGCGTTCAGCGCCATGCGCTCCGCCGCCTCGCGACGCTGGCGGTTGTCGCTGTTGAGGTCGGGGAGGTAGCGACGGCGGCCGAAGAGGGTCGCCGTGTAACCCGTGGCCCGCGCTTCGTCGACCACCCGGCGCAGATAGTCCCGTACGCCGCCGAAGCGCTCGAAGTACGCGTCCATCAGGGCGCGCGCCTCCGCCGCCTCGATGTTGAGCTGCTGGGAGAGGCCGAAGGCCGACAGCCCGTACGCCAGGCCGTACGACATCGCCTTGATCTTGCGGCGCATCTCCGCGTCCACCGCGGACTGCTCGACCGAGAACACCTGCGCGGCCGCCGTGGTGTGCAGGTCCTCACCCGAGGTGAACGCCTCGGTCAGGCCCGCGTCCTCGGAGAGGTGGGCCATCACGCGCAGTTCGATCTGGCTGTAGTCGGCGGTGAGGAGCGACTCGAAGCCCTCGCCGACCACGAAGCCCCGGCGGATCGCACGGCCCTCGTCCGTGCGGACCGGGATGTTCTGCAGGTTGGGGTCGGTGGAGGAGAGCCGGCCCGTCGCGGCGACCGTCTGGTTGAACGTGGTGTGGATGCGGCCGTCCGCGGCGATCGTCTTGATCAGGCCCTCGACGGTGACCCGCAGCTTCGCCTGCTCACGGTGGCGCAGCATGATCACCGGCAGTTCGTTGTCCGTCTGCGTCGCGAGCCAGGCCAGGGCGTCGGCGTCCGTGGTGTAGCCGGTCTTCGTCTTCTTCGTCTTCGGCAGGGCCAGCTCACCGAAGAGGACCTCCTGGAGCTGCTTCGGCGAGCCCAGGTTGAACTCGTGCCCCGCCGCCGCGTGCGCCTCCTTCACCGCCTGCTGCACGGCGCCCGCGAACATCTGCTCCATCGCCTGGAGGTGCTCCCGGTCGGCCGCGATGCCGTGCCGCTCCATGCGGGCCAGCAGCGCGGACGTGGGCAGCTCCATGTCGCGGAGCAGATCCGCCGCGCCCACCTCCGCGAGGCGGCCCTCGAAGGCCTCGCCCAGGTCGAGGATGGCGCGGGCCTGCACCATCAGCGCCTCGGCCTCCGCGCCGTCGTCCGCGCCGAAGGCCAGCTGGCCGTCGGGCGCGGCGGCGGGCGCCAGCTCGCGGTGCAGGTACTCCAGGGACAGCGCGTCCAGGTCGAAGGAGCGGCGGCCCGGCTTCACCAGGTACGCGGCGAGCGCGGTGTCCATGGTGACGCCCTCGATGGTCCAGCCGTGCTCGGCGAAGACCCGCATCGCGCCCTTGGCGTTGTGGAACACCTTGGGGCGCTCCGGGTCGGCCAGCCAGGCGGTGAGCGCCCGCTCGTCGGCCTCGTCCAGCTCGGACGGGTCGAACCAGGCGGCCGGTCCGGCGGCCGTGGCCAGCGCGATCTCGGCGACGGAGCCCGTGCCGAGCGCCCAGGTCCCGACGGTGGCGATCCCGAGGGGGCCGGTGCCGTGCTCGCCGAGCCAGGCGGTCAGCTCGCCGGTGCCCAGCACGGTGCCGTCCAGCTCCACGCCCTCCGTGACGACCGGGGTGGCCTCGGCCTCCTCGGCGCCCGGGTCGACGGCGAACAGCCGCTCGCGCAGGGACGGGTTCCTGATCTCCAGGGTGTCCAGGATCATCGCCACGGCCTTGCGGTCGTAGGCGGCGCGCTCCAGGGCGAGGACGCCCTGGGACAGCTCGACCCGGCGCTCCAGCTCGGTGAGGCGGCGGTTGAGCTTCACGGACTCCAGGTGGTCGCGCAGGTTCTGCCCGGCCTTGCCCTTGACCTCGTCGACGCGCTCGACCAGCTCGGCGAAGGAACCGAACTGGTTGATCCACTTCGCGGCGGTCTTCTCGCCGACGCCGGGGATGCCGGGCAGGTTGTCCGAGGGGTCGCCGCGCAGTGCGGCGAAGTCGGGGTACTGCGCGGGTGTCAGACCGTACTTCTCGAAGACCTTCTCCGGGGTGAACCGGGTCAGCTCGGAGACGCCCTTGGTCGGGTACAGCACCGTGGTGTGCTCGGAGACCAGCTGGAAGGAGTCGCGGTCGCCGGTGACGATCAGCACCTCGAAGCCCTCGGCCTCGGCCTGGGTGGCGAGGGTGGCGATGACGTCGTCCGCCTCGAAGCCCTCGACGGCGAAGCGCTGGGCGTGCATCGCGTCGAGGAGCTCGCCGATCAGCTCGACCTGGCCCTTGAACTCGTCGGGGGTCTTGGAGCGGTTCGCCTTGTACTCGGTGAACTCCTCCGAGCGCCAGGTCTTGCGGGAGACGTCGAAGGCGACGGCGAAGTGGGTGGGGGACTCGTCACGGAGCGTGTTGGCCAGCATCGACGCGAAGCCGTAGATCGCGTTCGTCGGCTGGCCCGTCGCGGTGGTGAAGTTCTCCGCGGGCAGCGCGAAGAACGCGCGGTACGCGAGGGAGTGCCCGTCCATGAGCATCAGGCGTGGGCGGGGGGCGCCGGCGGTCCGGTCGGTCTTCTTCGATGCTGTGTCTGCCACGTGTCCGATCCTGCCACGTGGCACTGACAGTCTGTTCCGGCCGCGTCCGGCGGCACGGATTCGCCCCCTCCGCCCCTTCCCGTTCCCGTCCCCGGGGGCTGCGCCCCCGACCCCCTCCGGCCCTGCGGGCCTGGTCCTCGAACGCCGGACGGGCTGAGTCGAGACGGCGTGGGAGGATCGGAGGCGTATCTCACACGTGTGCGTGGACAGGAGTGCGTGATGGCAACGAAGCCGCCCAAGGGCGATCCGGTTCAGGACGCGCCGCAGGTCGGCGGGCCGAAGCACGCGGCTGCGGGGCTCACGGCGGTGGGCCACACCCTGCGGATGGCGCAGCAGCAGATGGGCGTGAAGCGCACGGCGCTCACCCTGCTCAGCGTGAACCAGAAGGACGGCTTCGACTGCCCGGGCTGCGCCTGGCCGGAGCCGGAGCACCGGCACCGCGCGGAGTTCTGCGAGAACGGCGCGAAGGCGGTCGCCGAGGAGGCCACCCTGCGCCGGGTCACCCCGGACTTCTTCGCCGCGCACCCGGTCGCCGATCTGGCCGGCCGCAGCGGTTACTGGCTGGGCCAGCAGGGCCGGCTGACGCACCCCATGTACCTCCCCGAGGGCGGGGAGCACTACGAGCCGGTGACCTGGGAGCGGGCGTTCGACATCGTCGGCGAGGAGATCGCCGCCCTCGGCTCCCCCGACGAGGCCGTCTTCTACACCTCCGGCCGCACCAGCAACGAGGCCGCCTTCCTCTACCAGCTCTTCGCGCGGCAGCTCGGCACCAACAACCTGCCCGACTGTTCCAACATGTGCCACGAGTCCTCCGGCTCGGCCCTGTCGGAGACGATCGGCGTCGGCAAGGGCAGCGTGCTGCTGGAGGACCTGTACAAGGCCGATCTGATCATCGTCGCGGGCCAGAACCCCGGTACGAACCATCCGCGCATGCTGTCCGCGCTGGAGAAGGCCAAGGCGAACGGCGCGCGGATCATCAGCGTCAACCCGCTGCCCGAGGCGGGCCTGGAGCGGTTCAAGAACCCGCAGACCGCCAAGGGGCTCACCGCCGGCGCCGCCCTGACCGATCTGTTCCTGCAGATCCGCATCGGCGGCGACCAGGCCCTGTTCCGTCTCCTCAACAAGCTGATCCTGGAGTCGCCCGGCGCGGTCGACGAGGAGTTCGTACGCGAACACACCCACGGCTACGAGGAGTTCGCGAAGGCCGCGGGCGCCGCAGACTGGGCGGAGACGCTCACCGCGACCGGCCTCACGCGCGCGGACATCGAGCGGTGCCTGGAGATGGTCCTCGCGTCGGAGCGCACCATCGTGTGCTGGGCGATGGGACTCACCCAGCACAAGCACTCCGTGCCCATGATCCGCGAGGTCGTCAACTTCCTCCTGCTGCGCGGCAACATAGGGCGCCCGGGCGCGGGCGTCTGCCCGGTGCGCGGCCACTCCAACGTGCAGGGCGACCGCACCATGGGCATCTTCGAGCGGCCCGCGCCGGCCTTCCTGGACGCCCTGGGGAAGGAGTTCGGCTTCGCGCCGCCGCGCGAGCACGGCTACGACGTCGTACGGGCCATCCGCGCGCTGCGCGACGGGAAGGCCAAGGTGTTCTTCGCGATGGGCGGCAACTTCGTCTCGGCCTCCCCCGACACGGAGGTCACCGAGGCGGCGATGCGGCGGGCCCGGCTGACGGTGCACGTGTCGACCAAGCTGAACCGCTCGCACACCGTCACGGGAGCGCGCGCCCTGATCCTGCCGACGCTGGGCCGTACCGAGCGCGATCTGCAGGGCGGCGGCGAGCAGTTCGTGACGGTCGAGGACTCCATGGGCATGGTGCACGCCTCGCGCGGCCGGCTCGAACCGGCGAGCCCGCGGCTGCTGTCCGAGCCGGCCATCGTGTGCCGGCTGGCCCGGCGCGTCCTCGGCGCGGACAACACGGTGCCGTGGGAGGAGTTCGAGAAGGACTACGCCACGATCCGCGACCGCATCGCGCGGGTGGTACCCGGCTTCGAGGACTTCAACGCGCGTGTGGCCCGCCCCGAGGGGTTCGCGCTCCCCCACGCCCCGCGCGACGAGCGCCGCTTCCCCACCGCCACCGGGAAGGCCAACTTCACCGCCGCGCCGGTGGAGTACCCGGAGCTGCCGGAGGGCCGGCTGCTGCTGCAGACGTTGCGCTCGCACGACCAGTACAACACCACGATCTACGGTCTGGACGACCGCTACCGCGGGATCAGGAACGGCCGCCGCGTGGTGCTGGTGAACCCGGAGGACGCGCGGGCGCTGGCGCTCGCGGACGGCTCCTACGTCGATCTGGTCGGCGAGTGGAAGGACGGCGTGGAGCGCCGGGCCCGGGGCTTCCGCGTCGTGCACTACCCGACGGCGCGGGGCTGTGCTGCGGCGTACTACCCGGAGACCAACGTGCTGGTGCCGCTGGACGCCACCGCGGACACCAGCAACACCCCGGCCAGCAAGTCCGTCGTGGTGCGTCTGGAACAATCGGCGACCGACTGAGCGTTCGCTCAGCAGACAGCGCACCGACGCACGACGAATGGAGCCGGGTCCATGGGCGAGCAGCAGCAGGTGAAGTTCCCGCAGGAGGTCATAGACGAGTACGCCGCGCTCGGCGTGGACCTGCCGGCGCTGTTCTCCGCGGGCCATCTGGGCACGCGCATGGGCGTGCAGATCCTGGAGGCGTCGGCGGAGCGGGTCGTCGGGACGATGCCGGTGGAGGGCAACACCCAGCCGTACGGGCTGCTGCACGGCGGCGCCTCGGCGGTGCTGGCGGAGACGCTGGGGTCGGTGGGCGCGATGCTGCACGGCGGCAGCTCCAGGATCGCGGTCGGTGTCGACCTCAACTGCACGCATCACCGCGGCGTCCGTTCCGGTCTGGTCACCGGCGTCGCCACGCCGGTGCACCGGGGGCGGTCGACGGCGACGTACGAGATCGTCATCACCGACGGGGCGGACAAGCGGGTGTGCACCGCGCGGCTGACCTGCCTGCTGCGGGACGTCCGGCCCGGCGACGGGGAACAGGCCGCCGGCTGAAGGCCGTTGGGAGTGCGGGGTCCCGCACCCCGCACCCCCATTGCCTCCGGCCGGCCGGCGCTCTAGCGTTCGGGGCATGCGACGGGACGGCACCTCTCGGGCGTGCGCGGGGGCGTCCGTCGTGCCCTGTCCGGCCGCGCCGGGGGCCCGGCGGTGACCGGGTACGGCACGGCGTTTTCCGGCCACGCGCGGGGACGTGGCCCGTCGGCCGCGATGAGCGGTACCGCCGCCCCATGGTCGCCCCGGGTGACGTGCGACGCGGAGCCGTGCGCGGAACGTGTCGGCCGCCGGTCGCAGGAGGCGATCCGTTCCGCTCGGGCCGCCGGACGTCAAGAAGCCGTCGTAGCCGGTCGGTTGACAGACAGTGAGGGACGCGAGGCCCGCGCCGGCGGGCCCGGCGGGAGGCCCCGGCGGTGAGCGGAGTCGGCCCCGTCGAGCCGGGAGAGGGCTCGCACGCCCTGGACGCCTTCCCCGCCGCCCGCACCCGACGCACGTGCCCCGCGGGGCACTTCGAGCGGCACCGCAGGGCGGCGCTCGGCGGACTCCTCGCCGTCGCCGTACTCGCCGGCGGCGGCTACCTCTACGCCACCCGGCCCCGTCCCGAGCCGCCGCCCGACCCGCCGTACCCGAGTCAGGTGACCGCCATCGATTACCTGAACGCGCAGGCCACGGGCGCGAGCACCGCGTCGCGGAGCTTCACCTTCACGGTGGAGATGACCACGGAATCCGGCCCTCCGGTAACCGTCACCCGGATATCCCAGCCGTACGCGGGGATGTCCGTAACGTCCAGCCCACCTACCCCTTTCCGGACAAGAGTTGGATCCCCCCGCAAGATCACCATCACCATGCGGGTGACGGAATGCGGAAAAGTGCCGCGGAATGCCGGACTCCCTTTCCTGGACGTAACACTGCGTAATCCGCGCGCAATAGAGGTGCACAGCTTCATCCTCGGGACGCCGTACGCACGGGACCTCTCCCGGGCCCTGGAAGTAGCCTGCAGCAACGAAAAACGGTAACGACCAAAACCGCCGACACACCTGAACCGACCCCTCCGGGTCCTGCGGTTTCTCAGCATCCGGACAGGGCAAAACGGCGAGAATTCTGCTCTTCCCCCCACTCAGTACCGCTCTGCAATACGTCGTGTCATAACAAGAGCGTCACAGCCTTGGCCAGAGTCTCCTCCGCATTCCCCACCCACGCTTAGAGTCACGGCCAGTCACCGCGCCGCCTGATTCTCACTTCGGCCCAGCGCTCGACTCGGCCGTTTCCACCGGGAGGCGGCTGTCAGGGGAAAGGACTGGATCGTGCGTCAACGTTCGCTCATCGCCATCACCGCCGCCCTGGCGGCGGGTGCGCTCACCCTCACGGCCTGCGGCTCACGCGACGAGGACGGCGGCGGCAGCTCGGACGCCGGCAACGGTGGCACCACCGTGATCATCGGCGTCGACGCGCCGCTGACCGGCGACCTTTCCGCGCTGGGCCTCGGTATCAAGAACTCCGTGGACCTCGCGGCCAAGACCGCCAACAAGGAGAAGTACGTCGAGGGCGTCACCTTCAAGATCGAGGCCCTCGACGACCAGGGACAGGCCTCCGTCGGCCAGCAGAACGCCACCAAGCTCGTCGCCAACAAGGACGTCCTCGGTGTCGTCGGCCCGCTGAACTCCTCCGTCGGCGAGTCCATGCAGAAGGTCTTCGACACCGCCAAGCTGGTCGAGGTCTCCCCCGCCAACACCAACCCCGCCCTCACCCAGGGCGTGAACTGGCAGAAGGAGAAGACCCGGCCGTACAAGTCGTACTTCCGCACCGCGACCACGGACGCCATCCAGGGCCCGTTCGCCGCGCAGTACGTCTACAACGACGCCAAGAAGAAAAAGGTCTTCGTCATCGACGACAAGAAGACCTACGGCGCCGGTCTCGCCGCCACCTTCACCGAGGAGTTCAAGAAGCTCGGCGGCAAGGTCGTCGGCACCGAGCACATCAACCCCGACAGCAAGGACTTCAACGCCGTCGCCACCAAGGTCAAGCAGTCCGGCGCCGACGTCGTCTACTACGGCGGCGAGTACCCGCAGGCCGGTCCCCTGAGCAAGCAGATCAAGGAAGCCGGCGCCAAGATCCCGCTGGTCGGCGGTGACGGCATCTACAGCGCCGACTTCATCAAGCTGTCCGGCGCGGCCGGCGCCGGCGACCTCGCCACCTCCGTCGGCGCGCCCGTCGAGGAGCTCCCCTCCGCCAAGGAATTCGTCGCCAACTACAAGGACGCCGGGTACAAGGAGGCCTTCGAGGCCTACGGCGGCTACTCCTACGACTCCGCCTGGGCGATCATCGAGGCCGTCAAGAAGGTCGTCGAGGACAACGACGGCAAGCTCCCCGACGACGCCCGCTCCAAGGTCGTCGACGCCATGCAGAACGTCTCCTTCGACGGAGTGACCGGCAAGGTCTCCTTCGACGAGTTCGGTGACGCCACCAACAAGCAGCTCACCGTGTACTCGGTCAAGGACGGCAACTGGGCCACCGTGAAGTCCGGCACCTTCACCGGCTGACCACCGCCCGCACCACTCCCACGAGCCGCGCGGGGCGCTGTTCCACTGGCGTCCCGCGCGGACTCGCATCCGGCCCCATCCGTCGAACGTTCCGAAGCTCGGAGGACATGCGGTGAACGAACTGCCGCAGCAGCTGGTCAACGGCCTGCTACTGGGATCCATGTACGGCCTTGTCGCCATCGGCTACACAATGGTCTATGGCATCGTCCAGCTCATCAACTTCGCCCACGGCGAGATCTTCATGGTCGGCGCCTTCGGCGCCCTGACCGTGCATCTGTACATCTTGCCCGACGGCACCTCCATCTGGGTGGCACTCCCCCTGATGCTGCTCGGCGCCGTGATCGTCTCGGTCCTGGTCGCCATCGGAGCGGAACGGTTCGCCTACCGCCCCCTGCGTGGCGCGCCCCGTCTGGCTCCGCTCATCACGGCCATCGGCCTCTCCCTCGCGCTGCAGCAGGCCGTCTGGGCCTTCTACCCCGAGGCGAAGTCCAAGCTGCCCTTCCCCCAGATCGAGGGCGGGCCCTTCAGCATCGGCGGCGCCACCATCCAGACCGGTGACATCTTCCTGCTCGTCGCCGCCCCCATCAGCATGGGCTTCCTCGCGTACTTCGTGATGCGCACCCGGACCGGACGCGGCATGCAGGCCACCGCGCAGGACCCGGACACCGCCAAGCTCATGGGTGTCAACACCGACCGCATCATCGTGATCGCGTTCGCCCTCGGCGCCGTCTTCGCCGCCATCGGAGGAGTCGCGAGCGGCCTCAAGTACGGCCAGATCGACTTCAAGATGGGCTTCATCCTCGGCCTCAAGGCCTTCACCGCGGCGGTCCTCGGCGGCATCGGCAACATCTACGGCGCCATGATCGGCGGCGTGGTCCTCGGCGTGGCCGAGACCCTGGCCACCGCCTACATCGCCGACATCCCCGGCCTGGACAAGTTCGGCAGCCAGTCCTGGGCCGACGTCTGGGCCTTCATCCTCCTCATCCTCGTGCTGCTGTTCAGGCCACAGGGCCTGCTCGGCGAACGCGTTGCGGACAGGGCGTGACTCCGATGACCACACAGACCACCGCCGCGACCCCCGCGGCCGCTCCCACCGAGAACGCCTCCACCGGCCTCATCGGCATACCCCCGCACATCGGCAGGGCCCTCGCCACCGGCGGCAGCATCCTCGCCGTCGTCTCCACGTTCCTCGCCTGGACCTGGACCGACGAATTCCCCGGCGACCTCACCTTCTACGGCTACCCCGGCGGACTCCAGGTCCTCGTCCTCGTCGGCGGCGCCCTCGCCACCCTGTTCGCCCTCTCTTCCTACGGCGTCAAGGGACTCGGCTGGCTCACCCCCGCCGGCGCCGACGCGGCCCTCAAGTACGCCGTCCTCGGCACCTTCGTCACCGCCTGGTACACGATCCTCGCGATCAGCTTCAAGCTCGGCGGCCTCGTCAACCTGGAACCCGGCGGCTACGTCGTCGCCGCGGCCACCCTGATCGCCCTCCTCGGCGCCCTCGCCCTCCCCTTCGAGCGGCCCGAACCCGACCCGATCGACCCCGACGCCACCGGCTGGGAGCTTTTCAGGCACCAGGCCGGCCACCGCTGGGCCACCGTCCGGGCCGCGTTCGCCTCCGGCAGCCCGCGCCCGGTGCGCGCCCTGCCGTCGTACGCCGAGATCCTGATCATCGTGGCCGTCCTGGCACTCGCCCTCGTCGTCTTCACCTACGGCATCGGCACCGAGTACGACGAACTCTTCATCGGCTTCCTCATCACCGCCGGCTTCGCGTTCGCCGCGCTCAACGGCGCCGGCCTGGTCGCCCACGCGTCCCAGATCACCGCACGGCACACCAACATCACCGTCTGCGGCGCCTTCATCGCGGCGGCCTGCTTCCCCTTCACCCAGACCGACGACCAGTACGCCACCCTCGGCGTCTACATCCTCATCTTCGCCACGGTCGCCCTCGGTCTGAACATCGTCGTCGGCCTCGCCGGTCTGCTCGACCTCGGCTACGTCGCCTTCCTCGGCGTCGGCGCCTACGCCGCCGCGCTCGTCTCCGGCTCCCCCAGCTCGCCCTTCGGCGTCCACTTCCCGTTCTGGGCCGCCGTCATCGTCGGAGCCGTCGCCTCCCTCGTCTTCGGCGTCCTCATCGGTGCCCCGACCCTGCGGCTGCGCGGCGACTACCTCGCCATCGTCACCCTCGGCTTCGGTGAGATCTTCCGTATCGCCGCCAACAACACCGACGGCACCTCCGGACCCGACCTCACCAACGGCTCCAACGGCATCGCCTCGATCCCGGACCTGAACATCCTCGGCTTCGACCTCGGGGTCCCGCACGACATCGCCGGCTTCACCATCGGCCGGTTCGCCAACTACTTCTTCCTGATGCTGCTCATCACGGCCGTCGTCGTCCTCGTCTTCCGGCGCAGCGGCGACTCCCGCATCGGCCGCGCCTGGGTCGCCATCCGCGAGGACGAGACGGCGGCCGAGGCCATGGGCATCCACGGCTTCCGGGTCAAGCTCATCGCCTTCGCCGTCGGCGCCACCCTCGCCGGCCTCGCCGGCACCGTGCAGGCACACGTCACCTACACCGTGACGCCCGAGCAGTACCTGTTCGCCGGCACCACCCCGCCCAACTCCGCCTTCCTGCTCGCCGCGGTCGTCCTCGGCGGCATGGGCACCATCGCCGGACCCCTCATCGGGGCCGCGCTGCTCTTCCTGATCCCCAACAAGCTCCAGTTCCTCGGCGACTACCAGCTCCTCGCCTTCGGACTCGCACTCGTCCTGCTGATGCGCTTCCGCCCCGAGGGCCTCATCCCCAACCGGCGCCGCCAACTGGAGTTCCACGAAGAGGCCGAAGCGCCCACAGTCCTGAGCAAGACAGGGGCCTGACCACCATGACCACCGACACCACCACCAAGGACACCGCACCGGGCGCACCCGCCCCCGGTACCACCGTCCTCGACGCACGCGGCGTCACCATGCGCTTCGGCGGCCTCACCGCCGTCCGCGACGTCGACCTCACCGTCAACAGCGGCGAGATCGTCGGCCTCATCGGCCCCAACGGCGCCGGCAAGACCACCTTCTTCAACTGCCTCACCGGTCTCTACATCCCCACCGAGGGCGAGGTCCGCTACAAGGACAAGGTGCTGCCGCCCAAGTCCTTCAAGGTCACCGCCGCCGGTATCGCCCGGACGTTCCAGAACATCCGCCTCTTCGCCAACATGACCGTTCTCGAGAACGTTCTCGTCGGCCGTCACACCCGCACCAAGGAAGGCTTCTGGTCCGCCATCCTGCGCGGCCCCGGCTTCCACAGGGCCGAGGCGGCCTCCCGCGCACGGGCCATGGAACTCCTGGAGTTCGTCGGTCTCGACGCCAAGGCCGACCACCTCGCGCGCAACCTCCCCTACGGTGAGCAGCGCAAGCTGGAGATCGCCCGCGCCCTCGCCAGCGAGCCCGGCCTGCTGCTCCTCGACGAGCCCACCGCGGGCATGAACCCGCAGGAGACCCGGGCGGCCGAGGAACTCATCTTCGCCATCCGCGACCAGGGCATCGCCGTCCTCGTGATCGAGCACGACATGCGATTCATCTTCAACCTCTGCGACCGCGTCGCCGTCCTCGTGCAGGGCCAGAAGCTCATCGAGGGCGACCCGGCCACCGTCCAGGGCGACGAGCGCGTCATCGCCGCCTACATCGGCGAGCCCATGGACAACGACCCCGGCGCCGCCGAAGCCGCCGAAGTCGAGGCCGCCGAGGCGGCGGCCGAATCCGCGGCCGGGGCAGACGCCGCCACGGACGCCGCGCCCGGCAAGGAGAACGACCGATGACCGCACTCCTCGAAGTCGAGGACCTCAAAGTCGCCTACGGCAAGATCCAGGCCGTCAAGGGCATCTCGTTCAGCGTCGAAGCCGGCGAAGTGGTCACCCTCATCGGCACCAACGGCGCCGGCAAGACCACCACCCTGCGCACCCTGTCCGGGCTCCTCAAGCCGGTCGGCGGCCAGATCAAGTTCAACGGCAGGTCGCTCAAGAAGATCCCCGCCCACAAGATCGTCTCCCTCGGGCTCGCCCACTCCCCCGAGGGGCGGCACATCTTCCCCCGGATGACCATCGAGGACAATCTCCGTCTCGGCGCGTTCCTGCGCAGCGACAAGGCCGGCATCGAGCAGGACATCCAGCGCGCCTACGACCTCTTCCCCATCCTCGGGGAACGCCGCAAGCAGGCCGCCGGAACCCTCTCCGGCGGTGAGCAGCAGATGCTCGCCATGGGCAGGGCCCTCATGTCCCGCCCCCAGCTGCTCATGCTCGACGAGCCCTCCATGGGCCTCTCGCCGATCATGATGCAGAAGATCATGGCGACCATCGCGGAGCTGAAGGCCGAGGGCACCACCATCCTGCTCGTCGAGCAGAACGCCCAGGCCGCGCTCTCCCTGGCCGACCACGGCCACGTCATGGAGGTCGGCAACATCGTGCTCTCCGGCAGCGGGCAGGACCTGCTGCACGACGAGTCGGTCCGCAAGGCCTACCTCGGCGAGGACTGAGCCGCACGGCGAGAGGCCCGCACCCCCTTCCCGGGGGTGCGGGCCTCTCGCCGTGGCCGGTCCGTCACTGACCCTTCGACGCCTTCTTCTCCTCGGCGTCGTCGATGACGGCCTGCGCCACCTGCTGCATGGACATCCGCCGGTCCATCGACGTCTTCTGGATCCACCGGAACGCGGCAGGCTCGGAGAGTCCGTACTGCGTCTGCAGCACCGACTTCGCCCGGTCCACCAGCTTCCGCGTCTCCAGCCGCAGGCTCAGGTCCGCGACCTCGCGCTCCAGCTCCTTGAGCTCCGTGAAGCGCGACACCGCCATCTCGATCGCGGGCACCACGTCGCTCTTGCTGAACGGCTTCACCAGGTACGCCATCGCGCCCGCGTCCCGCGCCCGCTCCACCAGGTCGCGCTGGGAGAACGCGGTCAGCATCAGCACGGGGGCGATGCTCTCCTCGGCGATCTTCTCCGCGGCGGAGATGCCGTCCAGCTTCGGCATCTTCACGTCGAGGATGACCAGGTCGGGACGGTGCTCCCGGGCCAGCTCCACCGCCTGCTCGCCGTCGCCGGCCTCACCGACGACGGAGTACCCCTCCTCCTCCAGCATCTCTTTGAGGTCGAGCCGGATCAGGGCCTCGTCCTCGGCGATCACGACGCGGGTCGTCATCGGAGGCACGTGCGACTTGTCGTCGTCGGGCACGTCTACAGGCTGGGGCGACTCGGGGGCGCTCACGTGGGCTCCTTGGTGCGGGGCAGACCGGTACTGCTGACAAGAGCGTACCCAGCTACGGTAAGGTGGGGGCACGGCGGGTGACCGTCGACCTTCGTTTTGCAGGGCGCCCCGGTAGCCCAGCGGTAGAGGCAATGGTCTCAAACACCATCCAGCGTCGGTTCGAATCCGACCCGGGGTACTTTTCCTTTGTATCCAAGGTCACCATTTGAGGGTGGATGTCCACCAATGCGGTGAACATCCCCTCCGTACCGCGCGTCAGGCGTGCGCGCCCCGGCCCGAACCCCCGGTGCTGTCGTCCTCCCCGATGTGGTGGACGCGGACGAGGTTCGTGGAACCGGAGACTCCGGGCGGGGAACCGGCCGTGATGACGACCGTGTCGCCCTTCTCGCAGCGTGCGTACCTCAGGAGCAGGTCGTCGACCTGGTCGACCATCGCGTCGGTGGAGTCCACGTGCGGGCCGAGGAAGGTCTCCACTCCCCAGGTGAGGCTCAGCTGGGAGCGGGTGGCCGGGTCGGGGGTGAACGCCAGGAGCGGGATCGGCGAGCGGTAGCGGGACAGACGCCGGGCGGTGTCGCCGGACTGCGTGAAGGCGACCAGGAACTTCGCGCCGAGGAAGTCGCCCATCTCCGCGGCGGCGCGGGCGACCGCTCCGCCCTGGGTGCGGGGCTTGTTGCGCTCGGTGAGGGGCGGCAGGCCCTTGGCGAGGATGTCCTCCTCGGCGGCCTCCACGATGCGGGCCATGGTGCGCACCGTCTCGACGGCGTGCTTGCCGACGCTGGTCTCGCCGGAGAGCATCACGGCGTCGGTGCCGTCGATGACGGCGTTGGCGACGTCCGAGGCCTCGGCACGGGTCGGACGGGCGTTGTCGATCATCGAGTCGAGCATCTGGGTGGCGACGATGACCGGCTTGGCGTTGCGCCTGGCCAGCTTGATGGCGCGCTTCTGGACGATCGGCACCTGCTCGAGGGGCATCTCGACGCCGAGGTCTCCGCGGGCGACCATGATGCCGTCGAAGGCGGCGACGATGTCGTCGATGTTCTCGACGGCCTGGGGCTTCTCCACCTTGGCGATCACGGGGAGGCGGCGGCCCTCCTCGTCCATGATGCGGTGGACGTCCTTGATGTCGCGGCCGCTGCGGACGAAGGAGAGGGCGATGACGTCGAACCCGGTGCGCAGCGCCCAGCGCAGGTCGTCCTCGTCCTTCTTGGACAGGGCGGGGACGGAGACGGCGACGCCGGGGAGGTTGAGGCCCTTGTGGTCGGAGACCATGCCGCCCTCGACGACGGTGGTGCGGACGCGGGGACCGTCCACGCCGGTGACCTCGAGGGTGACCTTGCCGTCGTCGACGAGGATGCGCTCGCCCGCGGTGACGTCGGTGGCGAGGCCTGCGTAGGTGGTGCCGCAGACGGTGCGGTCGCCCTCGGCTCCCTCCTCGACGGTGATGGTGAAGCTGTCGCCGCGTTCAAGGAGTACCGGACCCTCGGCGAAGCGGCCCAGGCGGATTTTCGGGCCTTGAAGGTCGGCGAGCAGGCCGACGCTGCGACCGGTCTCGTCGGCGGCCTTCCGCACCCGCCGGTAGCGCTCCTCGTGCTCGGCGTGCTCGCCGTGGCTGAGGTTGAATCGGGCGACGTCCATTCCCGCGTCGACCAGTGCCTTGATCCGGTCGTACGTGTCGGTGGCGGGGCCCAGTGTGCAGACGATCTTCGCTCGGCGCATGTGTCGAGCCTAGAGCTTACCGACCGGTAGCGACTTGGCCGCGTGTGACGACTCAACGGCCTGCGGATGAAGGGTTGTTGACAAGTGTTGAATTGTGCGCCGGGCCGCTCCGATGAGCAGGTCGGGCTCGAGGACCGGTTCTACAGACGGGGCGGCCGGAGGGTGAAGCGGGCGGTGACCTCGGCATGGATCCGCTGTCGCCGGGGTTCGAGGTCGAGCGGCGCCGGGCCGGCGTCCTCGGTGGCGGCGGCGAAGGCCATGGAGCGGGTCCGGGCGAAGGGCTCGGGCTGTTCGGGCATGGTCCCGGTGTCGCCGAGCTCGATGAGGGCGGCGAGCTCGGTGCCGAGCGCCTCGGCGTACTCGCGGGCCCGCCGCAGGGCGTCGTGCACCGCCTGCTGCCGTGCCTCCCGGTGGGCCGGGGAGCCGGGGCGCAGGGTCCACCAGGGGCCGTCGACGCGGGTGAGCTCCAGATCGGCCAGTCGGGTGGCGAGTTCGCCCAGGGCGGTGAAGTCGCCGAGCTCGGCGGTGAGATGGACCGCCCCGTGGTGGGCGCGGACCCGTTCGCCGCGGCCGTGCGCGCTCAGTTCCGGGGTGACGGTCAGGGCTCCGGTCTCGAGGTGCTCGACGGCGTCGCCGCAGGACTTGAGCAGCTCCAGGGCGGCGGCGTTGCGGCGGGTGAGGTCGTCGAGGGTGGAGCGCCGGTCGCGGCCGCGCGCGGTGAGGGTGACGGCGATGCGGGCGAGGTCGGGGGCCGCTTCCAGGTGGGCCTCGCCGCGGACGGTGAGATGGGGTGCGCCGGGGGTGCCGTAGGGGTGTGGGGTGGTCATACCTCCCACTGTGGCACCGGTCGCGCGGGGGCGGGACGGTCTGCGGACACCGGATCGCAACCTGGCGGGTCTGTTCCGCGTCGGCGTGTTCAGGTCAGAATCATCGGGCGAATCTACGCGCGTTGTTCGTCGTTGTCCGAGGAGAGCCTGACATGCCGTTGAACCGCCGGAAGTTTCTGAAGAGGTCCGCCGTCACCGGGGCGGGGGTGGCGCTGGCGGGTGCGGCGGCTCCCGCGGCGGAGGCGGCCGGTGCAGCCGGGGCGGGACGGGGAGGGAAGCCGGTGAAGCGGTACGCGCTGACCGTGATGGGGACCACCGATCTGCACGGCCACGTCTTCAACTGGGACTACTTCAAGGACGCCGAGTACACGGACACGGCCGGCAACGCGCAGGGTCTGGCACGGGTGTCGACGCTGGTGGACCGGGTCCGCGCGGAGAAGGGCCGGCGCAACACCCTGCTGCTGGACGCGGGCGACACCATCCAGGGCACCCCGCTGACGTACTACTTCGCCAAGGTGGACCCGATCACCGCCGAGGGCGGTCCGGTGCATCCGATGGCGCAGGCGATGAACGCCATCGGCTACGACGCGGTGGCGCTCGGCAACCACGAGTTCAACTACGGCATCGAGACGCTGCGGAAGTTCGAGGAGCAGTGCGACTTCCCGCTGCTGGGCGCGAACGCGCTGGACGCGAAGACGCTGAAGCCGGCCTTCCCGCCCTACTTCGTCAAGACGTTCCACGTGAAGGGCGGCCCCCCGGTGAAGGTGGCGGTGCTGGGGCTGACGAACCCCGGTATCGCGATCTGGGACAAGGCGTACGTGCAGGGGAAGCTGACGTTCCCGGGGCTGGAGGAGCAGGCGGCGAAGTGGGTGCCGAAGCTGCGGTCGATGGGCGCGGACGTGGTGGTGGTGTCGGCGCACTCGGGGTCGTCGGGGACGTCGTCGTACGGTGACCAGCTGCCGTACGTGGAGAACGCGGCGGCGAACGTGGCGCGGCAGGTGCCGGGGATCGACGCGATCCTGGTGGGGCACGCGCACCAGGAGATCGCGGAGCTGCGGGTCGTCAACGACACGACGGGCCGGGAGGTCGTGCTGTCGGAGCCGCTGTGCTACGCGGAGCGGCTGACGCTGTTCGACTTCGAGCTGGTCCTCGAGCGGGGCCGCTGGCGGGTCGAGTCGGTGAAGGCCTCGCTGCGCGACGCGGCGACGGTGGAGGACGACCCGAGGATCACCCGGCTGCTGCGCGACGAGCACGCGCGGGTGGTGGAGTACGTCAACCAGGTGGTGGGGTCGGCGACCGAGACGCTGACGACGGCGGAGGCCCGCTACAAGGACGCGCCGATCATCGACCTGATCAGCAAGGTGCAGGAGGACGTGGTCAGGGCCGCGCTGGCGGGCACCGCGTACGCCTCGCTGCCGGTGCTGTCGCAGGCGTCGCCGTTCTCCCGGACGTCCGAGATCCCGGCGGGCGAGGTGACCATCCGGGACCTGTCGAGCCTGTACGTGTACGACAACACGCTGGTGGCGAAGCTGATGACGGGCGCGCAGATCCGGGCGTACCTGGAGTACTCGGCGGAGTACTTCGCGCAGACCGCGGCCGGTGCGCCGGTGGACGTGGCGAAGCTGACGAACGCGGGCGGCCGTCCGGACTACAACTACGACTACGTGTCCGGGCTCGGGTACGACATCGACATCGCGCAGCCGGCCGGGTCGAGGATCACGAACGTCACCTACGGCGGTGCGCCGCTGGACGACGCCCAGCAGTTCGTGTTCGCGGTGAACAACTACCGGGCGAACGGCGGCGGCGCGTTCCCGCACGTGGCGTCGGCGAAGGAGCTGTGGGCGGAGTCCACGGAGATCCGCACCCGGATCGCGGAGTGGGTGACGGCGAAGGGCGTGCTGGACCCCGCGGACTTCGCGTCGGTCGACTGGAGGCTGACGCGGGAGGGCACCCCGGTGTTCTGACCGCCGCCTTCGCGTACCGGTGACTCAGGTCCCGTCCGCCAGTGGGGTGAGCCGTGCGGCTTGCCGGGCGGGCGGGACCTGTGGTGTTCCGGGGCGCAGGCCGAAGGTGGTGAAGGCGGTGCGGGCGGGCAGGGGGTAGGCCGGTCCGCCGGTGAGGTGGTTGAGGATGGTGGCGCTGCGCCAGGCGGCGAGGCCGAGGTCGGGTGCGCCGACGCCGTGGGTGTGGAGCTCGGCGTTCTGCACGTAGATCCCGCCGGAGACGGCCGGGTCCAGGGCGAGGCGGTAGTGCGCGTCGACGCGGGGCCGGCCGGCGCGGTCGCGGCGCAGATACGGGTCGAGGGGGGCGAGCAGGTCGTCGAGGGGGCGTCCGCGGTGGCCGGTGGCGAGGACGACGGCGTCGGTGGTGAGGCGCGTGCGGGTGCCCTGCACGGTGTGCTCGAGGTGGAGCTCGATCCGGCCGGGGCCGGGGCGGCCGGCGGCGTGGACGTGGACGGCGGGGGTCAGGACGGTGTCGGGCCAGCCGCCGTCCAGGGTGCGCCGGTAGAGCTCGTCGTGGACGGCGGCGAGGGTGGCGGCGTCCACGGCCTTGTGGAGCTGCCACTGGGCGGGGACGAGCCGGTCGCGCACGGGTTCGGGCAGGGCGTGGAAGTAGCGGGTGTGGTCGGGGGTGAAGTGCTCCAGGCCGATCTTGGAGTACTCCATCGGGGCGAACGCCCCGGTGCGGCCGATCCAGTGCAGGCGTTCCCGGCCGGCGGGCCGGTGGCGCAGCACGTCGAGGAAGATCTCCGCGCCGGACTGCCCGGTGCCGACGACGGTGATGTGGCCCGCGGCGAGCAGGGTGTCCCGGTGGGTGAGGTAGTCGTCGGAATGGATCACGGGGACGCCGGGCGCGTCGGCGAGGGGCCGCAGCGGCTCGGGCACCCGGGGCTCGGTGCCGACGCCGAGGACGAGGTGGCGGGCGTGGACCGGGCCCGGGGTCCCGCCGCTCCCCCGGGGGCCGAGCCGGGTGAAACCGACCTCGAACAGGGCGCGCTCCGGGTCCCAGCCGACGCTGTCGACGCGGTGCCCGAAGTGGAGGGCGGGAAGACGGTCGGCGACCCAGCGGCAGTAGGCGTCGAACTCGGTGCGGCGGATGTGGAAGGACTCGGCGAAGTAGAACGGGTAGAGGCGTTCGCGCGCCCTGAGGTGGTTGAGGAAGGTCCAGGGGCTGGTGGGGTCGGCGAGGGTGACCAGGTCGGCGAGGAACGGCACTTGGAGGGTGGCGTCGTCGAGCAGCAGACCGGGGTGCCAGGTGAAGTGGGGCTTCTGGTCGTAGAAGGCGGCGCGGAGCCCCGGCAGGGGGTGGGCGAGCGCGGCGAGGGAGAGGTTGAACGGGCCGATGCCGATGCCGACGAGGTCGTGGGGCGGCGTGCTCATGGGCTGTCCTCCGGGGCGCGGTGCGGGGGAGGATCCAGCTTGTACGGAAGAGACCCGTCACGTCCGAAAAGCCCGGACCACACCCCTCGAAGGGGGTAAGTACCGCTTCGAGGGGTGTGGTGGGGCGCCCGTTACGCCTGCTGGACGCGCAGGGCGCGGCCGAGGTCGTCGAGCTGGTCGACGAGCTTGCGGCGCAGGGCGGGGATCGGGTCGGCCTTGCGCAGGCACTTCTCGCCGAGCTTCAGGGTCTCGGCGTCGACCGCGTGGGCGGGGAAGGCCCAGCGTCCGGCGGCCTCGGCGATGGCGGGGCCCCGGCGGGCGGCGACGGCCACGGCGTCCTTGAAGTAGCGGGACACGTAGGGCCGTACCAGGTCGGCCTGTTCGGGCTGCCAGAAGCCCTGGGCGGTGGCGGTGAACAGGTAGTTCGACAGGTCGGCCCGGTCGTCGGAGCCGAACATGGCGTCCCAGGCGCGGGCCTTGGCGTCCTCGTCGGGCAGGGCGGCACGGCAGCGGGCGGCGCCCTCCCGGCCGGTGGCGCTGGGGTCGCGTTCGAGCTCGGCGGCGATGGCGGCCTCGTCGGTGGCGCCGAGCACGGCGAGCCTGGCGAGCACCCGCCAGCGCAGCTCGGGGTCGAGCTCGGGGCCGCCGGGGACGATGCCCTCGGCGAGCCAGGCGGCGATGGCGTCGGGGTGGGCGGCGGTGTCGATGCGGTGCCGCACGGCGATCAGACGCAGACCGGGGTGGTCACCGTCCTCGGTGCGCCGGATGAGGTCGCGGCACAGCTCGGTGAGGGTGGCCAGCGCGGCCGGCCGCTGGTCGGGGGTGAGGTAGCGGCCGGCGATGTGGACGGAGGCGAAGGCGAGGACGCCCTGGACGAGAGCGAGGTCGGTCTCCTCCGGCAGGTGGGCGGCGGCGGTCGCCAGGTGGTCGGCGGGGGCGAGTTCGCCGTCGCGGACCATGTCGCGCAGCGTGTTCCACACGACGGCGCGGGTGAGCGTGTCGGGGATGCCGGACAGGCCGCGCAGGACGGTCTCCAGGGAGGTGTCGTCGAGGCGGATCTTGGCGTAGGTGAGGTCCAGGTCGTTGGGGACGACCAGGGCGGGGCGGGTGCCGGTGTGCGGCTCGGGGGCCGTGTCCTGGGGCACGTCGGTCTCGTAGCGCTCGCGCAGCAGGAGGCTGCGGCCGTCGTGGAGGTCACGGTCGTACACACCGACGGTGACCCGGTGGGGGCGTTCGCCCGTGCGGTCGAGGGCGAGGGTCCACTGGCCGGGGCGGGAGTCGACGGACGCGGTGAGGGTGTCGACGCCGGTGGTGCGCAGCCAGGCGTCGGCCCAGGCGTGGACGTCGCGCTCGGTGGCGGAGGCGAGGGAGTCGAGGAAGTCGGCGAGGCGGGCGTTGCCGAACCGGTGCCGCCGGAAGTGGGTGTTGATGCCGGCGAGGAAGTCCTTCTCGCCGAGCCAGGCGACGAGCTGGCGCAGCGCGGAGGCGCCCTTGGCGTAGGAGATGCCGTCGAAGTTGAGCAGGGCGGAGGCGGTGTCCTGGACGTTCTCGGGCGCCACGGGGTGGGTGGAGGGGCGCTGGTCGGCGTCGTAGCCCCAGGGCTTGCGGGTGACGCCGAAGTCGGTCCAGGTGTCGGTGAAGCGGGTGGCCTCGGTGAGGGTCTGGTAGCCCATGTACTCGGCGAAGGACTCGTTCAGCCAGATGTCGTCCCACCAGGTGAGGGTGACCAGGTCGCCGAACCACATGTGGGCCATCTCGTGGGCGACGACCATGGCACGGGTCTGCCGCTCGGTGTCGGTGACGGCGGAGCGGTAGACGAACTCGTCGCGGAAGGTGACGAGGCCGGGGTTCTCCATGGCGCCCGCGTTGAACTCGGGGACGAAGGCCTGGTCGTAGGAGTCGAAGGGGTAGGGCTCCTCGAACTTCTCGTGGTAGCGGTCGAAGCAGGCGCGGGTGATGTCGAGGAGCTCGTCGGCGTCGGCGTCGAGGTACGGGGCCAGCGAGCGGCGGCAGTGGATGCCGAAGGGCAGTCCGCGGTGTTCGGTGCGCACGGAGTGCCAGGGGCCGGCGGCGACGGCGACGAGGTAGGTGGAGATCAGCGGGGTGGGCGCGGCCCGCCAGACGCCCTCGCCGGTGTGCTCGGTGACGCCGTTGGCGAGGACGGTCCAGTGCTGCGGGGCGGTGACGCCCAGCTCGAAGACGGCCTTGAGGTCCGGCTGGTCGAAGGCGGCGAAGACGCGCTGCACGTCGTCCAGGAACAGCTGGGTGTAGACGTAGGTCTCGCCGTCGGTGGGGTCGGTGAAACGGTGCATGCCCTCGCCGGTGCGGGAGTAGCGCATGCTCGCGTCGACGCGCAGCTCGTGCTCGCCGGCGGCGAGGTTCTTCAGCGGCAGCCGGTTGCCGTCGAGCGTGGCGGCGTCCAGGGGCTGTCCGTCGAGGGTGACGGAGCGCAGTTCGGCGGGCTTGATCTCGACGAAGGTGTCCGCGTCCGTACGGGCGCTGAAACGGATCAGGGTGCGGGAGTCGAACGTCTCGTCGCCGGTGGTCAGGTCGAGTTCGACCGTGTAGCGGTGGACGTCGAGGAGCTGTGCTCGGTTCTGCGCTTCGTCGCGCGTCAGTACGGACATGCGGGCCATGCTGCCTGATGCGGTTGCCGGGGCACAGGGGCGGATCGGGTACGCACCCTATGTCCGGTCCCTCTCCAGCTCGCCGGTGTGCGCCCCGGCGGGCCGTCCGGGCCCCGCTCGCGCCTGTGGGTGGGGCAGGGCGGGACGTCCGGGGGCGCCGGTGCGTTCGTCGAGCCGGGCCCGCAGGACGCGGATCTCGCGTTCCAGGGCGAGGTGGCGCCGGCGCGCGTCGTAGAGGTGGCGGACCTTGGTGCGCAGCGCCCACGGGTCGACCGGCTTGGTGACGAGGTCGGCCACGCCGAGCGCGTAGGCGGCGGCGCCGAGCTGCCGGTCGCGGGCGAAGCCGGTGAGCAGGACGACGGGGATGTGCCGGGTCTGCTCCAGGCGCCGCATGTAGCGCACGACGTCGAGGCCGCTGATGCCGGGCAGGTGGACGTCGAGCAGCAGCAGGCCGACGTTCCCGCGCAGCAGCTGTTTGAGTGCCTCGTCGCCGCTGGTGGCCCGGCCCAGCAGGTGGCCCAGCGGGGCCAGGGCGCTCTCCAGGGCGTACAGGGTGTCCTCGTGGTCGTCGACGATGAGGATGCGGGCGTTCGGCGGCATGCGCGCGTCCCTCCTCGCAGGGGACCGGATGGCTGTCCGGGGGCCGGCGGCCGGTGGCCGTCGGCCGACAAGGAGTGCACAGCGCAGCATGCTCCGCGCGGGCCGCTCTGTCACTCCCCGGGGGAGGACGTCGTGGCCGGGTTCGCTCAGGGCGTGGCGCCGCCCTGGGTGTCCTCGGCGATGCGCTCGTGGTGGTGGATCACCTCGGCGATGATGAAGTTGAGGAACTTCTCGGCGAACGCCGGGTCGAGTTTGGCGTTCTCGGCGAGGGCGCGCAGCCGGGCGATCTGGCGGGACTCGCGGTCCGGGTCGGCGGGCGGCAGCTGGTGCTCGGCCTTGAGGCGGCCGACCTGCTGGGTGCACTTGAACCGTTCGGCGAGCATGTGGACGACGGCGGCGTCGATGTTGTCGATGCTGTCGCGCAGCCGGGCGAGTTCCCGGCCGACGGCGGGGTCGGCGTCGCCCGTGGCGGTGTTGCTGGTGGTCATGGGTGGTCAGCCTACGGGGCGGGCGGGCGCGGGGGCGGGCCCGTACAGTGGAAGCGGGTTCAGGGCGTCCGGGGGTGTGGCGTGGCGAACGGCGGACCGGTCGAGCACGGCTACCCGCATCTGGAGACGGTGCGGGCAGCGGTCACCGCGCTGTACCGGCGTCTGTCGTACGACACGGTCCGCGCGTTCTCGGTGAGTGTGGCCCCGGCCGACGTGGCGTTCTGCGACACGGACGATCTCCATCTGGGTGCCCAGCGGGTGGCCCGCGAGCTGGTCCGGCACTACCGGCTGCCGGACGCGCGGCTGATCGTCGGGTTCCGTGAGATGACGCATGCGGCGAACGTGGAACTGGCGGCGGGACCGGAGTACTTCGTCGAGCTCAACGACCGGTTCCGGACGCATCGGCGGGACATCGGGGCGGCGTTGGCGCACGAGGTGGCGCACGTCTATCTGCACCGGCTCGGCCTGTCGTTCCCGGGCACCCGGGAGAACGAGATCCTGACGGACACGACGGCGACGTACCTGGGGGCCGGGTGGCTGCTGCTCGACGCGTTCCGGGAGGACGGGGCGTCGTCGCAGAAGCTGGGCTATCTGACGCCGGAGGAGTTCGGGTACGTGCTGGCGAAGCGGTCGCTGGCGTTCGGTGAGGACCCCTCGGTGTGGTTCACCAGCGCGCAGGCGTACACGGCGTACACGAAGGGGGTGGCGCTGGCGCGCCTCGACGAGCAGCAGCCGCCGCTGGTCTCCGCCGGGTGGGCCGGCCGGCGGCGGTACGCGCGGGACCGGCGGCACGCCGAGGACCACCGCGGGTCCGCGGGGCGGCCGGACGTGCCGTACAGCTTCACCGCGGACGGCGGCGGCCCGCTGCGGGTGTCGTTCCCCTGCCCCACCTGCCGGCAGCGGATCCGGGTGCCCGTCAAGGGGCGGGTGAGGGCGCGGTGCGGGCTGTGCCGCACGGTGCTGGAGTGTGACACCTAGCCCCGTCAGGTGGGGGCGCTCCGCGCCTCGCTCACGATTCCCTGTGCTCTCGCCGCAGCCAGCCAGTTCGGGAACTCGCCCACCAGGCGGTCGTACAGGTCCGCGTCCGTGACCTCGCCCGGGTTCTCGCCCGCGTGGAAGAAGCCCGCGTTGTCGATCACGCGCTTCGCCGGGACCTCCAGGTCGTCCAGTCCGCGCAGGTAGTCGAACTGTTTGCTGTTCGGGTCTCCGAAGCCGACGAACTGCCAGAACAGGGGGAGGCGGGCGGCCTTGCAGAGGTACTTCTCCGCGGCGAGCTTGTTGACGGGGCCGCCGTCCGTCTGGAAGACCACCAGGGCGGGGGCGGTGGAGCCGCTGTCCAAGTAGTGGTCGATGACCGCGTCCATCGCCAGGTGGTAGCTGGTCCTGCCCATGTGCCCCAGTCCGGCCACGATCCGTTCGATCCGGCCCCGGTGGTCGGCGAGCGCGATGTCGGTGACGGCGTCGACGTCGGTGGAGAAGAAGACGACGGGCACGGTGCCGTCGTCGTCGAGGTGCGCCGACAGGCCCAGCACCCGGTCGGCGAGCGCCTGCACACTGCCGTCCCTGTAGTACGGCTTCATCGAGCCGGAGTAGTCGACCACCAGGTAGACCGCGGCCCGCAGCCCGTCCATGCCGTGCTTGGTCAGTGACACCCCGGCGGTCTTGTACAGGCTCACCAGCGCGGGCGTCGTCTCCTCGATCCTGCTGAGACTGATCGCGGCCACCGCGACTCCCCCTCGATCCGTCGGAACTGGCCCCGAGCGTACGGCACCTCACCCCGCCCTTCGCCCGGGTCACCGGTGTTCGATATTTTGTTCGCCGCCGTCCCCACCGGCTCACTTCCGTCCCGTCCCTCCCGAGGAGCCGGCCCGTGGATTCCGAGTCCACCGTCACCACCTGCTACCGCCACCCCGAGGTGGAGTGCCATGTGCGCTGCACCCGCTGCGAGCGGTACATCTGCCCCGACTGCATGCGGGAGGCCGCCGTCGGGTTCCAGTGCCCCGAGTGCGTGCGGGAGGGCGCGCGGTCGGTGCGGCAGTCCCGCACCGTGGTGGGCGGCCGGGTGTCCGCGGTGCCCGTGGTGACGTACGTGCTGATCGCCGTCAACGTGCTGGTGTATCTGGCCGAGCTGGTGCGGCCGGAGATCGTGGACCGGTTCGCGATGGTGGGCGCGGGGCTGCTCGGACCGGACGGCGAGCACTATCTGTGGGTCGACCCCTACCCCGCCGGCTTCACCCCGGAGGGGCTGGTGGACGGGGAGTGGTACCGGCTGCTGACCGGAGCCTTCCTCCATCTGCCGCCCACCGAGGGCACGTTCGGGATCGCCCACATCGTGATGAACATGCTGGCGCTGTGGAATCTGGGCCGGCTCGTCGAGCCGATGCTCGGCCGGGTCCACTACCTCGCCCTGTATCTGCTGTCGGCGCTGGGCGGCTCGGTGCTGGTGCTGCTGATCGCGCCCGAGGACGCGGTGGTCGGGGCGTCCGGCGCGATCTTCGGGGTGGGCGCCGCGTACTACGTGATGGCCCGGCGCGTCGGCGTGGACATGAGGCAGGTCAACCGGTTCATGACCGGGCTGCTGCTGTGGCTGGTGATCTCCGCGGTCGTGACGTCCTGGGAGGGCCACCTCGGCGGGCTGCTGGCGGGCGGCGCGGTGGCGCTGGTCTTCGCGTACGTGCCCCGGGGCAGCCGGCGGCTGCTGATCCAGGCGGGGGCGTGCGTGGCGCTGGCGGTGGTGCTCACGGTGGCGGCGGTGATCAAGGTGTCCGAACTGACAGGTGGAGGTATCCCCCAGTGAAACGTGCCGGTGTGCTGCTCCTCGCGGCCGTTCCCGTGATCGCCACGGGGGTGTACTTCGTGATGCCGGCGGACTCGGCCGACGCCCCGGCGGCGCCGCCCGGGGCCACCGCCCCGCCGGCCCGTGAGCAGGCCAAGGACCGGGCCGAGCAGGAGCGCGACGAGGACGACTCGGTCGTCGCCGGCCTGCCGCCCGGGCTGGCGTCCCCCGCGAAGAAGGAGCTGGCCCAGCAGTTGGTGGCGAGCGCCGAGCACGCGACCACCGACTGGCGCACCACCTACGGGGTGATCGCGGACGAGGGCGACGGCTGCGGGTACACGGCGGGCATCGTCGGCTTCTGCTCCGGCACCCACGATCTGCTCCTGCTGGTCGAGAGCTACACCGAGGACCACCCGGACAACGGACTGGCGCCCTATCTGCCCGCCCTGCGCGAGGTCGACGGCTCGGACTCCCACGAGGGCCTGGACCCCGGCTTCCCGGCCGCCTGGAAGGCGGAGGCGGAGGTGCCGGCGTTCCGCGAGGCACAGGAGGCCGAGCGCGACCGGATCTACTTCGACCCGGCCGTCCGGCTCGCCAAGCTCGACGGCCTCGGCACACTGGGCCAGTTCGTCTACTTCGACGCGATGGTCTTCCACGGCCCCGACACCGACGCGGACGGCTTCTACGCGCTGCGCGAGCGCACCCTGAAGAAGGCGAAGACGCCCGCCGCGGGCGGGACCGAGGAGACGTATCTGAACGCCTTCCTCGACATCCGCCGCGAGGCCATGCTGACCCGCTACCCGGAGCACGACGCGTCCCGCGTCGACACCGCCCAGCGCCGGTTCCTGGAGGCGGGGAACCTGGGCCTGGAGACGCCGCTGGCGTGGGAGATGTACGGGGAGTCCTACAAGCTGCCGTGAGCATGCGGAGGCGCCTGCCCAGTCGTCCGGTCGGGGACTGGCGGGCAGGCGCCACCTGTGTGTTCCGCACGCCTTTGTGCGGGACGCATATGAGGGACCGTCAGGTCACCTCGTCGGCCGCTCGGTCAGACCGCCAGCGCGCGGTCCGTCGGGCGGATCGGGGCCGGCAGCTCGCTCGCCCCCGTGAGGAAGCGGTCGCAGCCGCGGGCGGCCGAGCGGCCCTCGGCGATCGCCCACACGATGAGCGACTGGCCGCGGCCCGCGTCACCGGCGACGAACACCCCGGGCACGTTGGTCTGGAAGTCGGCGTCGCGGGCGATGTTACCGCGTTCGTCGAGGTCCAGGCCGAACTGCTCGACCAGGCCGTTGTCCCGGTCGGTGCCGGTGAAGCCCATGGCGAGGGTGACCAGCTGGGCCGGGATCCTGCGCTCGGTGCCCGGCTTCGGGGTCAGCCTGCCGTCGACGAACTCCACCTCGCTCAGGTGCAACCACTGGACGTTGCCGTCCTCGTCGCCCTCGAAGTGGGTGGTGGAGACGGAGTAGACCCGCTCACCGCCCTCCTCGTGCGCGGACGTGACCTTGTAGAGCATCGGGAAGGTCGGCCAGGGCTGGGCAACCGGGTTCCGCTCCTCGCCCGGGCGGGGCATGATCTCCAGCTGCGTCACGGACGCGGCGCCCTGGCGGTGGGCGGTGCCCACGCAGTCGGCGCCGGTGTCGCCGCCGCCGATGACGACGACGTGCTTGCCCTCGGCCGAGATCGGCGGGGCGACGTAGTCGCCCTCCTGCACCTTGTTGGCCAGCGGCAGGTACTCCATGGCCTGGTGGATGCCCTTGAGCTCACGGCCGGGCACGGGCAGGTCGCGGGCGGTCGTCGCGCCGACGGCGAGCACCACGGCGTCGTACCGCTTGCGCAGCGCGGTCGCCGGCATGTCGCGGCCGATCTCGACGCCGGTGCGGAACTTGGTGCCCTCCGCGCGCATCTGCTCGATACGGCGGTTGATGTGCCGCTTCTCCATCTTGAACTCGGGGATGCCGTAGCGCAGCAGGCCGCCGATGCGGTCGGCGCGCTCGTAGACGGCGACCGTGTGGCCGGCCCGGGTCAGCTGCTGGGCGGCGGCCAGGCCCGCGGGGCCGGAGCCGACGACCGCGACGGTCTTGCCGGACAGCCGCTCGGGGACCTGCGGGGCGACGTCACCGGTCTCCCACGCCTTGTCGATGATCGAGACCTCGACGTTCTTGATGGTGACCGGCGGCTGGTTGATGCCGAGCACGCACGCCGACTCGCACGGAGCGGGACACAGCCGCCCGGTGAACTCCGGGAAGTTGTTGGTGGCGTGCAGCCGCTCGGAGGCGGCGCCCCAGTCCTCGCGGTAGGCGTAGTCGTTCCACTCGGGGATGAGGTTCCCGAGCGGGCAGCCGTTGTGGCAGAACGGGATGCCGCAGTCCATGCAGCGGCTGGCCTGCTTGCTGATGATCGGCAGCAGGGAACCGGGAACGTAGACCTCGTTCCAGTCCTTCCTGCGCTCCTCGACCGGACGGGAGGTGGCGACCTCGCGACCGTGGTTCAGAAAGCCCTTCGGGTCAGCCATTGATCGCCGCCTCCATCATCTTCTCGGTGATCTCGGTCTCGGAGAGACCGGCTCGCTCGGCGGCGTCCTTGGCGGCGAGCACTGCCTTGTACGTACTGGGGATGATCTTGCTGAAGCGCTGCACGGCGCTGTCCCACTCGGCGAGCAGCTTCCCGGCGACGGTCGAGCCCGTCTCCTCCTGGTGCCGGCGGACCACGTCGTGCAGCCACTCCCGGTCGGCGTCGTCCAGCGGCTGGACGGCGTCCAGGTTGCCGGGGTTGACGTTGTCCCGGTCCAGGTCGACGACGTAGGCGATGCCGCCCGACATGCCGGCCGCGAAGTTGCGCCCGGTCTCGCCGAGGACGACCGCGTGGCCGCCGGTCATGTACTCGCAGCCGTGGTCGCCCACGCCCTCGGAGACGACCAGCGCGCCGGAGTTGCGGACGCAGAACCGCTCGCCGGTGCGGCCGCGCAGGAAGAGCTCGCCGCCGGTCGCGCCGTACGCGATCGTGTTGCCCGCGATGGTCGAGTACTCGGCGAGGTGGTCGGCCGCGCGGTCCGGGCGGACCACGATCCGGCCGCCGGACAGGCCCTTGCCGACGTAGTCGTTGGCGTCGCCCTCCAGGCGCAGCGTGACACCGCGCGGGACGAAGGCGCCGAAGGACTGGCCGGCGGAGCCGGTGAAGGTGATGTCGATGGTGTCGTCGGGCAGGCCGGCGCCGCCGAACTTCTTGGTCACCTCGTGGCCGAGCATGGTGCCGACCGTGCGGTTGATGTTGCGGATGGCGACCTGGGCGCGCACCGGGTGGGCGTCCTCGGCGCCGGCGGCGGAGAGCGCGTCGGCGGCGAGCTTGATCAGCTCGTTGTCGAGCGCCTTCTCCAGACCGTGGTCCTGGGCGACGAGCTGGTGGCGCACGGCGCCCTCGGGCAGCTCCGGCACGTGGAACAGCGGCTCCAGCTCCAGGCCCTGCGCCTTCCAGTGGTTCACCGCGCGGGTCACGTCGAGGACCTCGGCGTGGCCGACGGCCTCCTCGATGGAGCGGAAGCCCAGCTCGGCGAGGAGCTCGCGGACCTCCTCGGCGATGAACTGGAAGAAGTTCACGACGTACTCGGCCTTGCCGGAGAACCGCTCGCGCAGGACCGGGTTCTGGGTGGCGATGCCGACCGGGCAGGTGTCCAGGTGGCAGACGCGCATCATCACGCAGCCGGAGACGACCAGCGGGGCGGTGGCGAAGCCGAACTCCTCGGCGCCGAGCAGCGCGGCGATAACCACGTCCCGGCCGGTCTTGAGCTGGCCGTCGGTCTGCACGACGATCCGGTCGCGCAGGCCGTTGAGCAGCAGGGTCTGCTGGGTCTCGGCGAGGCCCAGCTCCCAGGGGCCGCCCGCGTGCTTCAGCGAGGTGAGCGGGGAGGCGCCGGTGCCGCCGTCGTGGCCGGAGATCAGCACCACGTCCGCGTGGGCCTTGGACACACCGGCGGCCACGGTGCCGACGCCGACCTCGGAGACCAGCTTGACGTGAACGCGCGCCTTCGGGTTGGCGTTCTTCAGGTCGTGGATGAGCTGGGCGAGGTCCTCGATGGAGTAGATGTCGTGGTGCGGCGGCGGGGAGATGAGGCCCACGCCCGGCGTCGAGTGCCGGGTCTTCGCGACCCACGGGTAGACCTTGTGGCCGGGCAGCTGGCCGCCCTCGCCGGGCTTGGCGCCCTGGGCCATCTTGATCTGGATGTCGTCGGAGTTGACCAGGTACTCGGAGGTCACACCGAAGCGGCCGGAGGCGACCTGCTTGATGGCCGACCGGCGGGCCGGGTCGTACAGCCGCTCCGCGTCCTCGCCGCCCTCACCGGTGTTGGACTTGCCGCCCAGCTGGTTCATGGCGACGGCGAGGGTCTCGTGCGCCTCCTGGGAGATGGAGCCGTACGACATGGCGCCGGTGGAGAACCGCTTGACGATCTCGGAGACCGGCTCGACCTCGTCGACCGGGATCGGGCCCCGGCCGGACTTGAAGCCGAACAGCCCGCGGAGCGTCATCAGCCGCTCGGACTGCTCGTTGACGCGCTCGGTGTACTTCTTGAAGATGTCGTACTTGCCGGAGCGCGTGGAGTGCTGGAGCCGGAAGACCGTCTCCGGGTCGAACAGGTGCGGCTCGCCCTCGCGGCGCCACTGGTACTCGCCGCCGATCTCCAGGGCGCGGTGCGCGGGAGCGATGCCGGAGGCGGGGTAGGCCTTGGCGTGCCGGGCGGCGACCTCCTTGGCGACGACGTCGATGCCGACGCCGCCGATCTTGGTGGCGGTGCCGTTGAAGTACTTCTCCACGAAGGCCTCGTTGAGGCCGACGGCCTCGAAGACCTGGGCGCCCCGGTAGGAGGCGACGGTGGAGATGCCCATCTTGGACATGACCTTCAGCACGCCCTTGCCGAGGGCGTAGATCAGATTGCGGATGGCCTGCTCGGCCTCGATGCCGGGCAGGAAGGTGCCCGCGCGGACCAGGTCCTCGACGGACTCCATCGCCAGGTACGGGTTGACGGCGGCGGCGCCGTAGCCGATGAGCAGGGCGACGTGGTGGACCTCGCGGACGTCACCGGCCTCCACCAGCAGGCCCACCTGGGTGCGCTGCTTGGTGCGGATGAGGTGGTGGTGGACGGCCGCGGTGAGCAGCAGCGACGGGATCGGCGCGTGCTCGGCGTCGGAGTGCCGGTCCGACAGGACGATCAGGCGGGCGCCGTTCTCGATGGCGGCGTCGGCCTCGGCGCAGATGTCCTCGATGCGGGCGGCGAGCGCGTCACCGCCGCCGGACACCCGGTACAGGCCGGAGAGCGTCGCGGCCTTGAAGCCGGGCATGTCGCCGTCGGCGTTGATGTGGATGAGCTTGGCCAGCTCGTCGTTGTCGATCACCGGGAAGGGCAGGACGACGCTGCGGCAGGAGGCCGCGTTCGGCTCCAGCAGGTTGCCCGAGGGGCCCAGCGGGGAGCGCAGGGAGGTGACCAGTTCCTCGCGGATCGCGTCCAGCGGCGGGTTGGTGACCTGGGCGAACAGCTGGGTGAAGTAGTCGAAGAGCAGCCGGGGGCGCTCGCTGAGCGCGGCGATCGGCGAGTCGGTGCCCATCGAGCCGATCGGCTCGGCGCCGGCCTTGGCCATCGGCGCGAGGAGGACGCGGAGCTCCTCCTCGGTGTAGCCGAAGGTCTGCTGGCGGCGGGTGACCGAGGCGTGGGTGTGCACGATGTGCTCGCGCTCGGGCAGGTCCGGCAGCTCGATCTCGCCGGCCTCGAGCCACTCCTCGTAGGGCTGCTCGGCGGCGAGCCCGGCCTTGATCTCGTCGTCCTCGATGATGCGGTGCTCGGCGGTGTCCACCAGGAACATGCGGCCGGGCTGGAGGCGGCCCTTGCGGACGACCTTCGCCGGGTCGATGTCGAGGACGCCGACCTCGGAGCCGAGGACGACGAGGCCCTCGTCGGTGACCCAGTAGCGGCCCGGGCGCAGGCCGTTGCGGTCGAGCACGGCGCCGACCTGGGTGCCGTCGGTGAAGGTGACGCAGGCGGGGCCGTCCCAGGGCTCCATCATCGTGGAGTGGTACTGGTAGAAGGCGCGCCGCGCGGGGTCCATGGAGTCGTGGTTCTCCCACGCCTCCGGGATCATCATCAGCACGGAGTGCGGCAGGGAGCGGCCGCCCAGGTGCAGCAGTTCGAGGACCTCGTCGAAGGACGCGGAGTCCGAGGCGTCGGGCGTGCAGACCGGGAAGATCCGGTCGAGGCTCCGCCCCTCGCCGCCGAACAGGTCGGAGACCAGCTGGGACTCGCGGGCGCGCATCCAGTTGCGGTTGCCCTTGACGGTGTTGATCTCACCGTTGTGGGCGACGAAGCGGTAGGGGTGCGCGAGCGGCCACGAAGGGAAGGTGTTCGTGGAGAACCGGGAGTGCACGAGCGCGATCGCGGAGCCGAAGCGGCGGTCGGACAGGTCCGGGAAGAAGGGCTCGAGCTGGCCGGTGGTCAGCATGCCCTTGTAGACGATGGTCCGCGCGGACAGCGACGGGAAGTAGACGCCCACCTCGCGCTCGGCGCGCTTGCGCAGCACGAACGCCTTGCGGTCGAGCTCGATGCCCGTGCGGTCGCCGGCGGTGACGAAGACCTGGCGGAAGACCGGCATCGTCGAGCGGGCGGTGGCGCCGAGCAGCTGGGGCGCGACGGGCACCTCGCGCCAGCCGAGGACGGTCAGGTCCTCGTCGGCGGCGATCTCCTCGATGCGGGCGACGGCGGCGTCGGCGCCGTTCTCCGGCAGGAAGGCGATGCCGACGGCGTAACCGCCGGCCTCGGGCAGTTCGAAACCGGCCACCTCGCGGAAGAAGGCGTCGGGGACCTGGGAGAGGATTCCGGCGCCGTCGCCGGAGTCCGGTTCGGAGCCGGTGGCACCGCGGTGCTCGAGGTTGCGCAGAACCGTGAGCGCCTGCTCGACCAGGGTGTGGGACGCCTCGCCGGTGAGGGTGGCGACGAAACCGACGCCGCAGGCGTCGTGCTCGTTGCGGGGGTCGTACATACCCTGCGCAGCAGGGCGAGCATCCATGAAAGACCAGCTCAGAGGCTCGTTCGTGGAATGCTGGGACGGCTGGCGCGGCGTACGCATCGGCTCTCCCGTCGTCGTCATGTGGCATGTTCAGGTGCCGAGGGACGACGTTGGCCCTCTGCGTGGTGCGAAATTTCGTGCAGGTTACATGATGGAGCGGCTCTCGGAAACCGGGATAATCCGTTCCAGCATGCGGACACCACATGGATCGCGGCGGGGTTCCGCGCCTGGCGGTGGAAGCTATGGAGACCGGGTGGGACAGATCGATGTCCGCCGGTCCGATGGCGGGAAAGGGCTCCTTCGCCCGCTCCGCGGGGGGCGCGCCGCCGGCCTCGTTGCCCACAGCGCTTACGGCTCATGCCCAATGGTCATGCGGTCGAAACCAGCAAGTAATGATTACTTATACGGCCCATCGCATACGTTCGAGCCGCATCATCCTACGGCGGTTCCGAACAGCGTGCCCAGGGCGTACGTCACACCGGCCGCCGCGCCGCCGAGGGCGAGCTGCCGCAGACCGCTGTACCACCAGGTCCGCGCCGTCACCTTGGCCACCACCGCGCCGCACAGGAAGAGTCCGAGCAGGGCCAGCAGCACGGCCGGCCACAGGCTGCTCGCGCCGAGCAGATAGGGCAGCACCGGGAGCAGGGCGCCCAGCGCGAAGGAGCCGAAGCTGGACACGGCGGCGACGGTGGGCGAGGGGAGGTCGCCGGGGTCGATGCCGAGTTCCTCGCGGGCGTGGATCTCCAGCGCCTGCTCGGGGTCCTTGGACAGCTGGCGGGCGACCTCGCGGGCCAGTTCGGGCTCGACTCCGCGGGACTCGTAGAGCGCGGCGAGCTCGGCCTCCTCGTCCTTGGGGTGCTTGCGCAGCTCCCGCCGCTCGACGTCGAGCTCGGCCTCGACCAGCTCGCGCTGGGAGGCGACGGAGGTGTACTCGCCGGCGGCCATGGAGAAGGCGCCGGCGGCCAGACCGGCGAGCCCGCTGAGCACGATGGTCTGCTGTCCGACGGCGCCGCCGGCCACACCGGTCATCAGGGCGAGGTTGGAGACCAGCCCGTCCATCGCGCCGAACACCGCGGGGCGCAGCCAGCCGCCGTTGACGTCGCGGTGGGTGTGGTTGTCGCGGTGCGCCTCGTGCAGCGACGCCTCGTTCTCGATGATGGCCATGCGGCTCCCCCAGCTCTCTTCTTTGGACATGTTCTACTTCTCGACAACGCCAAATGTATTCCTTCCCATTCCTGCCCGCCAGCAAGGAAAGGCTGGGCTAACCTGCGGTTTTGCGGTTTCCGGCGGTACGGGTGGATGGCCGTCCCCGGACGTCGACCGGGTGACGCTGGGGCGGGTGAGGCTGCGCCGGACACCGCACAGGGGACAGTTCCGCAAAGGGCTCCGCGCCTTTCGGGGCGCCCCTGAGAGGAGAGCCGCGCATGGCGTCGACCACCCGCATCCCCTCTGCCCCGGCGCCCGGGGACGCCCTCGGGCTCCGCGAGCGGGCCCGCGGCGCGCTGCTCGGTCTGGCCGTGGGCGACGCGCTGGGCGCCCCGGCGGAGAACATGAAGCCCTCCGAGATCCGCGCACGCTGGGGCCGCATCACGGGATACGTGACGGACCACCCGGCGGGCACGGACGACACGGAGTACGCGATCTTCTCCGGTCTGCTGCTGGCCCGGCACGGCTCCGCGCTCACCCCCGCGCATGTCGGGGCGGCCTGGCACGAGCTGATCGCGGACCGCGCGGAGGGCCGCTTCCGGGGCGCCGGTTTCAGTGAGCGCGGCACGCTGGAGAACCTGCGCCGGGGGCTGGCGGCGCCCATCTCGGCCCAGCACCGGCACGCGTGGAGCGACGGGCTGGCGATGCGCGCGGCGCCCCACGGGGTGTTCGCGGCGGGCCGTCCCGACGAGGCGGCCCGGCTGGCGGCGATCGACGGCTCGGTCAGTCACGACGGCGAGGGCATCCACGGCGGCCGGGCGGTCGCGGCGGGCGTCGCGGCGGCGATGGCCGGGGCGCCGGTGGTCGCGGTGGTGGCCTCCGCGCTGGCGGTGGTGCCGGACGACTCCTGGACCGCCCGGTCGCTGCGCCGCGCCGTGACCGCCGCCCACCTGGGCGAACGCGCGGTGCGGGCGGCGGTGGTGATCGGCGGCTACCCGTGGACCGACCTGGCGCCCGAGGCGGTCGCCCTCGCCTTCGGCGCGTACGCGGCGGCCGACGGCGACTTCGAGCAGGCGGTGCTGACGGCCGTCAACATGGGCCGCGACGCCGACACCACGGCGGCGGTGGCCGGCGCCCTGGCGGGCGCGACACGGGGCGCGTCGGCGATCCCGCCGGCCTGGTCGTCCGCCATCACCCCGGCCCGCGGCAGCTGCCTCCCCGCGATGGCGGGCCACCACGTCCTGGACATCGCGACCCTCCTGACCCCGGAGCCCCCCACATGACCACCACCACACCACCCCCCGACACCGCGTCCACCACAACTCCCCCACCCGCAACTCCCCCACCCGCAGCCGCCGACGGTGGCTCCGCCCCACAGGGGCCACCCGCACCCGACGACGAGAGCCGCACGGGTGGTGCGGGTGGGAACATCCGGGCCGAAGGCGAAGCCGAGGCCGAAACCCCCACCCCCCAACCGCAACCGCAACCGCAGCCGCAGGCAATGGCCAGAATCGAGGGCCTCCTCCTCGGCCTGGCCGCAGGCGACGCCGCCGGCTGGCCCGCCGCCCGCCACCGCGCAGCGAGAATGCCCGAGTGGACCCGCCGCCTCACCCGCGAACTCGACACCTTCGCGGAGCAGAACGCCACCACCACCCTCCCCGTCCCCATCGCCCTCAACCAGCCCCCCGAGCCCCTCCGCCTCGGCCCCTCCGACGACGCCGAGTGGGCGGCCTTCGCCGCCGAGGCGGTACTGCGCGCCGGCGACGACACCGCCCTCGGCGACCTCAGCCGGGAGCGCCGCACCCGCGCCGCCATCGACCTGACCTGGAACTCCGTGGCCGCGGAAGTCGCCGCCGCCACCGAACGCGCCCCGGAGACCGAGTCCGCCGTACTTCCACTGCGCGCCCGTATCTCCGTCCGCGCCGGCCTCGGCAACCTCGCCACCGGTCTGCGCCCGCCCGCCACCGGCCACGACAACCCGCACTACTTCGACGACGCCGCCTGCGTACGCGCCTGTGTGCTGGCCGTCGCCCACCCCGGCGACCCCCGCGCCGCCGCCGACCTCGCCGAGTTCGACGCCCGCTACACCCAGGACGGCGACGGCGTGCACGGCGCCCGCGCCATGGCCGCCGCCGTCTCCCTCGCACTGACCGGCGCCGACCCGCACAGCTGTGTGGCGGCGGCCTGCGCCGAGCTGCCGGAGGACACGGAGATCGGCCGCAACGCCCGGCACGCGCTGAGGCTCGCGGCGGACGCCGACGGCGCCTTCGCCCTCGTACCGCCGCTGGAACACCAGATCGTCGACCACGTCTACAGCTACGGCGTCGCCGCGGCCGAGACCGTCCCGGTGGCCCTCGCCCTCACCATCGCCGCCCACGGCCGTATCGCCGAGGCGGTCCCCGCCGCGGCCTGTCTGTCACGGGTGGCGGACTCCGCCCCCGCGCTCGCCGGCGCCCTCACCGGCGCACTGGGCGGCGGCCCGTCGATCCCGGAGTCCTGGAGGGAGAGCTGCCGCACCCTCTCCGGCTGCGCGCTCCCCCGGCTCACCGGCACCGACCTGGTGGAACTCGCCGGGCTCATGGAAGCCGCACACCCGGCCCGGGCGGGGGGATGATTCCGGCATGAAGCGCGAAAAGGTCGAAAACCATGGCCGGGGCCTGCCCCTGGACGAGCGGATCACCGGCGCCCTGGTGGGGGCGGCCGTGGGCGACGCCCTCGGCGGGCCCGTAGAGGGGTACTCCCCCGAGCGGATCGTCGAGCGGCACGGCGGACGGGTGCACGGTGTCGTCGCCCCGTGGAACGGCGACGAGTGGCGCACCGCCCGCCCCGTCGCGCCGTACCACAAGGGCGACGGCCACGTCACCGACGACACCCTGATGACGCACGCGCTGGTCCGGGTGTACGCGGCGGTCCGCGACCACCTGGACGCCTACGCCGTCGCCGACCACCTGGTCCCGGACCTGATGACGAACCCGCGCTGGATCCCGGAACTGGAGGCGCACGCGCTCCCGCTGCAGCGGATCTTCCTCGCCGAGAAGTGGCTCGTGGCCCGCCTGCACTACGGCCATGTCGACCCGCGCGAGGCCGGCACCGGGAACATCGTCAACTGCGGCGCCGCGATGTACATGGCCCCGGTCGGCCTGGTCAACGCGGCCCATCCGGCCGCCGCCTACGCCGAGGCGCTGGATGTCGCGGGCGCGCACCAGTCGTCGTACGGCAGGGAGGCGGCCGGGGTCCTCGCGGCGGCCGTGGCGGCGGCGTGCGCACCGGGCGCGACGGCGGACTCGGTCGTCGCGGCGTGTCTGTCCCTGGCGAAGGACGGCACCCGGGCGGCGATCGAGAAGGTCTGCGAAGTGGCCTCCCGGTACACGGACTTCGAGTCGGCGCTGGGTCCGCTGCGGGAGGCGGTGACCCCGTACGACACGGTCGGCCCGGACTACCGCTCCCCCTCCCTGGGCGCCCGCCGCCCGTCCCGGCTGCACGCCATCGAGGAACTCCCGGTGGCGCTGGGCATGGTGGTGGTGGCGGGAGGCGACTTCCGGCACGCGGTGCTGGGCTCGGTGAACTACGGCCGCGACTGCGACTCCATCGCCACGATGGCGGGCGCCGTGACGGGGGCCCTCGGCTCACCCGTCCCCCAGGACTGGTCCAAGACGGTGGCCGAGGCCAGCCGTCTGGACCTGTGGGAGCCGGCCGCCACGCTCACCGTCGTGGCGCGCGAGGTCTTCGCGCACGACGTGGACCGCCGGCGCGCCCACGAGCGGGCGTTCGCGGAGCTGGGAGGCGCCGGATGCTCCGACTGACCTGGGTCCAGCCGGAGGACCTGATCGGCCACGAACTCCGCCAGGCGGCCCAGGACGGCCGCGAACCCTCCGCCGTCGCCGCCCGCTGGCGCGCGGCGGGCGGTCCCGAGGCCCCCCTCACCGCCGGCGCCTCCCCCCGCCCCGCCTCTCCCTACCTCCGCCTCCTGGCCACCGACCTCCTCGACGAACTGGCCGACCTGCCCAGCGCGTTGGCGGACGACGAACCGACCGACCTGGCCCGGATCACCTCCCTGTGCCCCGACTGGCCCGTCGCCACGGGCGGTCGTGCCGCGCGTCCCGCCCGCCTGGAGGCCGCCTGGCTCGGCAGAGCGGTCGGCTGCCTCCTCGGCAAACCGGTGGAGAAACTCCCCCTCACCGCCATCCGCGACCTCGCCCGCGCCACCGGCAACTGGCCCCTCACCGGCTACTTCACCGCCCGGGGCGTCCCCGGTGAGCTGCTGGCCAGGCACCCCTGGAACCGCCGTTCCGCGGCCACCTCCCTCGCCGAGAACATCGACGGCATGCCCGAGGACGACGACCTCAACTACCCCCTCCTCAACCTGCTCGTCCTGCAGCGCCACGGCCGCGCCTTCACCACCACCGACGTGGCCCGCGTCTGGCTCGACGAGCTCCCCGCGGGACGCACCTTCACCGCGGAACGCGTCGCCTACCGCAACCTCCTCAGCGGCCTGGAACCCCCGCTGACCGCCCGCCGCCACAATCCCTTCCGCGAATGGATCGGGGCCCTGATCCGCGCGGACGTGCACGGCTGGACCAACCCCGGCGACCCGGCCGCCGCCGCCGGGCAGGCCCACCGCGACGCCACCCTCACCCACACCGCCAACGGCGTCTACGCGGCGATGTTCACGGCGGCCGTCATCGCCACCGCCGCCACCGGCGACCACGACGTCCACGCCTGTCTGCGCACCGGCCTCACCGTCGTACCGCCCCGCTCCCGGCTCGCCCGGGCGGTCCGCCGGGCCGTGCGGCTGGCCCGCGACCACACCGACTTCGACACCGTCGTCGACCTGCTGCACGACACCTACGCCGCCACCCACCACTGGGTGCACGCCGTCCCCAACACCGCCCTGATCGCCGCCGCGCTCACCCACGCCGACGGCGACTTCACCGGCTCCGTCCGCCGTGCGGTGTCCGGCGGCTGGGACACCGACTCCAACGGCGCGACGGCCGGCAGCGTCGCCGCTCTACTCGCCGGTTCGCCCCGCGCCCTCCCCGAACGCTGGACGGCCCCGCTGAAGAACCGGCTGGCCACCTCCGTCGGCGACTTCCACGGCGCCGGCTTCGACACCCTGGCCCGTCTGACCCATCTGGAGGCCACCCGCCCATGACCCCCGAACCCACGCCCCCCGGTCCCCCGCTGAGCGGCCTGCGCGTCCTGGACCTGGCCACCCTCTTCGCCGGCCCCCTCGCCGCGACGATGCTCGGCGACTTCGGCGCGGAGGTCGTCAAGGTCGAGCATCCGACGAAGCCGGACCCGTGCCGCGGCCACGGCCCGTCGAAGGACGGCATCGGTCTGTGGTGGAAGGTGCTCGGCCGCAACAAGCGCGCCATCACCCTCGACCTGTCCCGGCCGGGCGGCCGGGCGACCCTGCTCCGCATGGCCGAGTCCGCCGATGTGATCATCGAGAACTTCCGCCCCGGCACCCTGGAGAAGTGGGATCTGGGCTGGCCCGAACTCTCCGCCGCCAACCCCCGGCTGGTCCTGGTCCGGGTCACCGGCTTCGGGCAGTTCGGCCCGTACGCGCACCGCCCGGGCTTCGGCACCCTGGCCGAGGCGATGAGCGGATTCGCCGCGATCACCGGCGAGCCCGGAGCCCCGCCCACCCTGCCGCCGTTCGGCCTGGCCGACTCGATCGCGGGCCTGACCACGGCGTACGCGGTGATGACCGCCCTGGCCGGACGGGACCGCACCGGGGAGGGCCAGGTCGTCGACATGGCCCTGATCGAGCCGATCCTGACCGCGCTCGGACCCCAGCCGACCTGGTACGACCAGTTGGGCCACGTCCAGCCGCGCACCGGGAACCGCACCCGGAACAACGCGCCCAGGGGCACCTACCTCACCGCCGACGGCGCCTGGGTCGCCGTCTCCACCTCGGCCCAGTCGGTCGCCGAGCGGGTGATGCACCTGGTGGGCAGGCCGGAGCTGATCGACGAGCCCTGGTTCGCGACCGGCGAGGACCGGGCCCGGCACGCGGACGTCCTGGACGAGGCGGTCGGCGGCTGGATCGCCCGGCACACCCGCACCGACGTCCTGGCGGCCTTCGAGAAGGCGGAGGCGGCCGTCGCCCCCGTCCAGGACGTCCGGGACGTGATGACGGACCCGCAGTACCTGGCGCTGAACTCGATCACCACGGTCGACGATCCCGAGCTGGGCCCGCTGCGCATGCAGAACGTCCTCTTCCGGCTGTCCGCCACCCCGGGAGCGATCCGCTGGGCGGGCCGCCCGCACGGCGCGGACACCGAGGAGGTCCTGACCGAGCTGGGCCTCACCCCGGCCGACCTCGCGGAGCTGCGCGCGGAGGGAGCCCTGTGACGGGTGTCGCGCTGACCTGGCTGTACGTGCCCGGCGACCGTCCCCCGGTGGTGGCGAAGGCGCTGGCCTCCGGTGCCGACGTGGTGGTGATCGACCTGGAGGACGCGGTGGCCCCGGACCGCAAGGCCTACGCCCGCTCCGCCACCGCGGAGCTGCTGGGCGACCCCCAGCCGGTCCCGGTGCACGTCCGGGTGAACGCCCTGTCCGGCCCGTGGGCGCGCGCCGACCTCGCGGCCGTCGTCCCGGCCCCGGGCCTGTCCGGCCTGCGGCTGCCGAAGGTGTCGTCGCCGTCCGACGTCGTACGCGTCGCACGCCGGGCGGCGGTGTCCGCCGACGGGGGCGCGCTGCCCCTGTACGCCCTGCTGGAGACGGCCCTCGGCATCGAGCGGGCGCACGCGGTGGCCACCGCCCACCCGTCGCTGCGCGGCATCGCGATCGGGGAGGCGGACCTACGGACCGACCTGGGCGTACGCGACGACGCGGGCCTCGACTACTCCCGCTCCCGGGTGGTCGTCGCCGCGCGGGCGGCGGGCCTGGCCCCGCCCACCCAGTCCGTCCACCCGGACATCCGCGACCTGGACGGCCTGATGGCCTCCTGCGCGCACGGCCGGGCCCTGGGGTTCCTGGGCCGCGCGGCGATCCACCCCCGCCAGCTCCCGGTCATTGAGAAGGCCTACCTCCCCACGCAGCGGGAGATCGAACAGGCGGAAACCGTGATCAAGGCGGCGGCCATGAACCAGGGCGCCCAGGCCCTCCCCAACGGCACCTTCATCGACACAGCGGTAGTAACCGCCGCCCAGAGAACCCTCACCCTGGCCCAGAAAAACTGACCCCGCCCATCCGCCCATCCGCGGGCAATCGTGCCGCAGGGCGGCACGGGTGGGCGCGACGGCACCCCGCAAGCGCCGGGCCGCGCGACACCCCCCGGCAGCACAGACCGAGGGCGCCCGGAAAACCCCGGACGCCCTCGGCGCAGTACTACGAACAGCTCAGCTCTTCTTGGCGGACCCGGCCCCGTCCTTGGCCCCCTCGGAGCCCGAGGAGTCGTCGGAGTCCGAGTCACCCTCGGCCCCGGAGGCGCCCTCCTCCACCGAAGGAGCGTCCTTCTCCCCCGCCTCCGCCTCGGCAGCCTCGGCAGCCTCGGCAGCCGCAGGCTCGACCACTTCCTCCCGCCCCGGCCGCTTCCGCGCCGAGACCACGATGTACAGCACCGCCAGCAGGAACACCAGGATCGACGTCCAGTTGTTCAGCCGCAGCCCGAGGATGTGGTGCGCCTCGTCGACCCGCATGTACTCGATCCAGAACCGCCCCGCGCAGTACGCGGCCACGTACAGCGCGAACGCCCGCCCGTGTCCGAGCTTGAACCGCCGGTCCGCCCAGATCACCAGCAGCGCCACGCCGATGCACCACAGCGACTCGTACAGGAACGTCGGGTGGTAGGTGCCCGGCACCCGCCCGTCGCCGGAGGAGGTGATCTCCACCGCCCACGGCACATCGGTGGACCGTCCGTACAGCTCCTGGTTGAACCAGTTGCCCCAGCGTCCGATCGCCTGGGCGAAGGCGATGCCCGGGGCGACGGCGTCGGCGTAGGCGGGCAGTGGCACGCCCCGGCGCCGGCAGCCGATCCACGCGCCCAGCGCGCCGAAGGCGATCGCGCCCCAGATGCCGAGGCCGCCCTCCCAGATCTTGAAGGCGTCCACCCAGTCACGGCCCTCGCTGAAGTACAGCTGGTAGTCCGTGATCACGTGGTAGAGCCGGCCGCCGAGCAGGCCGAAGGGGACGGCCCAGACAGCGATGTCGGCCACCGTGCCGGCCCGCCCGCCCCGGGCGACCCAGCGCTTGTTGCCGAGCCAGACGGCAACGAAGACGCCGATGATGATGCAGAACGCGTAGCCGCGCAGCGGAACGGGGCCGAGGTACAGCACCCCGCTCGACGGGCTGGGAATGTAGGCAAGTTCCATGGCAGGGTCGACGCTACCGTGCCGGACCGGCCACACGGCAAGCGGACCGGCTACGGCTCCATAACAGGACCGCCGGACGGTCTCCCCGGCGCGTCACTGTCCCTTGTTGGCCTCCTCGACCATCTGCTTGAACTTCGCGGGCGTCATCGAGCGGTCCTGGTAGATGTTCTTGCCCTCGAACAGGACGGTCGGGGTGCCGTTGAAGCCGCCCTTCTGGAAGGCCTGGTGCGACTTGGCGACCCAGCTGTTGTGCGTGCCGTCCTCGACGCAGGTGCGGAAGGCGGGGGTGTCGAGCCCGTCGACCTTCCCGGCCAGGTCGATCAGCTTGGCGTTGTCCGCGTAGGCGTCGTCGCTCTCCATCGGCTGGCTGCGGAACAGCACGTCGTGGTAGGCGGCGAACTTCCCGGCGTCCTGGGCGCACGCCGCCGCGTTGGCCGCGTTGCGGGAGCCGGTGCCGCCCAGGCCGTTGTCGATCAGTGTGACCAGGTGGTACTCCACCTTCAGCTGCCCGGCGTCGGTCAGCTCGTGGATGGTGGGGCGGTAGGTCTGCTCGAAGGACTTGCAGGCCGGGCAGCGGAAGTCCTCCCACACCGTGAGGGTGGCCTTGGCGTCCGGTTTCCCGACGGGGATGGCGGTGCCGTCCTTGCCGAGGGCGCCCGACGGCGCCACGACCGGGCCGGCCGAGTCGCTCTCGTCGTCCCCGCCGGAGTTGGCGGCGACGACTCCGATCACCGCCGCGAGCCCCAGGACGCAGACCACGCTCGCGCCCACGATCAGGGCCCGGCGGCGCTTGTCCGCGGCCTTCTGCTTCTCGCGCTCGACCGCCAGCCGCTCCCGGGCGGTGCGCTTTCCGTCACGGTTCTTCTCGCTCACACCCCGCAGAACGAACCGGGGAGGCGCACAGCGCCTCCCCGGTCCCAGGTCCACCCGTACGAGGGACCCGTATGACTACCTGCGGAATCCGCGGACGGTCAGGCCCGTCGGCGTACGCCCCCGGCCAGGTCACCGGCGAGCGCCCGGACCGCCTCGACGCCGGCCGCGTCGTCGGAGGCGTCCAGCATCCGCTTGACGAAGGCCGAGCCGACGATCACACCGTCGGCGAAGCGGGCCACCTCGGCGGCCTGGGCGGGGGTGGAGACGCCGATCCCCACGCAGACCGGGAGGGAGGTGGTGGCGCGGGTGCGCCGCACCAGGTCCTCGGCCTGTGCGCCGACCGACTCACGGGTGCCGGTGACGCCCATGAGGGAGGCGGCGTAGACGAAGCCGCTGCCCGCCGCCGTGATCTCGGCGAGCCGCTCGTCCTTGCTGCTGGGCGCGACCACGAAGACCGTGGCGAGCCCGTGCTTCTCGGCGTGCTCCCGCCACAGCGCCGACTCCTGCACGGGCAGGTCGGGCAGGATGCACCCGGCGCCGCCCGCCTCGGCGAGCTCGGCGGTGAACCGCTCGACGCCGTAGCGGTCGATGGGGTTCCAGTAGGTCATGACGAGGACCGGCTTGCCGGTGGCCGCGTGCGCCTCCCGGACCGTGCGCATGACGTCCGCGATCCTCACCCCGCCGCGCAGGGCGATGTCGTCGGCCGTCTGGATGACGGGGCCGTCGAGGACCGGGTCGCTGTGCGGCAGGCCCACCTCGACGACGTCGGCGCCGCCGTCCAGGGCGGCCTTGACCGCCTCGATGCCGCCGTCCACGGTCGGGAACCCGGCCGGGAGGTAGGCGATGAGGGCGGCGCGGCCCTCGGACTTCGCCGCGGCGAGGGTCTCGTCCAGCAGCCGCACGTTCCCGCTCACTTGGCGTCCCCCTCGATCTCGGCGGCGCCGCCGGCCTCGTCGGCGGCGACCTCGGCGTCGGTGTCGTACAGCCCGAAGTAGCGGGCGGCGGTGTCCATGTCCTTGTCGCCGCGGCCCGACAGGTTGACGACGATCAGCCCGTCCTCGCCGAGCTCCCTGCCGACCTCCAGGGCGCCCGCCAGGGCGTGGGCGCTCTCGATGGCCGGGATGATGCCCTCGGTGCGCGACAGCAGGCGCAGGGCCTGCATGGCGGCGTCGTCGGTGACCGCGCGGTACTCACCGCGGCCGCTGTCCTTGAGGTGGGCGTGCTCGGGTCCGATGCCCGGGTAGTCCAGACCGGCCGAGATGGAGTACGGCTCGGTGATCTGCCCCTCGTCGTCCTGGAGGACGTACGAACGGGAGCCGTGCAGGATGCCGGGCTCGCCGGCGGTGAGGGTGGCCGCGTGCTCGCCGCTCTCGATGCCGTGCCCGGCGGGCTCGCAGCCGATGAGGCGTACGTCCGTGTCCGGGATGAAGGCGTGGAAGAGGCCGATGGCGTTGGAGCCGCCGCCGACACAGGCGATGGCGGCGTCGGGGAGGCGTCCGGCGCGCTCCAGGAGCTGGCGGCGGGCCTCGACGCCGATCACGCGGTGGAAGTCGCGCACCATCGCCGGGAAGGGGTGGGGGCCCGCGACGGTGCCGAAGAGGTAGTGCGTGCGGTCGACGTTGGCGACCCAGTCGCGGAACGCCTCGTTGATGGCGTCCTTCAGGGTGCGGCTGCCGGACTTCACGGCGATGACCTCGGCCCCGAGCATGCGCATCCGGGCCACGTTGAGGGCCTGGCGCCGGGTGTCGATCTCGCCCATGTAGATCGTGCAGTCGAGGCCGAAGAGGGCGCAGGCGGTGGCGGTGGCCACGCCGTGCTGGCCGGCGCCGGTCTCGGCGATGACGCGGGTCTTGCCCATCCGCCTGGTGAGCAGGGCCTGGCCGAGGACGTTGTTGATCTTGTGCGAGCCGGTGTGGTTCAGGTCCTCGCGCTTGAGGAAGATCCTCGCGCCGCCCGCCTCGGCGGCGAATCGGGGGACCTCGGTGAGCGCCGACGGACGGCCGGTGTAGTTGACCAGGAGGTCGTCGAGTTCGCGGGCGAACTCGGGGTCGGACTTGGCCTTGTCGTACTCGACGGCGACCTCGTCGACCGCCGCCACCAGGGCCTCGGGGATGAACTTGCCGCCGAAGGCGCCGAAGTAGCCCGCGGCGTCGGGGACGTGACCCTCTGGGTCGGGGATGAAGAAGTTGCTGGGCATGCGTGAACCTCACGGTGGGTGTGTTGTCGTGCACCTATCGCCGTGGGGGCGGGGGTCTTCGGGCCTCTGCGGGCCCGTTGTGGCTTGTCGCGCTCACGCGACGGAGTCGCATATTCAGCACAGCCCCGCGCCCCTATGGGGCGCGCTGCCATCGCCGGCCGTTCACTTGGCCCGGTTCGTCGCCGATCACGTAGCGGACCCTGCGGCCGTGCACCCTGCGGGCGGGCGCGCGGCAGCCGCGGGGGCGGCAGCCACGTGCGAGGCGGGAGAGGGTCATCGGGGTCAGCCTACCGGTGGGTCAGCCGCGGCCGTGGCGGAGTGCGGGGTGTTCGCCGGCCGCCACCAGGTCGGAGACGGCCGTCTTCGGGTCCTTGCCGGTGACCAGGGACTCGCCCACCAGGACGGCGTCCGCGCCGGCGTTGGCGTAGGCGATGAGGTCGTGCGGGCCGCGGACACCGGACTCGGCGACCCGGACGATGTGCGCCGGGACCTCGGGGGCGACCCGCTCGAACGTGCCCCGGTCGACCGCCAGCGTCTTGAGGTTGCGCGCGTTGATGCCGATGACCTTGGCGCCCGCGTCGACCGCGCGTTCGACCTCGTCCTCGTCGTGCACCTCGACGAGCGGGGTGAGGCCGATGGAGGAGGCGCGCTCGATCAGCGACTCCAGGGCCGGCTGGTCGAGGGCCGCGACGATCAGCAGCGCGAGGTCGGCGCCGTACGCGCGGGCCTCCCAGAGCTGGTACGAGGTGACGATGAAGTCCTTGCGCAGCACGGGGATGTCGACGCGCGCGCGGACCGCCTCCAGGTCGGCCAGCGAGCCGCCGAAGCGGCGCTGTTCGGTGAGAACGGAGATGACGGCCGCGCCACCCGCCTCGTAGTCGGCGGCGAGTCCGGCGGGGTCGGCGATCGCGGCCAGCGCGCCCTTGGACGGGCTGGAGCGCTTGACCTCGCAGATCACCTTGACGCCGTCGCCGCGCAGGGCGGCCACGCCGTCCTTGGCCGCGGGAGCCTTCGCCGCGCGCTCCTTGAGCTCGTCGAGGCTGACGCGCGCCTGCCGCTCCGCGAGGTCGGCACGGACTCCGTCGATGATCTCGTCGAGCACACTCACGCGAGCGGCCCCCTTCCTTGCGATCGGTCTTCGGTGGTCACTGCGATGGTATCCGCAGCGGGGCGTATGCCTCGCATCCAGGCCCGCGGCGGTCCCACTACCTGGACGCCCGCCTGTCGATCAAGGGTGCAGCCAGCCACCGAACGGCAGGTTCCGGACAACCGTGAAGGCCAGCAGCAGCCCTCCCAGGGACCACACCAGCGCGGGCGGCGGATCGATCCGCAGCGGCCTGCCGCGCACCGCGCGGACCACCCAGACGGTCCACAGCACGGCGAAGACGGCGTAGCCGAGGACGGCGGGCGCGTTGGCCTGGAGGGCGGCCGGCAGGTCGCCGTGGACGACGGCGTGCGCGCTGCGCAGTCCGCCGCAGCCGGGGCAGTACAGGCCGGTGAGGCGCAGCAGCGGGCAGGCGGGGTAGTGGCCGGGCTCGTTGGGGTCGACGGCCCCGACGTAGGCGAAGGCTCCGGCGACGGCGGCGAGCAGCCCGGCGGGGACGGCCAGCCGGGCCGCCCTGCCCGGGGTCACGCGGGGGCTGGTGGCGTTCACGCTCTGCATTGTGCCCCGGACGCGGCTCAGGGGCGGTTCCGGCACCGTCCCGTGCCTGACCCGCCCCTGTGCGGAGTGTTCCCCGGCGCTCAGCCCTCGGCGTGGGCCGGCACGGTGTGGTCGCGCTTCGGCTGGCCCATGCCCATCGAACGCATGACGACACCGACGACGCCGCCGAGGAGCACGACGCCCATGCCGGCCCAGAAGCCCGCCGGCTGGTCCATCACCATGAACGCCCCCGCGACGCAGAAACCGATGAAGGCGATGATGACACCGGTCCAGGCGGCCGGGGTGTGACCGTGGCTGCTGCCCGCCATTGCTTGCTCCTCGTTGCTGTGTACGTGTCTGAGCAGACGCTCCGTCCCATTGTCCCGCACCCGCCCGCCCCGGCGGACCGGGGGTACCACCCGAGTCCCCTCCCCGCCCCGCCGTGACACCCCCAGGCAGCCAGACCACCGCCCTCCACCCGCAATCGCCCTCACGAGCAGCCAAGCCGCCGCCCAACACGCACCGTCGCCCTCACGGGCAGCCAAGCCAACGCTCTCCGCGGCCAGTCGTGCCGCCGCCCTCCGCGGCCAGTCGTGCCGCCGCCCTCCGCGGCCAGTCGTGCCGCCGCTCTCCGCGGGCAGTCGTGCCGCTGGGCGGCACGGGTGGGCGCGACGGCACCCCGTTGGCGCCGGGTTGCGCGAATTGGCCCCGGGTCAGCTGAACCCAGGGGGCCGATGGGTGAACGGATGCTGCAGCGGGCCGGGGGGTGGGGGCGCAGCCCGGCGCCTGCGGGGTGCCGCTGCGCCCACCCGTGCCGCCCCAGCGGCACGACTGCCCGCAGCTACGGGCGGCACGGTTGCGGGCTGCGCAGCAGCTACGGGCAGCGCGATTGCGGGCAGCACAGCTACGGGCAGCGCGATTGCGGGCTGCGCGTCAGCTACGGCGGCGCGGTCGCGGGCTGCGCAGCTGCGGGCGGCGCGGTCGCGGGCTGCGTGGCTGTGCGGCCAGCGGTTATGCGCCGGTTGGGTCCTCGCCGCGGTCCAGGGCCTTCCAGAGGTCCTCCGGGCGGTCGGGATCCACCCGTGCCGGCCTCCGGCGCGGCCGCACCGCACCGTTCCGCTCGTAGCGCCCGGACATCGCCGGCCAGAGCCGTCCGTACCGCAGCGCCAGCAGACCCGCCAGCAGCAACAGCGCACCGCCCGCCGCCGCCACGTACGGCCAGGGCGTGTGGCTGAGCGCGCCCACCGCCGCGGACGTGTCCCCGGACACCTCCGCCGCCTTCTCGTCCAGCGCCGAGCTGTCCGTCGCGCCGAGCACCGCCGCCACGACGGTCCCCGCCCCCGACAGCGCGAGCAGCGCCGCGACGACGAGCCGTCCGGCTCCGCGCACCGCGAACACCGCGACCAGCGCCGCCAGCCCGACCACGGCCAGCGCGGCGGGCACACCCGTGACATCACTCCCGTTGGCGGTCAGCGGAAACGTGCCGCCGGCCACCGAAGCGGTGCCCTGCGACCACTCCTGCCGGGTGGCGAGCAGGGCCACGGCCGCGCCCAGGGCACCGCTCAGCAGGGCGACGGCGAGGCTGCGGCGGCCGCTGCGGGCGGGCCCGGCGGTCTCGGAACGGGGGGTGGGTACAGCAGTCACGTCATCCACTATCGCGTGAACCCCGGGCGAACCGACACCCGGGGTTCGCTTTCGGACCGTCTCAGACCGTTCCCAGCCTGTTCGCGGTGTGTACCGCGCGCAGCACCGCCGCCGCCTTGTTGCGGCACTCGGTGTCCTCCGCGACCGGGTCGGAATCGGCCACGATCCCCGCTCCGGCCTGCACGTACGCGGTGCCGTCCCGCAGCAGCGCGGTACGGATCGCGATCGCCGTGTCGGAGTCGCCGGCGAAGTCGAGGTAGCCGACGCAGCCGCCGTACAGCCCGCGCCGGGACGGTTCGAGTTCGTCGATGATCTGCAGGGCGCGCGGCTTGGGGGCGCCGGAGAGCGTGCCGGCCGGGAAGCAGGCGGTGAGCACGTCGAACGCGGTGCGCCCGGCGGTGACCCGCCCGGTGACCGTCGAGACGATGTGCATCACGTGCGAGTACCGCTCGAGCGACATGAAGTCGACGACCTCCACCGAGCCGGGTTCGCAGACCCGCCCGAGGTCGTTGCGCCCGAGGTCGACGAGCATCAGGTGCTCGGCCCGCTCCTTGGGGTCGGCGAGCAGTTCGTCGCCGAGCGCCTGGTCCTCCTGCGGGGTGGCGCCCCGGTGCCGGGTGCCGGCGATGGGGTGGACCATGGCCCGCCCGTCCTCGACCTTCACCAGTGCCTCGGGGGACGAGCCGACGACGTCGAAGCCGTCGAAGCGGAACAGGTACATGTACGGGGACGGGTTGGTGGCCCGCAGCACCCGGTAGACGTCCAGGGCGCTCGCCGTGCACGGTGTCTCGAACCGCTGGGAGGGGACGACCTGGAAGGCCTCCCCCGCGCGGATGCGCTCCTTGATGTCCTCCACGGCCCGCCGGAAGTCGGGGCCGCCCCACAGCGCGGTGTAGTCGGGCAGCTCGGAGGGCGGCAGCACGGCGGGCGGCTGGGCCACCGCGCGGGTGAGGTCGGCCTCCATGGCGTCGAGGCGGGCCACGGCGTCGGCGTACGCCTCGTCGACGCCGGTCTCCAGGTCGTTGTGGTTGATCGCGTTGGCGATCAGCCAGACGGCCCCCTCCCAGTGGTCCATGACGGCGAGGTCGCTGGTGAGCAGCATGGTCAGCTCGGGCAGCCCGAGGTCGTCGCGCTCTCCGGGCCCGACCTTCTCCAGACGGCGCACGATGTCGTAGCCGAGGTAGCCGACCATGCCGCCGGTGAAGGGAGGAAGGCCCAGGTCGTGGGCGAGGTCGCGGGGGGTGTGCAGTGCCTGCAGGGTGGCGCGCAGCGCGGCGAGCGGATCGCCGTCCACGGGGACGCCGACGGGCGGGGAGCCCTCCCAGTGGGCCTGTCCGGCGCGCTCGGTGAGGGTGGCGGCGGAGCGGACGCCGACGAAGGAGTAGCGGGACCAGGAGCGGCCGTTCTCCGCGGACTCGAGGAGGAACGTGCCCGGGCGCTCGGCGGCGAGTTTGCGGTAGAGGGCGACCGGGGTGTCGCCGTCGGCGAGGAGCTTGCGGGTGACGGGGACGACCCGGCGGTCGGTGGCGAGCTTGCGGAACGTCTCGAGGTCCATGGCGGCAGACCCTACTGACCCGGGGCGGGGGCGTCCGCCACCAGCACGTCGGCGTCGAAGCAGGTGCGGTCGCCGGTGTGGCAGGCGGCGCCCACCTGGTCGACCTTGACGAGCACGGTGTCGGCGTCGCAGTCCAGGGCGACGGATTTGACCCACTGGACGTGCCCGGAGGTGTCCCCCTTGACCCAGTACTCCTGGCGGCTGCGCGACCAGTAGGTGCAGCGGCCGGTGGTCAGCGTGCGATGCAGGGCCTCGTCGTCCATCCAGCCCAGCATCAGCACCTCTCCGGTGTCGTACTGCTGGGCGATGGCGGGCAGGAGGCCGTCGGGGCTGCGCTTGAGCCGCGCGGCGATCTCCGGGTCTAGGTTGCTGGGCCGGGGCGTGCTGGTCATGCCGACCATTGTGCCGCGCGGGGGCGCCCGTCCCGCGCGGCCGTCCACTGGGCGGACCCTCCGTCCCGCCGTAGGCTGGCGTGCATGTCGACCCATGCCAAGCGTGAACGACTTCTCCTGGCCGATCTGCTGGAGACGGCGGGCCCGGAGGCCCCGACTCTGTGCGAGGGCTGGACGACCCGGGACCTCGCCGCCCATGTGGTGGTGCGCGAGCGCCGCCCCGACGCCGCCGGCGGCATGCTGGTCAAGCAGCTGGCGGGGCGTCTGGAGCGGGTGATGGCGGAGTTCGCCGCCAAGCCGTACGAGGAGCTGATCCAGCTGATCCGGACGGGCCCGCCGCGCTTCTCACCCTTTTCGCTCAAGCAGGTGGACGAGCTGTCGAACATCGTGGAGTTCTACGTCCACACGGAGGACGTGCGCCGCGCGCAGCCCGACTGGACCCCGCGGGAACTCGACCCGGTGTTCCAGGACGCCCTGTGGTCGCGGCTGGAGCGTTCCGCGCGGCTGATGGGCCGCGGGGTGCCGACCGGTCTGGTGCTGCGCCGTCCGGACGGGCAGACGGCGGTGGCGCACCGCGGGGCCCCGGTGGTCACGGTGACCGGCGAGCCGTCCGAGCTGGTGCTGTTCGCGTACGGCCGGCAGAGCGCCGCCAAGGTCGGGCTGGACGGCGACGAGGACGCGATCGCGAAACTGCGCGAGACCAAGCAGCTCGGCATCTGAACCGGACCCGAAAGGCGCAGCTCGTGATCAAGGTGGCCATGACCAGCGTGTACGTCGACGACGTGGCGAAGGCGCACGCCTTCTACACCGATGTCCTCGGCTTCGAGACCCGCACGCACATGGATCTGGGCGGCGGCACGCTGTTCGTCACGGTGGGCGCGCGGGAGGGCGCCCAGCGGGACCTGGAGCTGCTCCTGGAGCCGGGTCAGGGCCCCATCGCGGAGCCGTACCGCAGGGCGGTGCGCGAGGCGGGGCTGCCCGCCATCGTGTTCTCCGTGGACGACCTCCGCGCGGAGTACGAACGGCTCCGCGGGGAGGGCGTCCACTTCGTGCAGGACCCGGAGGAGCAGGGTCCGGTGGTCACCGCCCTGCTGGACGACACGGTCGGCAATCTGATCCAGCTGGCCCAGCCGGCCGGCTGAGCCTCACCGCACCGGGTGACCGGCGCCCCGCAGGGTCTCCTTGACCTGGCCGATGCGCAGGTCCCCGAAGTGGAAGACGGACGCGGCCAGCACGGCGTCCGCGCCGGCGGCGACCGCGGGCGGGAAGTCGTCGAGCCTTCCGGCGCCGCCGGAGGCGATCACCGGGACGCTGACGTGCTTGCGGACGGCGGCGATCATCTCGAGGTCGTAGCCGTCCTTGGTGCCGTCGGCGTCCATGGAGTTGAGCAGGATCTCCCCGGCGCCCAGCTCGGCGGCCCGGTGCGCCCACTCGACGGCGTCGATGCCGGTGCCGCGGCGGCCGCCGTGCGTGGTGACCTCGAAGGTGCCGGAGTCCGTGCGCCGGGCGTCGACCGAGAGGACCAGGACCTGCCGGCCGAAGCGTTCGGCGATCTCACGGATGAGTTCGGGCCGGGCGATGGCCGCCGTGTTGACGCCCACCTTGTCGGCGCCCGCGCGGAGCAGCTTGTCCACGTCCTCCGCGGTGCGGACGCCGCCGCCCACCGTGAGCGGGATGAAGACCTGCTCGGCGGTGCGGCGCACCACGTCGTAGGTCGTCTCGCGGTTGCCCGACGAGGCGGTGATGTCCAGGAACGTCAGCTCGTCGGCGCCCTCGGCGTCGTACACCTTGGCCATCTCGACGGGGTCGCCCGCGTCGCGCAGGTTCTGGAAGTTGACGCCCTTGACGACCCGGCCGCCGTCCACGTCCAGGCAGGGGATGACTCGGACCGCCAGAGTCATGAATTCACGGCTCCTCTGAATGCTTCCAGTTCCACTGAGACCAGTACGCGCGAGTCGACGAAGCCCTCGACCACCAGCAGGGTGGTGACCGGGCGCACGGCGTCGAACAGTTCCTTGTGGGCGCGTCCGGCCGCGTCCACGTCCCGCGCGTGGGCGAGGTGGACGCGGGTGCGGATCACGGACTCGATGCCGAGCCCGAACTCGGCGATCGCCTCCAGCGCGCCGGCGAAGGCCACCTTGGCCTGCTCGTACGGGTCGCCCTCGCCGTACAGCACGTCGCCCCGGAACGAGGTCGTGCCCGCCACCAGGACGCGGTCGCCCGCCGCCACGGCGCGCGCGAAGCCGAACGACTCCTCCCAGGGGTTCGTGCTCTGCACGCGCCGCACGGCATCGCTCGTCATCGGGACACAGCCTCCAGAGCCTCTTCCAGGGTGAACGCCTCGGCGTACAGCGCCTTCCCGACGATGGAGCCCTCGACACCGAGCGGCACCAGCGCGGCGATGGCACGCAGGTCGTCCAGGGAGGAGACGCCGCCGGAGGCGACCACCGGGCGGTCGGTGGCGGCGCAGACGTTCCTCAGCAGCTCCAGGTTGGGACCCTGGAGGGTGCCGTCCTTGGCGATGTCGGTGACGACGTAGCGGGAGCAGCCCTCCTTGTTGAGGCGGTCCAGCGTCTCGTAGAGGTCGCCGCCGTCGCGGGTCCAGCCGCGTCCGCGCAGGGTGGTGCCGCGCACGTCGAGGCCGACGGCGATCTTGTCGCCGTGCTCGGCGATGACCTTGGCGACCCACTCGGGGGTCTCCAGGGCGGCGGTGCCGAGGTTGACGCGGGTGCAGCCGGTGGCGAGGGCGGCGGCGAGGGTGTCGTCGTCGCGGATGCCGCCGGACAGCTCGACCTTGATGTCCATCGCCCCGGCGACCTCGGCGATCAGCGCGCGGTTGTCGCCGGTGCCGAAGGCGGCGTCCAGGTCCACCAGGTGCAGCCACTCGGCGCCGGAGCGCTGCCAGGCGAGGGCGGCCTCCAGCGGGGAGCCGTACGAGGTTTCCGTCCCGGACTCGCCGTGCACCAGGCGGACGGCCTGGCCGTCGCGGACGTCGACGGCGGGCAGGAGTTCGAGCTTGGCCATGTCTCTACAGGGTTCCGATCCAGTTGGTGAGGAGCTGGGCGCCGGCGTCGCCGGACTTCTCGGGGTGGAACTGGGTGGCCCACAGGGCGCCGTTCTCCACGGCCGCGACGAAGGGCTCGCCGTGCGTGGACCAGGTGACCAGCGGGGCGCGCATCGCCGGGTTCGTGGTCTGCAGGCTCCAGTCGTGGACGGCGTAGGAGTGCACGAAGTAGAAGCGGGCGTCCGCGTCGAGGCCGGCGAACAGCTCGGAGCCCGCCGGGGCGTCCACGGTGTTCCAGCCCATGTGGGGCACGATGTCGGCCTGGAGCGGCTCGACCGAGCCGGGCCACTCGTCGAGGCCCTCGGTCTCGACGCCGTGCTCGATGCCCCGCGCGAAGAGGATCTGCATGCCGACGCAGATGCCCATCACCGGGCGGCCGCCGGAGAGCCGGCGGTCGACGATCCAGTCGCCGCGCGCCTCCTTGAGCCCCTTCATGCAGGCGGCGAAGGCACCGACGCCGGGGACCAGCAGTCCGTCGGCGTTCATGGCGCGGTCGAAGTCACGGGTGATCTCGACGTCGGCCCCTGCGCGGGCGAGCGCGCGCTCGGCGGAGCGGACGTTGCCGAAGCCGTAGTCGAAGACGACGACCTTCCGGGTGGTGCTCACCCGCTCACACCTCCAGTCGCAGGAGTCCGGCGCCGAGACACATCACGGCGCCGATCGACAGCAGCACGATCAGGCTGGTGGGCATCTTCTGCTTGGCGAAGGAGATGATCCCGCCGACGAAGAAGAGACCGACGACGATCAGGACGGTGGACAGACCGTTCATGGCTTACAGCGCGCCCTTCGTGGAAGGCAGGATGCCGGCCGCGCGCGGGTCGCGCTCGGACGCGTAGCGCAGGGCGCGGGCGAGGGCCTTGAACTGGCACTCCACGATGTGGTGCGCGTTGCGCCCGTAGGGCACGTGCACGTGCAGCGCGACCTGGGCCTGGGCGACGAAGGACTCCAGGATGTGCCGGGTCATCGTGGTGTCGTACTCGCCGATCATCGGCGCCATCTTCTCGGGCTCGGTGTGCACGAGGTAGGGGCGGCCGGAGAGGTCGACGGTGACCTGGGCGAGGGAATCGTCCAGCGGGACCGTGCAGTTGCCGAAGCGGTAGATGCCCACCTTGTCGCCGAGCGCCTGCCTGAAGGCGGCGCCGAGCGCGAGGGCGGTGTCCTCGATGGTGTGGTGGGAGTCGATGTGCAGGTCGCCCTCGGTCTTCACGGTCAGGTCGAACAGACCGTGCCGGCCGAGCTGGTCGAGCATGTGGTCGTAGAAGCCGACCCCGGTGGAGATCTCGGTCCTTCCGGTGCCGTCGAGGTCGATCTCGACGAGGACGGACGTCTCCTTGGTGGTGCGTTCCACTCGTCCTACGCGGGTCATGCGCTCTGCTCCTGTTCCTTCTTCAGATCACGTGCCGCGTCCAGGAACGCGTCGTTCTCGGCCGGGGTGCCCGCGGTGACCCGCAGCCATCCCGGTACGCCGTTGTCCCGGACCAGGACGCCCCGGTCGAGGATCTTCCGCCAGACGGCGTGGGAGTCCTCGAACCTGCCGAACTGGACGAAGTTCGCGTCGGACTCGGTGACCTCGTAGCCGAGGTCACGCAGTCCGGCGACCAGCCGGTCCCGCTCGGTCTTCAGCTGCTCGACGTAGCCCAGCAGCGTGTCCGTGTGCTCCAGGGCGGCCAGCGCGGTCGCCTGGGTGACCGCGGACAGGTGGTACGGCAGCCGGACGAGCTGGACGGCGTCGACGACGGCCGGGTGCGCGGCGAGGTAGCCCAGGCGCAGGCCGGCCGCGCCGAACGCCTTCGACATGGTGCGGGAGACGACGAGGTTCGGCCGGCCCTCGAGGAGCGGCAGCAGCGAGGCGCCGTGGCTGAACTCGACGTAGGCCTCGTCCACGATCACCATCGACGGCTTCGCCGCCTGCGCGGCCTCGTACAGGGCGAGCACCGCCTCGGCCGGGACCGCGTTGCCGGTGGGGTTGTTGGGGGTGGTGACGAAGACGACGTCGGGGCGGTGCTCGGCGATCGCCTTCTCGGCGGCGGGCACGTCGACGGTGAAGTCCTCGTGGCGCGGGCCGGAGATCCAGCCGGTGCCGGTGCCGCGCGCGATGAGGGCGTGCATCGAGTACGACGGCTCGAAGCCGATCGCGGTGCGGCCGGGCCCGCCGAAGGTCTGCAGCAGCTGCTGGATGACCTCGTTGGAGCCGTTGGCGGCCCACACGTTCTCCACGCCGACCGGGTGTCCGGCGGTCTTCGTCAGGTACTCGGCCAGCCGGGTGCGCAGCTCGACCGCGTCCCGGTCGGGGTAGCGGTTGAGCTGCCGGGCGGCCTCACGGACCCGCTCGGCGATCCGCTCGACCAGCGGCTCGGGCAGCGGGTAGGGGTTCTCGTTGGTGTTCAGCCGTACGGGGACGTCCAGCTGGGGCGCGCCGTAGGGGGACTTGCCGCGCAGCTCGTCCCGTACGGGGAGGTCGTCGATTCCGAAGCTCACTTGTTCTCAGGCACCTTCCACCCGAACCTCGCCTTGATCGCCGCGCCGTGCGCGGGCAGGTCCTCCGCCTCCGCCAGCGTCACCACGTGGTGCGCGACCTCGGCCAGCGCGTCCTCGGTGTAGTCGACGATGTGGATGCCGCGCAGGAAGGACTGGACGGACAGGCCCGAGGAGTGACAGGCGCAGCCGCCGGTGGGCAGCACGTGGTTGGAGCCGGCCGCGTAGTCGCCGAGGGAGACGGGCGACCAGGGTCCGACGAAGACCGCGCCCGCGTTGCGCACCCGGCCGGCGACGGCGGCGGCGTCCGCGGTCTGGATCTCCAGGTGCTCCGCGCCGTAGGCGTCGACGACGCGCAGGCCCTCGTCGACGCCGTCGACCAGGACGATGGCGGACTGGTGGCCCTTGAGCGCCGGGACGATCCGGTCGTCGATGTGCCGGGTGGCGGCGACCTGCGTCTGCAGTTCCTTCTCCACCGCGTCCGCGAGGTCGCCGGAGTCGGTGACCAGGACGGCGGCGGCCAGCGGGTCGTGCTCGGCCTGGCTGATCAGGTCGGAGGCGACGTGCACCGGGTCGGCCGTGGAGTCCGCGAGGATCGCGATCTCGGTGGGGCCGGCCTCGGCGTCGATGCCGATGCGTCCGGTGAAGTAGCGCTTGGCGGCGGCGACCCAGATGTTGCCGGGGCCGGTGACCATGTTGGCCGGCGGGCAGGACTCGGTGCCGTACGCGAACATCGCGACGGCGGTGGCGCCGCCGGCCGCGTAGACCTCGTCGACGCCGAGCAGGGCGCAGGCCGCGAGGATGGTGGGGTGCGGCAGCCCGCCGAAGTCGGCCTGGGCCGGGGAGGCGAGCGCGAGGGACGGGACGCCGGCCTCCTGGGCGGGCACCACGTTCATGATCACGGAGGACGGGTAGACGGACCGCCCGCCGGGCGCGTAGAGGCCCACGCGGTCGACCGGGACCCACTTCTCGGTGACCGTGCCGCCGGGCACGACCTGGGTGGTGTGCGTGTCGCGGCGCTGCGCGCGGTGGACCAGCCGGGCGCGCCGGATGGACTCCTCCAGGGCCGCGCGCACGGCCGGGTCCAGTTCCTCCAGGGCGCGGCCGAGGGCTGCGGCCGGGACCCGCACCCGGTCGAGCCTGACGCCGTCGAACCGCTCGGCGAAGTCGATCAGCGCCGCGTCGCCGCGATGATGCACGTCCTCGCAGATGGGCCGCACCTTCTCCAGGGCGGCCGCCACGTCGAAGTCGGCTCGGGGCAGCAAGTCGCGCAGGGCGGGGCCCTCGGGGAGGGCGTCGCCGCGCAGATCGATTCGGGCCAGGAAGGAATGTTGCAGCACGTACCCAATTCTCTCAGACCCGCGCCGTGAGCCGTCCGCGCGTTCCAGTGGCTGATACGGACCCCTCACGGTAACGGTCCGCGCACATATTCGAGATCCACCTCACTTTCCGTGTTCAACCTGTCACCGCACCGGGCATCACCGGTTGTACGAAGGGACGAACCGACGAGTAGGTGAGGAGGAGGGGAGTTCCGTGACCGAGCGGGTGGGACCGGGCGGCGCAGGGCCGCCGGAGCACCTGACCGCCCCGGAGGCCGGGATGTGGCAGGCCTTCCGCAACGGCACCGTGTACGACCTGAGCAGCGGGGACACGGTGGTCGACGATCCGCACGGAGGGCATCCGTGGGGTCCCGAGCGGACGGTCCGGGCCCGTGTCGTGTGCTGGCTGCTGCTGGACGGTCCGCCGGCCCTGGCCGGCCGGGTCTCGTCGCTGAAGCTGGCCGGGGTGCAGATCAGCGGCGCGCTGGACCTCGCGGGCGGCATCGTGGTGCCGTACGTGGAGATGCGCGCCTGCCGCTTCGAGCGGGACGTGCTGCTGCCGGAGGCCCGCTTCACGACCGTGCGGATGGTGGACTGCTCGATACCCCGGCTGGAGGCGGCGCGGCTGCACACCGAGGGCGATCTGCATCTGCCGCGCTGCCGGTTCCCGGGCGGCATACGGCTCACCGACGCGCGGATCGGCACCGATCTGATGCTCAACCAGGCGGTCGTGCACCGGGACCGCAGCGGCCGCTCGCTGGCGGCCGACGGCATGAACGTCGGCCAGGACCTGCAGGCGGAGATGCTGGAGTCGTACGGCGAGCTGAGCCTGCGCGGCGCGACCATAGGCGTGTCGCTGAGCCTGCGCGGCGCCCGGCTGGTCAACCCGTACACCCGGCTCGCGCTGAACGCGCCGCAGCTGACCGTGGAACGCTCGCTGTATCTGACCCCGGCGGGGGTGGGCGCCCAGGCGCGCAGCGGGATGACGCCGGCCCGCGGGACGCGGATCCGGCGCTTCGAGTGCGAGGGCGGGGTGCGGCTGGACGACGGGCGGTTCGGGGACGCGGTCGACTTCGAGGGCGCCCGGTTCACGTTCACCGACGAGCAGGAGCTGTCGCTGCGCCGGGTGCAGACGCCGGAGCTGCGCTTCCTCGGGGAGCGGCCGGCCCGCGGCCGGGTGGTGCTGTCGGGGGCCCGGGTGGTGAACCTGATGGACAGGGCCGACAGCTGGCCGGGCCCCGGCCGGCTGCACATGGGCGGCTTCGCCTACGAGAACCTGGTGCCGCGCGGGCCGTTCCCGCTGGCGCTGCGGCTGCGCTGGGTGGACGCGGCGAGCGCCGAGTACAACCCGGAGCCGTACGAGCGGCTGGCGGCCGTGCTGCGGGAGGGCGGGGAGGACGAGGACGCCCGTGAGGTGCTGCTCGCCAAGCAGCGCCGCCGCCGCGAGAGCCTGCCGGTGGCGGCCAAGCTGTGGGGTTACGCACAGGACTGGACGGTCGCCTACGGATACCGTCCGGGGCGGGCCGCGGTGTGGATGGCGGTGCTGTGGGCCGCCGGGTCGCTGGCCTTCGCGCGTGGCGATCATCCGCCGCTGAAGAGCGGTGAGCACCCCGCCTGGAACCCGGCCCTCTTCGCCCTGGACCTGCTGCTGCCCGTGATCGACCTGGGTCAGGTGGGGTTCTGGCAGCTGCGCGGCGGCTGGCAGTGGCTGTCGGCCGCGTTCATCCTGCTGGGCTGGATCCTGGCGACGACGGTGGCGGCGGGCGCGACCCGGACCCTGCGGCGTACGTAGGCGGGCGCGGGCATGCGCGGAACGCCTCTGTGACCTATGTGGCCGATGGGGCGCAGAGGGCCGCGCGGGGGTCGCGCGAGGTGGGGAACGCTCCGCTCTTTGCATGGCCTTGACCGAACCCCGTACAACCTTCCATGACTTGCGTGTCAGCTCTGGCGCCGCTGTGACCTGCGGTCTTTCAATGGTCGACACCATGGCTCTGCTGCCCGCGTTCACCCGTGCGTCCCGGGTGCGAGGAAAGAGCACGGGCGCCGCGGCCCCCGTGCCCGTCGTGCTGCCCGCCGACGACGAGGTACTGCTCGACGCGCCCTGCGATCCGCTGGGCGCGGCGCTGGTCGGTGCCGCGGCGGGAGACCACGCGCCCGTCGTCGCGCTGCTCGCCGCCACCCGGCACACCCGCGCCTGGGACGACCGCGACCGGTACGTACGCCGGCTGGCCGCCTTCGCGCGCTCCCGCCCCGAGTGGCTGGACACCTGGCGCTCCCGTGACCCGCACGATCCCGACGGGCTGCTGCTGGACGCCCAGCGGGCGGTGGACCGCGCCTGGGACTCGCCGGCCCGGGCCGAGCTGCTGCGCGACGTGAGCCCGCTGATCACGGCCGCCGCCCGCGCGGACAACCGCGACCCGGTGCCCTGGCGGCTCGCCCTGGACCACGCCCGCGGCGCGCGCACCGGGCACACGTACGTCGAGGAGCTGTGGGAGGCGGCGGTCCGGCGCGCCCCGCACCACCACGGGTGCCATGTGGCGGCCCTGCGCTATCTGGCGTCGTCGTGGCACGGTTCGCACCGCGAGTGCTTCGACTTCGCGGACCTGGCGGCGCAGGACGCGCCGGAGGACTCGCTGACCCGGACGCTGCCGCTGCGGGCCGCCTTCGGCTACCTCACCGACCCGTGCGGTCCGGAGGTGCCCCGCGAGCGGCTGGAGGCGGCGGCCGACCGGGCCGTCGCCCTGTCCGCCCGGCTCCCGGCGGGCCGGCCGCGGGCGGCCGAGCCGCGCAACCTGCTCGTCTACGTGCTGGTCCGTCTGGAACGCTGGCGGGACGCCCTGGAGCAGCTGCGCCTGACCGGCCCGTACGCCACGTCCTTCCCCTGGGACCGGGACGCGGACGATCCGCTCGGACGGTTCCTCGAGGTGCGTCAGCTGGTGTCCACGGCGGTCGCGTCCGGGGCGCCCGCGCCGGGATCCGGCGCCCGGCCGGCGGACGCCGGACGGCCGGGGAGTGAGCAGGGCGGACGACTCCGCTTCGGCGACCATTAGGCTCTTGGATCGTGACGACCGTCCGGCTTCCGCTCTTCCCCCTGAACACGGTGCTGTTCCCGGGGCTCGTGCTCCCGCTCAACGTCTTCGAGGAGCGCTATCGCGCCATGATGCGCGAGCTGCTGAAGACCCCGGAGGACGAGCCGCGCCGGTTCGCCGTCGTGGCGATCCGCGACGGGTACGAGGTGGCGCCGAGCTCGCCCGGCCTGCCCGACCCGACCACGGTGCCCGAACGCGGCCCGTCGGCCGGCTTCGGCGCCGATCCGCTCCGCACCTTCCACAAGGTGGCCTGTGTGGCCGACGCGGCGACGATCCGGGAGCGGGCCGACGGCACCTTCGAGGTGCTGGCGACCGGCACGACCCGCGTGCGGCTGCTGTCCGTGGACGCCTCCGGCCCGTATCTGACGGCCGAGGCGGAGACGCTGGAGGAGGACCCCGGCGACGAGGCGGGCGCGCTGGCGGAGGGGGTGCTGCGGTCCTTCCGCCAGTACCAGAAGCGGCTGGCGGGGGCGCGCGAGCGGACGCTGGCGACCGGCGCGGACCTGCCGGACGAGCCGGGTGTCGTCTCCTACCTGGTCGCCGCCGCGATGATGCTGGACACCCCCACGAAGCAGCGTCTGCTCCAGGCGCCGGACACGGCGTCCCGGCTCCGGGACGAGCTGAAGCTGCTGCGCACCGAGACGGCCATCATCCGGCACCTGCCGTCGCTGCCCGCGGCGGATCTGACAAGGGGTCCCACCAGCCAGAATTGACGCGAAACCGATGGGGCCGGCGATGGCCTCCTGCCTAAGATCACTGCGGCCATGATCATGGTCCTGATCACGCGAATGCAGGAGGTACAACCGTCATGAACCTTCGCAGCATACTGACCGTCGCCGCGGCCACCGCGGCGGGTTCCGCACTGATGATCGCCCCCGCGCACGCGTCCACGGGCAACCCCGCCCCGGCCACGGACACGGGCATCCAGGCCAGAGTCGAGTGCACGAGCCTGAGCAACGGCCAGCTCTGCATCTCGCTGAACGTCGACCCCAGCAGCATCTCGGTCTTCTACACGAAGACGGGCGGCTCGACGATCTCGGCGAACCTGGGATTCCGCAACTCCGCCGGCACCACGACCTGGGGCTCGACCAAGAGCATCAGCGTGAACGAGCGGGCAAACAGCACGTGGACCATGAGCTACCCGTGCACCCGTGACTACAAGGGTCTGATCAAGGTCTCCGGCCAGGGAACCTTCGAGACCCCCTGGGCGACCTGCTGATCCCGGGCGGCACCCGGCGATAGCATCCGCGGCCGCCTCCGCCGGACACCGTTCCGGTCGGAGGCGGCCGCCTGCCGTCGGGGCCGGTCTGGGAGGATGTGGCGGGTGGCGAAGAAGTCGAAGAAGCAGCAGCGGGAAGAAGCCGGGCAACGCGGGGGGACGCCCGCGACGGTGGCGCTCACCGCGGCCGGGGTGGCCTTCACGGTGCACTCCTACGACCACGACCCCTCCCACCCGTCCTACGGCGAGGAGGCGGCCGAGGCGATGGGGGTCTCACCCGAGCGGGTCTTCAAGACGCTGGTGGCGGACGTCGACGGCGCGCTGACGGTGGCGGTGGTCCCGGTGGCGGGGCAACTGAACCTGAAGGCCCTCGCGGCGGCGGCGGGCGGCAAGCGGGCCGCGATGGCCGACCCGGCGCTGGCGGAGCGCACCACGGGGTACGTCCGCGGCGGCATCTCACCGCTCGGTCAGCGCAAGAGGCTGCCGACGGTCCTGGACGAGTCGGCCACCGGGCACGACACGATCTGCGTCTCGGCCGGCCGCCGCGGCCTGGAGGTGGAACTCTCCCCCCACGCCCTGACCACCCTCACCCAAGCCACCCTGGCCCCCATCGCCCGCCCCTGACCGCCCTCCGCTCTCCGCACGCCGCGGGCAATCGTGCCGCAGGGCGGCACGGGTGGGCGCGACGGCACCCCGCAAACGCCGGGCTGCGCGACCCACCCCCGGCCAGCACCAGCACGCGGCATCCCACCAACGCCGGGGCCCCCAGAAACCTATGCCCCGTGCGAAACGTACGGCTCCAGCGGCGGCAACTGCTCCGGATCCCGCGGCCCGAACAACCCCGTCAGCCCCAGATGCACCACCAGCGCCGCGAACGGCCACGCCAGCAACGCCCCCTTCGCACTCAGCCGCAACGGCGCGTCGAAGGTGACCCCCTTACCCGCACTCCTCGCCTGCGCGACGACATCCTGCGCGGGCCCGAGCCACACCCCCAGCCGCCACGCCAGTACCGACCCCAGCAGCCCGCCGGCCGCCAGCGCCACCACCAGCGGCACACCACCACGCCGCCGCACCAGGAACACCACCAGCGCGCTCACCGCCCCGAACGCCAGCGACAGCAGCGTGAACGTCCCGTCCACCCCGATGCCCTGCTCCCCCTCGGAGTCCTTGAGGAAGACGACCCAGTTGTCGCCGACCACGTCGCCCACCAGGGGCACGCGCGGCGCCAGCCACCACCACAGCACTCCGAGCAGTACGCCGCCGAGCGCCACCGCCACCGCGGTCACGGCGGCCTCCCGCATCTCCGTCTTCATCCCGGGGCCGTCCTTCTCGTGCCACCCGCCGTGTCCTGGGTACGCGGCGTCGCCGGCCTTCCCGTGCGGATACGCGGCGGCCGCCTGCTCGTGCGGGGACGGTGGTGGTGTCAGAGGTGCGCTCACCCCGTTATCGTGCCAGGCCCGGCTGTGCGGCGCGTCACCGGACGGCAGCCCTGCGGTACGCCCAGGCCGCCACGGCCAGCGAGATGCCGCCGACGACCCCGCACACCGCGAGGTCGGCGACCACCCGGGGCCAGTCGGGGTGCGCCCCGAAGGTCCGTGCGAAGGCCTCGACACCGTACGTCGACGGCAGCAGGTCCCGGGCCAGGCGCACCGCCTCCGGCATCCGCTCGGGCGGCAGCACGCCCAGCAGCAGCGCGGCGGACATGCCGAGCTGGCCCAGCAGGGTGGCCAGTTCCGGCCGGGGCGCGAGCAGGCCGAGGGCCGCTCCGAGCCCGGCGAGCGCGGCGCCCGCGAGCGGGATCACCGCGACCAGGATCCACAGGTTCGCGAGCGGCAGCCCGAACAGCACGCATCCGAAGACGGCGGTCACCACGGTCCCCGGCACGGTGAACGACGCGTACGCGCCCGCCGCGCCCAGCACCACCGCGGCCGGGGGCACCGGCAGGGTCGCGTAGTGGTCGAGCCCGCCGCTGGCCCGCAGCTGCCCGAAGTACTGGGCGAGCAGGTTCAGCGCGACGAAGGCGACGACCAGGACGGCCGAGCCGGCGACCACGGCCTGCGCCTCGCCGCCGCCGTCGACGACCCCGCGCATCAGGATCATGATCCCGACCGACTGGAAGGTCGCCACGAACAGCAGCGGGATCCGCGCGACCCGGGCCCGCGACAGCTGCGCCCGGTACACGGCTCCCAGCGAAGGCCGCAGCCGCGCCCGGGGGCCGAGCGCGGCCGGTTCCGGCGCTGCCTCGTCCGCGGCCAGGACGCCGCCCGGCACGACATCGGCGGGTACGACACTCACGTCGTGCTGCTTCCCTTCGCTCGGCGGATCGCCCGGATCCACTGCGGCGGTCGCCCTGTTCCGTACGGATGACGCGGCCCGTGTGCTCACGCCTTCACCAGTCCCTGTCGCACGGCGCCGCCCAGCGCCAGGTAGACGTCCTCCAGGCTGGGCGTGGTCAGGGTGAAGTCGTCCAGGGCGGCGAAGGCGGCCCCGCCGGTGACGGTGGCGACGACCGTACGGGCCTCCTCGGGCGCCAGCCGCAGGGTCCAGCGGCGGCCCGACTCGACGGTCCGGTCGCGCAGCGCGGCGACCTCGGGCACGTGCAGGGGGGCGGCCTCGCGCCACACCAGGTCGACCCGGACCTCGCCGGCGACCCGTTCCTTGAGGCCGGCCGGGCTGTCGCAGGCGATGACCCGGCCGCGGTCGAGCACGGCGACCCGGTCGAGGACGGTCTCGGCCTCGATGACGTTGTGGGTGACCAGCAGGACGGTCGTGCCGCGCTCGGCGCGGCGCCGGTCGACGGCGGACCACACGGCGCGCCGCGCCACCGGGTCCATGCCGGTGGTGGGCTCGTCCAGCACGAGCAGGGGCCGCTCCCCCACCAGCGCGGCGGCGAAGCAGGCCAGCCGGCGCTGCCCTCCGGACAGCTTCTTCAGCGGGCGCCCGGCGATCGGGGCGAGCCCCAGTTCGTCGAGGACGTCGTCCCGTTCGGCCCGCGCCCGCCGTGCGTCGAGCCCGCGCAGCCGGCCGGTGGTCTCGGCGGCGAGGGACACCGTCAGTTCGTCGAGGGCGCTGGACTCCTGGCCGAGGTAGGCGAGGATGCGGGCGGCCCGCTCCGGGTGGCGCACGATGTCGTGGCCGAGGATGCCCACACTGCCGCGGTCGGGCCGCATCAGCCCGGTCAGCTGGCGCACGAGGGTGGACTTGCCGGCGCCGTTCGGCCCGAGCAGGCCGAAGATCTCACCGCGCCGGATGTCGAGTTCCACGTCGTCGGTGGCCCGCACCTCGGGCGTGGCGGGAGACCCGCGCCGGCCGCGCACCGCCGGATAGGTCTTGGTCAGCCCGCGGACCGCGCACACGACGTCACCGCCGTGCCGGAATCCCTGTGCCGCGCGCGTATTCACAAGGGACGAGCCTACGGGGTCCCGGCCCCCGGCCGGTTCCCGGGGCACCCCGAACCCGCAATCCCGCCATACGAGCACGAAACCCCACAGGCCGGGGCCGTGCGGGCGCGGGACACGCGCCGCATGTCACCGCACGTCACTCCCCGGCGGGAGCCCGTTCCGTGCCGGTGCGCAGATCGAGCTCGCGCCAGAAGCCCGCCCGGATGGCGTAACGGTCCCGCTCGTCGATCTGGTCGTCCTTGTGGGCGAGCAGACCGAAGCGGGCCGCGTAGCGCAGCAGCTCGCCGTCGACGCGGTGCGGGATGCGGGGGTACATGCCGGACAGCTTCTGGATGTGGCTCTGGTCGCCGAGCCGCTCCACCCAGCGCCGGGCGAAGACCTGTCCCACCTCGAAGGGGTCCCCGCCGACCGTGGTGATGTCCTCCTCGCGGTCCGCCCACCGCTGCTCCGCCGTGGTCAGCTGGGCCAGCGTCGGCATGGAGGCCGCGTCCGGCGGCTCGGCGGCCGGACGGTCGACCCAGCCCTTGTCGGAGGACCAGCGCAGGGTGGCGGAGGCGGGCTGCTGGGGCGGGTGCGGTCCGGGGCCGCGCAGCGCGGCCAGGTCCTTCGGGGTGGGTACGCCCTTGGCCGCGGCGGCCCGCTCGGCGGTGCCGTTGTGCGCGGCGGCGGCCGGGTGCTGCGGCTCCTGTCCGGTCCGCTCGGCCGCCGTGCCGGGCGCGGCCTCGGGCAGCGGCGCGGAGAGGATCGCGGCGATCTCGGGCCGCGGCACGGGCGGCGGCGCGCACACCCCGCTGACCTCCTTGGCCCGTACCGCCTGGGTGATCCAGGCCCGGTCCAGCACCCGGCGTTCGTCGGCCTCGGCGACGAGGTCCTCGGACTGGTTGTAGTCGCCGTCGGCGGCCTGCACGGCCCACAGGTGGACGGCGACGCCGTGCTCCTTCGCCGCCATCATGCCCGGCAGCAGATCGCCGTCCCCGGTGACCAGCACGATGTCGGAGCAGGCGCGGTTGCGGGCCAGTTCGGTCAGTTCGGCGTGCATCGCCGCGTCGACGCCCTTCTGCGCCCAGCGGCCGTCGCTGCGGGTCAGCGCGCCGAGCCGGACGGTGACCCGGGGCATCACGCGCAGCCTGCGGTGCTCGGGCTGCGGGACGCGGTCGGGTGCGCCGTCGAACCAGTAGATGCGCAGCAGCGGCTGCCGCGTGTCGGACTCCGCGCGCTCCCGCAGCCCCTGGATGAGGGCGGCGTGGTCGACGGTGATGCGGGACCGCGAGGGCTCCCCGGCGAGGAGACTGGCGGCGGCCCCCAGCAGATACCCGGCGTCCACCAGGACGATGCAGCGGTCCACGCGATCCACCCTCTTTCCGGGAGGTTTGCTTCGGGCTTGCTTCGAGTCTGCCCGACCACGCCGGGGTTAACGGCCCGAACTCGATCTTCGGCGTGGCGTTTCCACACTTCCTCCCCGATCACCCCGGTCACACACGGTAATTGTCCAACATGCGGCTGTTATCGGGCTGTGTGAATCTGAACCCGGCCCTGGCCCCTAGGCACTGTCTGACAAACGATCTTGGGCGGGTTCGCGGAGCCAGAGGATGAGTGCCGCAAGGTGGAGTCCGGCCTTGTAGCGGGTGGCCAGTTTGTCGAAGCGGGTGGCGATCGCGCGGAACTGCTTGAGGCGGTTGAAGCAGCGTTCGACCACGTTGCGGGCCTTGTAAAGCTCTCGGTCGAAGGCCGGCGGCCTGCCGCCGGCCTGACCGCGCCGCACACGGTTGGCCTTCTGATCCGCCCGCTCCGGGATCACCGCCCGGATACCCCTGCGCCGCAGAGACTGGCGGATCGCCCGGGACGAGTAGGCCTTGTCCGCGATGACCGCGTCGGGCCTGCGGCGGGGCCGTCCGGCCCCGGTCCGGGGCACCTTCACGCCGTCCATGACCTCGTCAAACACGGTGGAATCGTTGACGTTGCCGGGCGTGACGACGACGGCCAGGGGCAGGCCACGGCCATCGCAGGCGAGATGGACCTTGGTGGTCAGCCCACCGCGGGACCGGCCGAGCGCCTGGCCAGCCGTCGCGCATGCCGGATCTTCCAGTTCGTCCCCTGCCGCCGCCCCTTTTTGCGGGCTCCGGCGGCGTGCTGGTGGGCTCGGTTGATCGTGGAGTCGACCGAAACCGTCCACTCCACGGTTCCGATGGAGTCGTCCCGGACCTGGACCTGCTCGAGCAGGCGGGTCCAGGTGCCGTCCGCCTCCCAGCGGGCGAACCGCTCATAGACCGTCTGCCACGGCCCATAGCGTTCCGGCAGGTCACGCCACGGCGCACCGGTCCGCAACCGCCACAACACCCCGTTGATCACCTGCCGGTGATCCCGCCACGGACGCCCTCGCCCGTCAACACCTGGCAGCAGCGGCGCTATCCGCTCCCACGCCGAATCCGTCAGCTCACCACGACCCACCACAAGATCAATTATCAGACAGGGCCTAGTCCCCCACAGGAGGCACCACCATGGCCAAGAACAAGAACCGTGACCGTAAGCAGCCGCAGGCCGAGCACGCCCAGCGGGCGGGCCGGCAGTCCACGATGGAGACGCCCGACGAGCAGCGCACCACGCAGGTCGTGCCCGGCGCGGTCGGCCCGGGCAAGGGCCGGCAGAAGCGCTTCGGCCACAACTGACAACCGTATGACGGGCCGTCGCGGCCCGGGCACATGAAGAGGGGCGCACCCACGTCGGGGTGCGCCCCTCACGCGCGTCTCCGGACGGCGTCAGCCGGCCAGGCAGGAGGGTCCGAGGAGGACCTTCAGGTCGCCGAACAGGGCCGGGTCCGGCTTGACCCGGTGCCGGTCCAGGCGCAGCACCGTCGTCCTGGTCGGCCCCTGGAGCTTGATGCGGACCTCGCTGTCGCCCTTGTGGTGGGTGAGGATCTCGCCGAGACGGCTGACCATCGGCGGGGTCACGCGGGTGGCCGGGATGGTGAGCACCACGGGCGCGTTGGTGCCCGCGTTGGACAGGTCGGGGATCATCAGCTCCATCGCGACCAGCCGCGGCACGTCCTCCCGCTTGTCGAGCCGGCCCTTGACGAACACCACCGCGTCCTCGACGAGTTGCGTGGAGACGAGCTGGTACGTCGCCGGGAAGAACATGCACTCGAGGGAGCCGGCGAGGTCCTCCACGGTGGCGATCGCCCAGGCGTTGCCCTGCTTGGTCATCTTGCGCTGGAGACCCGAGATGATGCCGCCGATGGTGACCACCGCGCCGTCGCCGAAGTCACCGCCGGTGAGCTGGGAGATGCCCGCGTCGGCCTTGTCGGACAGCACGTGCTCCAGGCCGAACAGCGGGTGGTCGGAGACGTAGAGACCGAGCATCTCGCGCTCCTGCGCGAGGAGGTAGGTCTTGTCCCACTCGTCGTCGGTGAACTGCACGTCCAGGCCGAAGCCGGGCTCGTCGCTCTGCTCCTCGCCCATGCCGCCGAAGAGGTCGAACTGTCCCTCGGCCTCCTTGCGCTTCACCGCGACCACGTTGTCGATCATCGGTTCGTACTGGGCGGTGAGGCCCTTGCGGGTGTGGCCCATCTCGTCGAAGGCGCCGGCCTTGATCAGCGACTCGGTGGTGCGCTTGTTGCAGACGACCGCGTCGACCTTGTCGAGGTAGTCCGGGAAGGACGTGTACTTCCCCTTGGCCCTGCGGCACTTGATGATCGACTCCACCACGTTGGTGCCGACGTTGCGCACCGCGGAGAGGCCGAAGAGGATCACGTCGTCGCCCTGCGCGGCGAAGTTCGACATGGACTCGTTGACGTTGGGCGGGAGGACCTTGATGCCCATGCGGCGGCACTCGTTGAGGTAGACCGCCGACTTGTCCTTGTCGTCCTTCACCGAGGTGAGCAGCCCCGCCATGTACTCGGCGGGGTGGTTCGCCTTGAGGTAGGCGGTCCAGTACGACACCAGTCCGTACGCGGCGGAGTGCGCCTTGTTGAACGCGTAGCCGGCGAACGGCACCAGGACGTCCCAGAGCGCCTGGATGGCTTCGTCGCTGTAGCCGTTCTTGCGGGCGCCGGCCTGGAAGATGGTGAAGTTCTTCGCCAGTTCCTCGGGCTTCTTCTTGCCCATCACGCGGCGGAGGATGTCGGCCTCGCCGAGCGAGTAGCCGGCGATGATCTGGGCGGCCTTCTGCACCTGCTCCTGGTAGACGATCAGGCCGTAGGTGACGTCCAGGACCTCACGCAGCGGCTCCTCGAGCTCCTTGTGGATCGGGGTGATCTCCTGGAGCTTGTTCTTGCGCAGCGCGTAGTTGGTGTGCGAGTCCATGCCCATCGGGCCGGGACGGTAGAGCGCGGAGACGGCGGAGATGTCCTCGAAGTTGTCGGGCTTCATCAGCCGCAGCAGCGAGCGCATCGGTCCGCCGTCGAACTGGAAGACACCGAGGGTGTCGCCGCGCTGGAGGAGTTCGAAGGTCTTCGGATCGTCGAGCGGCAGGCTCAGCAGGTCCAGGTCGACGCCCTTGTTGGCCTTCACCATCTTGACGGCGTCGTCCATGATCGTCAGGTTGCGCAGACCGAGGAAGTCCATCTTCAGCAGGCCCAGCGACTCGCACTGGGGGTAGTCCCACTGCGTGATGGTCACGCCGTCGGTGTGCCGCACCCAGATCGGGGCGTGGTCGACGATGGGCTCGCTGGACATGATGACGCCGGCGGCGTGCACGCCCATCTGCCGGACCAGGCCCTCGACGCCCTTGGCGGTGTCGATGACCTTCTTCACGTCCGGCTCGTTCTCGTACATCGCGCGGATCTCGCCGGCCTCGCTGTAGCGGGGGTGCGAGGGGTCGGTGATGCCGTTGAGGTCGATGCCCTTGCCGAGGACGTCGGCGGGCATCGCCTTGGTGAGGCGGTCGCCCATCGCGTACGGGTAGCCCAGCACGCGCGCGGAGTCCTTGATGGCGTTCTTCGCCTTGATCTTGCCGTACGTGCCGATCATGGCGACCTTGTCGGCGCCGTACTTCTCCGTCACGTACCGGATCACCTCGACGCGCCGGCGCTCGTCGAAGTCGATGTCGACGTCGGGCATGGAGACGCGCTCGGGGTTGAGGAACCGCTCGAAGATCAGTCCGTGCGGGATCGGGTCGAGGTCGGTGATGCCCATGGCGTAGGCGACGATCGAGCCGGCCGCGGAGCCACGGCCGGGGCCGACCGCGATGCCGTTGTTCTTGGCCCACATGATGAAGTCGGCGACGACGAGGAAGTACCCCGGGAACCCCATCTGGATGATGACGTCCATCTCGTAGTCGGCCTGCTTCTGGCGGTCCTCGGGGACGCCGCCGGGGAAGCGGCGCTCCATGCCGCGGCGGACCTCCTCCTTGAACCAGCTGACCTCGGTGTACCCCTGCGGGATGTCGAACTTGGGCATCAGGTCGCGCTTCTCGAACATGCCCGTGGTGTCCACCATCTCGGCGATCAGCCGGGTGTTGGCGCAGCCCTGCTGCCAGGCGTCCGAGGAGTCGATGGCGTACATCTCGTCGGTGGACTTGAGGTAGTAGCCGGTGCCGTCGAACTTGAAGCGGTCGGGGTCGGAGAGGTTCTTGCCGGTCTGGATGCACAGCAGCGCGTCGTGGGCGACCGCCTCGTGCGCGTAGGTGTAGTGCGAGTCGTTGGTGACCAGCGGGGGGATGCCGAGCTTCCTGCCGATCTCGAGCAGGCCGTCGCGGACCCGGTGCTCGATGTCGATGCCGTGGTCCATCAACTCCAGGAAGTAGCGGTCCTTGCCGAAGATGTCCTGGTAGTCGGCGGCGGCCTTGAGCGCCTCGTCGAAGTGGCCGAGGCGCAGCCGGGTCTGCACCTCGCCGGAGGGGCAGCCGGTGGAGGCGACGATGCCCTCCGACCACTGCGCGATGGTCTCCTTGTCCATCCGGGGCCACTTCTGCAGCCAGCCCTCGGCGTACGCGTCGGAGGAGAGGCGGAAGAGGTTGTGCAGGCCGGTGCTGTTCACGGCCCACATGGTCTTGTGGGTGTAACCGCCGGAACCGGAGACGTCGTCCCGCTTCTGGTGCGGCTGGCCCCACTGGATCTTGCGCTTGTTGCGCCGGGACTCGGGCGCGACATACGCCTCGATCCCGATGATCGGGGTGACCCCGGCCTTCTGCGCGGAGTGGAAGAAGTCGTACGCCCCGTGCAGGTTGCCGTGGTCGGACATGGCGATGTGCGACATGCCCATCTCGTTGCACGCGTCGAACATGTCCTTCAGCCGCGCGGCACCGTCCAGCAGCGAGTACTGGGTGTGGACGTGCAGGTGCGTGAACGGCGGCTTTGACACGGTGCGGCCTCCAAGGAGAACAGGCGGCGACGGGCGGCGGACGGTCCGGGGGACAGCGTCGAAGTCTATGCCCCGGCACTGACACCCGGAGGCCGTCACCACGTACCTTCGGGCGGGGGCGCGGGCACTCCCGCGCACCTTCACACGTTAGGCGGGCGACGGAGCAGCCGTCCCCGAGACACCCCGCACCAGGAGGCACCAGGCGATGTCGGTACCGCAGCTCAACGACGAGCACCGCGGTGAGGAGATCCTCGCCGTCCTCGACACCGCGTTCGGCGAGCTCCTGGCCGCCGACCCGGCCGCGTTCCGCGTGAAGTTCCGCAAGATGGCCGCCTCGGCCTTCGCCTTCTACCGCGGGACGGCGTGCCTCTTCTACCACGACCTCGACGCCGAGCACGCCGGGCAGGGCGGCGGGCGGACGTACAGCGGGCCGTACCTGGACGACCGCACCTCGCGCGTGTGGATCCACGGCGATCTCCACGCGGAGAACTTCGGCACGTACATGGACTCCAACGGCCGCCTGGTCTTCAACGTCAACGACTTCGACGAGGCCTACGTCGGCCCGTTCACGTGGGACCTCAAGCGGTTCGCGGCCTCCATGGCGCTGATCGGGTACGCCAAGGCGCTCAGCGACGAGCAGATCACCGAGCTGGTCACGATCTACACGGCCGCGTACCGGGAGCGGATCCACGCGCTGGCCACCGGCGCGAAGAGCGACGAGGTGCCGCCGTTCACGCTGGACACCGCCCAGGGGCCGCTGCTGGACGCGCTGCGCGACGCCCGCTCGCTGACCCGGTTCGGGCTGCTGGACTCGATGACCGAGATCCGCGACTTCGAGCGCCGCTTCGCCGCCGGCGGCGGCGCGGTCGAGCTGGACGCCGCCACCCGCTACAAGGTGCTCGCCGCCTTCGACGGCTATCTGGAGACGCTGCCGGACGCCTCGCTGGCCCGCCCGGACTCCTACCGGGTGAAGGACGTCGTGGGCCGCCGCGGCATCGGCATCGGATCGGCCGGGCTGCCGTCGTACAACATCCTCCTGGAGGGCCACAGCGACGCCCTGGAGAACGACGTCGTGATCTACATCAAGCAGGCCCAGACCCCGGCGGTCTCCCGGCACATCACCGATCCGGCCATCCGGGAGTACTTCCGGCACGAGGGGCACCGCACGGTGATCTCCCAGCGCGCCCTCCAGGCGCACGCCGACCCGTGGCTGGGCTGGACCGAGCTGGACGGCTCGGGACAGCTGGTCGCCGAGGTCTCGCCGTACGCCGTGGACCTGGACTGGGGCGACATCGACGACCCGGAGGAGATCGCGCTGGTCGTCGCCGACCTCGGCCGGGCCACGGCGACGATGCACGCGGCGGCGGACGACACCTCCGGCGAGTCCCTGGTGCCGTTCTCCACCGAGCGCGCCATCGACGCGGCGATCGCCGCCGACGAGGTCTCCCTGGTCCCGCTCCTGGTCGAGTTCGCCCACGACTACGGGGCCCGCGCCCGCGGCGACCACCAGATCTTCCTGGACCTGTTCCGCAACGGCAGGATCCCGGGTCTGTGACCCCCGGCACGTCCACAGGAACCCTTTAGGGATCCCTTACCGGAGCACGTGACACACTCTTCAGCGCCATGGACATATCCGGAACCCAGCTCAGAGCCGTACGCGCGGCGCTGTTCACGGCTGTCGTCGTGACGCTCAGCGCCGCGTCGCACGTGCTGCTGTCCGGGGCTCCGCTGCCGTTGAACACGGTGGCCGCCATAGGCGCCGCCGTGTTCCTCCTGGCGTACGCCCTGGCGGGCCGGGAGCGTTCCTTCGGGCGGATCGCCGCCCTGCTGATCCCGCTGGAGCTGGCCGCCGACACGGTGTTCACCACCGGCCAGCACGTCTGCTACGGCCGGATGGGCGGCCCGGTGGCGGGTCCGCTGCGCGCCGTCGGCTTCGACCTGCTGTGCGGCGACGGCACCGGCGTCGGCGCGCCGCTCGCCCGGGTGACCGGGCCGGCCGCCGAGGGCGGCGACCGGCTGGCGGCCGCGCTCGCCGACGCCGACCCGGCCACCGCCTGGGCGCTGCTCGGCGCGCACATCGGGATCGGCCTGCTCGCCGCCGCCTGGCTGCGCCGCGGCGAGCGTGCGCTCGCCCAGCTGCTGAGCGCGGTGGCGGCCACGACCTTCCGGCCGCTGCTGCTCGCGGTCGCCGCGGTGGCCGTGCGCCGGGCCCCGGAGGTCCGCCGTCCGGCCCGCCCGCTCCCCCGCACCGCCCTGGCGCGGACCCTGCTCCTCGCACACTCCCTGGGACGCCGCGGACCGCCTTGCTCCGCCCTGTCCGCCTGAGGCGGTTCCCGCCCCGGCGCACCGTCCGAGCACCAGCAGTCCCCCATACGTATCCCGCACACGACCGTGTGCGTCCCCCGTGGAGACATCACCATGAGCAAGCGGAACAGCCAGGCGGCGAAGACGGCGGCCCGGGAGCGGCTGCGCGTGGAGCGCGAGCGCCAGGCCAAGAAGGCGAAGGCCAAGCGGCAGGTCGTCGTCGCCCTGTCGGTCGTCGGCGTGCTGGCCGCGGCCGGCGGCATCGGCTACGCGGTCGTCCAGGCCGGTAAGCCCGACTACTGGGAGTCCGCCAAGGACGCCAAGCTGGTCAAGCCCGCCAACACCAGCGGCAAGAACGGCACGACCGTCGTCATCGGCGAGTCCGGCGCGAAGAAGACCCTCGAACTGTACGAGGACCCGCGCTGCCCGGTCTGCGCCTCCTTCGAGCAGACGGTCGGCAAGACCATCGAGAAGGACCTCGCGGACGGCAAGTACAAGATCCGCTTCATAGGCGCCTCGTTCCTCGACCGCAGCCTGACCGGCGAGGGCTCCAAGAACGCCCTGAGCGCGCTGGGCGCCGCGCTGGACGTCAGCCCCGAGGCGTTCCTCGCCTACAAGAGCGCGCTCTACTCGGCCGAGTTCCACCCCGAGGAGACGGACGACAAGTTCAAGGACGACGCGTACCTGATCAAGGTCGCCAACTCGGTCGACGCCCTGAAGGACAACAAGCAGTTCCAGGCGGACGTCAAGGACGGCACCTACGACAAGTGGGCGCTGGAGATGTCCGAGGTGTTCGACAACAGCGAGGCCCGGGGCACCCCGACGCTGATGATGGACGGCAAGAAGGTCACCGGCTCCGACGGCCAGAACGCGCCGATGACGGTGGAGGAGTTCACCACGGCGGTCGACAAGGCGCTCAAGGCCTGAGGCCCGGCCGGCTGACCGTTCGCCGAAGAGCGGGCGAACTTTGGTGAGTTCGCCCGCTCTCGCGTGTACCTGTCAGTAACCTGATCGGCTGTGACCAGTCGACACAGAGCATCCGAGAGCGCCACGCCCGCCACCGCGGACGCCGACTCCCTGTCCCCGCGCCGCCGTACGGTCGTCAAGGCGGCCGCCGCCACCGCGGTGCTGGCCGGACCCCTCGCGGCCGCCGTCCCCGCGCGGGCCGCGGCCGCGCAGGCGCCCGCCTTCCTGCACGGCGTGGCCTCCGGCGACCCGCTGCCGGACGGCGTCCTGCTGTGGACCCGGGTGACGCCGGTGCCGGAGGCGACAGCCGGTTCCGGGCTGGGCCCGGACACCGAGGTGAGCTGGACCGTCGCCCGGGACAAGGCGTTCACCGACGTGGTGGCGAGGGGTTCGGCCGTCGCCACCGCCGCCTCCGACCACACCGTCAAGGCGGACATCCGCGGTCTGCGGCCGGCCACCGACTACTGGTTCCGCTTCTCCGCCGGCGGCACCGACTCGCCCGTCGCCCGCACCCGCACGGCCCCGGCCGCCGACGCCGCGGTGACCGGACTGCGCTTCGGCGTGGTGTCCTGCGCCAACTGGGAGGCCGGCCACTTCTCGGCGTACCGCCACCTCGCCGCCCGCGGCGACCTGGACGCCTGGCTGCATCTGGGCGACTACGTCTACGAGTACGGCACCGGCGAGTACGGCACCCGCGGCCAGGTAGTCCGGCCGCACGCGCCCGCCCACGAGATCGTCACCCTCGCCGACTACCGGCTCCGGCACGCGACCTACAAGACCGACCCCGATCTGCAGGCCCTGCACCACAGGGCGCCGGTCGTCGCCATCTGGGACGACCACGAGATCGCCAACGACGCCTGGTCGGGCGGCGCCGAGAACCACACCGAGGGCGCGGAGGGCACCTGGGCGGCCCGCCAGGCCGCCGCCAAGCAGGCGTACTTCGAGTGGATGCCGGTGCGGCCCGCGCTGGAGGGCACCACCTACCGCCGGCTGCGGTTCGGCAGGCTGGCCGACCTCTCGCTGCTCGACCTGCGGTCCTTCCGCTCCCAGCAGGTCTCCCTCGGCGACGGCGAGGTCGACGACCCGGACCGCACCCTCACCGGGCGGGCCCAGCTGGACTGGCTGAAGGCGGGCCTGACGGCGTCCGACACCACCTGGCGGCTGGTCGGCACCTCGGTGATGATCTCGCCGTTCGCCCTGGGTTCCCTCCCCGCGAGCCTGCTGAAGCCGCTGGCGAAGCTGCTGGGCCTGCCGCAGGAGGGGCTCGCCCTCAACACCGACCAGTGGGACGGCTACACCGACGACCGCCGGGAACTCCTCGCGCATCTGCGCGCGAACGCCATCCGCAACACGGTCTTCCTCACCGGCGACATCCACATGGCGTGGGCCAACGACGTGCCGGTGAACGCGGGCACCTACCCGCTGTCGGCGTCGGCCGCCACGGAGTTCGTGGTCACCTCGGTCACCTCCGACAACCTCGACGACATCGTGAAGGTCTCCGAGGGCACGGTCTCCGCGCTCGCCTCACCGCTCATCAGGGCCGCCAACCGGCACGTGCACTGGGTCGACACCGACCGGCACGGCTACGGCGTACTGGACATCACCGCGGAGCGGGCGCAGATGGACTACTACGTGCTGTCCAGCCGGACGGACGCGAACGCCACCTCCGCCTGGACCCGCTCCTACCGCACCCTCAGCGGCACGCAGAAGGCGGAGCGCACCTACGACCCGGTGTAGCCCCGCCCCCAGGGGCAATTTTCGGCCACCTGTGACCAGAGGGCCGGACGTTGCGGGCAGATCACGTCGTCACGGCGGGTGGTGAGAGGCCGTGAGCCGAATCCGGACACACCACCCGCCCGTTGGCGGAATGATGACGTCGAGTTTTCGGACGTCGGACGCCGTAACGTTTCCGCGTTCACTACTGCGTCGAATGCCCCTGTTTGGCCAGTAGTTGATTGGGCTTGATCGCTCCTGCTGGCGTGTAGTCATGTCCACGTAATCTCCCGGCGGCGGCCAGGAAGATCCCCGGCCTCTCTCCCCACCGCATCCGCCAGGAGCCCTCATGCGTACGCTTGCCCGGATATCGTCACTGTCGCGCAGACGCCTGCTCGGTACGGCCGTCGTGGCCGGAACCCTGATGCTCACCCCCCTCTCCGCCCCCACCACGGTCGCCGCCGAAGGCGCCCGGACCGCCGAGTGCGCCGACGACGCCCCCACCGCGGCCCGCGAGGCCCGTCCCGGCCACGGCGAGCACACCGCCGAGCCGAACGAGATCAGCGAGGCCCGCGCCCAGGCCATGGACCGGGAGCTGCGCGCCAAGCTCGACAAGCTGCGCTCCGCCGGCGGAAGCACCGCGGCCGCCGCCTCGACGACCGTCCCGGTCTACTTCCACGTCATCCACAACGGAGAGGCCGGCAAGCTCGACTCCGCCGCCGTCTCCGCCCAGATGGACGTCCTCAACGCGGCCTACGCGGGCCAGGGCACCGGCAACACCGACTCGGGCTTCCAGTTCACACTGGCCGGCACCGACTACACCGACAACGCCGCCTGGTACACCGTCGGGTACGGCTCGCCGGAGGAGAAGGCGATGAAGACCGCCCTGCACAAGGGCGGTGCCAACGCGCTCAACTTCTACGCCGCCAACATCGGCGACGGCCTCCTGGGCTGGGCCACCTTCCCCAGCTCGTACAAGTCCAGCCCCGCGATGGACGGCGTGGTCGTCCTGAACGCCTCACTGCCGGGCGGCTCGGCCACCAACTACGACGAGGGCGACACCGCCACCCACGAGGTCGGCCACTGGATGGGCCTGTACCACACCTTCCAGGGGGGCTGTAACGGCAGCGGCGACTACGTCGACGACACCCCGGCCGAGAAGAGCGCCGCCTACGAGTGCCCCGAAGGCCGCGACACCTGCACCCGCAAGGCGGGCGCCGACCCGATCCACAACTTCATGGACTACACGTACGACGCGTGCATGTACCAGTTCACCGCGGGCCAGGTGACGCGCATGCAGCAGAGCTGGACCGCCTACCGCGCCGGCTGATCCCCTTCCAGCGAGTCGAGGAAGCCGAGCGCCACCCGCCAGGTGGCCTCGGCGGCCTCCTCGTCCCAGTCCGGGAGGTCGGGGTCGGTGTAGAGGTGACCGGCGCCGGCGTACCGGTACACCTCGACGTCGGCGCCGGCCCGGCCCATCTGCAGGTACCAGGCGCTGAGCCAGTCGTCGGTCTCGAACGCGTCCGGCTCGGCGACGTGCAGCTGCACCGGCAGTCCGTCCACCGAGGCGTTCGCCGCGATGTCCGACGTGCCGTGCAGGAGCAGCAGTCCGCGCGCCCTGCCGTCGCCCAGCGCGAGCGTCTGCGCCACGGAGGCGCCGAAGGAGAAACCGGCGTACACCAGTCCCCGCTCCGAGTAGGGCGCGGCGGCCAGCACGGCCCGCTTCAGCAGCTCGTCCTTGCCGGTGCCGTCCTTGTACGCCATGCCCTCCTCGACCGTGTCGAACGTGCGGCCCTCGAAGAGGTCGGGCGTCCAGACCTCGTGTCCGGCCGCGCGCAGCCGGTCCGCGGCCCGGTGCACCGCGGGCCTCAGGCCGTAGGTCGAGTGGAAGAGCATGATGTTCATGCGGTCCATGGTGCCAGCCGGTGTGACGGCACCGGATCGCGGCACTACCCGGGATCGTGCGGAAGTCACATGTTCATGCGCCCCCGGAGCCGGTTAGGTTCGGTGGCATGGATGACGTGCTCCGCCCATTGATCGTGGTCGGCGGCTCGGTCGTGCTCACGTTGACGCTCGGCTGGGTCACCGACCTGCTGCTCCGCAAGGCCGACGAACGCCACCACGAGACACCGCTGTGGGGGCTGCTGCGCCGTGCCCGGGTCCCGTACCAGCTGGTGCTGTGCGCGGCGCTGCTGAGAGGCTCGTACGACGAGGCGGAACTGCTGCAGGACCACAAGGTCGGTATCGGCAGGCTGCTGACGCTGGTGCTGATCGGGTCGGCCGCCTGGCTGGCGATCCGCATCGCGGCCGCGGTCGTCGAGGCCACGTACACCCGCTACGCCAGCGCCCATCGCGAGCGCGACCCCGCCCGGGTGCGCCGGGTGCGCACCCAGGTGACGCTGATCCGGCGGGTGGTCACCGCGGTCGTCGGGGTGGTGGCGGTGGCCGCGATGCTGCTGACCTTCCCGGCGATGCGCGCGGCCGGCGCCTCGCTGCTGGCCTCGGCGGGCATCCTCGGCATCGTCGCCGGTGTGGCCGCCCAGTCCACGCTGGGCAACCTGTTCGCCGGACTGCAGATCGCCTTCGGCGACATGGTGCGCATCGGCGACACGGTGGTCGTGGACGGCGAGTGGGGCACGGTCGAGGAGATCACGCTGACCTTCCTGACCGTGCGCACCTGGGACGAGCGCCGGATCACCATGCCCGTGTCGTACTTCACGTCCCAGCCGTTCGAGAACTGGTCGCGCGGGACGCCGCAGATGACGGGCACCGTGTTCTGGCACCTCGACCACTCGGCGCCGCTGGACGCGATGCGCGAGCGGCTCCGCGACATCCTCCGGGAGTGCCCGGCGTGGGACGGCCGTGCCTTCAACCTGACCGTGACGGACAGCACTCCGAGCACCATGGAGGTGCGTGCCCTGGTGACGGCGAGGGACGCGGACGACATCTGGACGGTGCGGGTCGCGGTCCGCGAGCAGATGCTCCGCTGGCTGGCCGCCGAGCACCCCTACGCCATGCCCCGGGTCAACGCCGCCGACGCGGTGCTGCCGCCCGGCCACCACGCTCGCCGCGCGCCGGACGGCATACCGGCGGCCCGCAGGGTGCACAACCACCCCAGGGAGCGCTGAGCGGGCCTCAGTGCCCGCGCTCGGCACCACCGTTGACCTGGATGATCTGCGAGGTGAGGTGTCCGGCGCCCGGGGAGGCGAGCCAGTGCAGGGTCGCGGCGACGTCGCCGGGCGTCCCGGCGCGCTTGTCGGACGTCTCGGCGACGAGCCGGGCCCGCCGCTCCTCGTCCATGCCGTCGCCGAAGAACCCGGTGTCCTCGATGTAGCCGGGGGCGACCACGTTCACGGTGATGCCGTGCGGCCCCAGTTCCCGTGCCAGGTCGTGCGCGTAGGGGTGCAGCGCCGCCTTGGCCGCCGCGTACGAGACGCGGCCGGAGCCCCGGTAGGCGGCGATGGAGCTGAGGAACAGCACCCGCCCGCCGGGCTCCGCGAGCCGTTCCCGCAGCGCCTCGGTGAGCAGTACGGCGGTCAGTGTGTTGAGCCGGAAGTTGACCGTCCAGTCACGGGCCACCGCGTCGAGCGGATCGTCGCCGCCGACCGGGGGTTCGAGGAGTCCGTTGCCGCCGGCGCAGTGGACCAGCACGTCCACGGCGCCGAACTCCCGGCCCACGAAACCGGCCACGCCGCGCACCGCCTCCGGGTCGGCCAGGTCCGCGGCGTAGGTCAGGGCGCCCGGCACGTCCGCTCCCTCCAGGACGTCCCGGCGCCGCCCGATCAGCAGCACCTGGTCCCCGTCGGCGGCGAACGCCCGCGCGGTGGCCAGTCCGATCCCGGTGCCGCCTCCACTGATCACAACGTTGCGAGTCATGGGAGCGACCTTACGGAACACCGGGCCGCCCGGGCCGTGAAGCTCACCGCAGGCTGCGTACATCCAGGTGCCGCAGCACCCGGTCCACGACCTCCGGGTCCGCCCCCGCCTCGCTGCGCGCCGCCAGCACCTCGTGCCGCGCGGCGCTCAGCATCTCCCGCTGGATCCCGCGCACCCGCTTCAGCCGCCGCGCCCGCTGCCGGTGCGCCTCCCGCCGTTCGTCGTCGGCGAGGTCCGGGCTGATCCGCACCCCGATGTCGAAGGCGCTGCGCAGCATCTGCTCGGAGAGTTCCTCGGGCAGGTCCTCGACCTCCTCGATCTCCCGGAGCCTGCGCTTCGCCGCCCCGGCCGCCCGGACCGCGAGGTCGTGCTCGAACCGCTTCTCGCGGTCGGTGTCGGCCCGTACCCCGAGCCGTCCCACCAGCCACGGCAGGCTCAGCCCCTGGACCAGCAGGGTCGCCATGATCACACCGAACGCGATGAAGATGATCTCGCTCCGCCCGGGGAAGTCGCCCCCGGAGTCGGTCTCCAGCGGAATCGCCAGCGCCAGTGCGACGGAGGCGACGCCGCGCATTCCGGACCACCACATCACCACGGTCTCGCGCCAGCTCACCGGGATCTCCTCGGCGGTGTCCCGCGCGGCGTGCAGCCGCTGCGTCAGCCAGGTCGCCGGCAGCAGCCACACGAGCCGGACCAGGACGACCACGCCGACGATCACCGCGGCCCAGGTGAGCAGTTCGCCCCAGTGTCCGGCCGCGGTCCGCACCGCGTTGTGCAGTTCGAGTCCGACCAGTCCGAACGCGACCCCGGTGACCAGGGTGTCGACGATGTCCCAGAAGGCGTGCCCGGCGAGCCGGGTCATCACGTCGTCGGCGTCGGTGGCGTACTCGACGAGGAACAGCGCGGTGGTGAGCACGGCGAGCACGCCCGAGCCGTGCAGTTCCTCGGCGAGCACGTAGGAGGCGTACGGCACGAGCAGGCTCAGCCCGATCTGCAGGGTGGCGTCGCCGAGCAGGTCCATCAGCTTGTTGGCGCCCCAGCCCAGCGCGAGCCCGACCGCCACCGCCACCACGGCCGACAGCACCAGGTCGAGGCCGGCCGCCCAGACCGAGAAGGAACCGCTGACGGCGGCGGCGATCGCCACGTTGTAGAGCACGATCGCCGTGACGTCGTTGAACAGCCCTTCGCCCTCCAGGATCGACACCAGCCGGCGCGGCAGCCCCAGCTTCCCGGCGACGGCGGTCGCCGCGACCGGGTCGGGCGGTGCGACCAGCGCGCCGAGGGCCACGGCGGCGGCCAGCGGCAGCCCCGGCACGATCGCGTGGGCGACGGCGGCCACGCAGAGGGTGGTGACGAAGACCAGTGCCACCGCCAGCAGGAGGATCGGTCTGACGTTCGCGGCGAACTGGCGCCAGGAGGTCCGGCGTACGGCGGCGTAGAGCAGGGGCGGCAGCAGCAGCGGCAGGATCAGGTCCGGCGGGACGTCGATGTTCGGCACGAACTCCAGCAGCGCCAGGACGATCCCGAGGACCGTCATCAGCACCGGCGCCGGCAGCCTCAGCCGCTCCCCGACCGGGACGCTCACCACTGCCCCGAGCAGCAGCGCGAACAGCAGGGTCAACTGATTCACGGTCGGCACTCCGGGCGGATCGGCGAGCGGAAGGCGGACCTCCACCCTGCCACGCCGCCACCCTCACCCGGCTGTGCGCGGCCCCCGGCTACAGAACGCGCCGCATGGCCCGGTGCGGCATCCCCGCGTCCGGGAACTCGGGTCCGTAGGCCTCGTAGCCCAGCCGCTCGTAGAAGCCGAGGGCGTGGGTCTGCGCGTGCAGGTCGACGGCGGTGAGCCCCTTCTCACGGGCCGCCTCCTCGACGGCCCGCACCAGCGCGGCGCCGACGCCGAGGCCCCGCGCCCGCCGGGTCACCGCGAGCCGTCCCAGCGAGCCGACCGCCGGGTCGCCGCCGTTCTTCGCCGCGGCGGCCGCGCCGTGCAGCAGCCGGCCGGTGCCGAGCGGTGTGCCGTCCTGCCCGACCGCCAGCACGTGCACGGCGCCGGCGTCGTAGGAGTCGTACTCGACGTCCTCGGGGACGCCCTGCTCGGCGACGAAGACCTCCTTGCGGACCGCGAAGCACGCCTCCCGGTCGGCGGGTCCCTCCGCCACCCGGACCACGGGGGAGCCGCTCACGCGTAGGTCTCCTCGCGGACCTGGTCCAGGGCCTTCTGCAGGTCCTCCGGGTAGTCGCAGGAGAACTCCGCCCACTGCCCGTCGCCCGGGTGCTCGAAGCCCAGCCGTACGGCGTGCAGCCACTGGCGGGTGAGGTGGAGCCGCTTGGCGAGCGTCGGGTCGGCGCCGTAGGTCAGGTCGCCGACGCAGGGGTGCCGGTGGGCGGCCATGTGGACGCGGATCTGGTGGGTGCGGCCGGTCTCCAGCTTGACGTCCAGGAGGGAGGCGGCGCGGAAGGCCTCGATGAGGTCGTAGTGCGTGACGGACGGCTTGCCCTCGGCGGTGACCGCCCACTTGTAGTCGTGCTGCGGGTGCCGGCCGATGGGGGCGTCGATGGTGCCGCTGGTGGGGTCGGGGTGGCCCTGGACGAGCGTGTGGTAGCGCTTGTCGACCGTGCGCTCCTTGAACTGGCGCTTCAGCGACGTGTACGCGTACTCCGACTTGGCGACGACCATCAGGCCCGAGGTGCCGACGTCGAGGCGGTGCACGATGCCCTGGCGCTCGGCGGCGCCGGAGGTCGAGATGCGGTACCCCGCGGCGGCCAGCCCGCCGATCACGGTCGGGCCGGTCCAGCCCGGCGAGGGGTGGGCGGCGACGCCGACGGGCTTGACGATCACGACCACGTCGTCGTCGTCGTGCACGATCTCCATGCCCTCGACCGGTTCGGCGACGATCCGCACCGGCGCGGGGGCGCCCGGCATCTCCACCTCGAGCCAGGCGCCGCCGCTGACCCGCTCGGACTTGCCGACCACCGACCCGTCGACCGTGACCTTCCCCGCGGCGGCGAGCTCGGCCGCCTTGGTGCGGGAGAAGCCGAACATGCGGGAGATGGCGGCGTCGACGCGCTCGCCCTCCAGGCCGTCGGGCACGGGCAGGGTACGGATCTCGGGAATCGTGCTCACCCGTCGAGTATGCCGGACGGGCCGGGCGGCGCCGTACGCGCGTTCAGTCCTTGTGGACGGTGCCGTCCGGGTCCAGGCCCCGGAACGACAGCAGCACGATCAGGATGCCGCCGCACACGATCGCCGAGTCCGCCAGGTTGAACACGGCGAAGTGCTTGGGCGCGATGAAGTCGACCACCGCGCCCTCGAAGACGCCCGGGGAGCGGAAGATCCGGTCGGTGAGGTTGCCCAGGGCGCCGCCGAGCAGCAGGCCCAGCGCGATCGCCCAGGGCAGGCTGTAGAGCTTGCGGGCGAGGCGGATGATCACGACGATCACGACCGCGGCGATCACCGTGAAGATCACGGTGAAGGCCTCGCCGAAGCCGAAGGCCGCGCCCGCGTTGCGGATCGCCTCGAAGCGCAGCCAGTCCCCGACGATCTCGATGGGCTCCTGGTGCTCCAGCTCGGCCACCACGATCATCTTGCTGATCAGATCGAGGGCGTACGCGATCACGGCGACGGCGAACAGCACGGCGATCCGCCGCTTGCCGCGGGGCCCACCGGCCTCCTCCGCCGTCGCCCCGGTGCCGGTCCGCTCCTGCTCCTCCCGGTCCGCGTCCGGGGTGTCCGGCGTACCGATGATGCGCTCCGCCTCTGCCACGTGAGTCCCTCAACCTAGGTACCTGACTGAGCACGAGGGTACGGCACGCCCCGCGCGCCCGACGATCAGTACCGCCGCTCCTGCTTCTGCTTGCACTCGACGCAGAGGGTGGCCCTCGGGAAGGCCTGCATCCGGGCCTTGCCGATGGGGTTGCCGCAGTTCTCGCAGAGGCCGTAGGTCCCCGCGTCGAGGCGCTGCAGGGCGCGTTCGGACTGGGTGAGCATCTCGCGTGCGTTGGCGGCGAGCGCCAGCTCGTGCTCGCGGGTGATGTTCTTGGTGCCGGTGTCGGCGTCGTCGTCGCCCGCGCCGTCGCCGGAGTCCCGCATCAGGCCGGCCAGCGACTGCTCGGAGGAGGTGATCTCCTCGCCCAGCCGCAGCACCTCCGACATCAGCTCGGCCCGTGCCTCCTCGACCTCTTCCGTGGTCCAGGGCTCCTCGCCCGGACGCACCGCGAGCTCGCCCGGCTCCGCCGCGCCGATCCGGGCCTTGGGTACGGCGTTCTTCGCCGCCGTGGCCGTGCCAGGGGTCTTCTTCGCACCCACCGTGGTCACTCCCGTCTGCGCCGCGGCGTCGGCCGCGTCCGCGTCATCGGCCGCGCTGCGCCCGGCCACATCCTGAGGGGCCCCACCGGCCCCGACCGCGCCGTCCCCCGCTTCCCCGGCCGCCCGGCCCGCCGCCTTTCCGGCGGACGCGCGCCCGGTGGCCGCCTTCCGTGCGGCAGCCTTCTTCGCGGGTGTCCTCTTCGTCGTGGTCTTCCTGGCCGGTGCCTTCCCCGGCGGCGTGGACGCGGGTGTCTCGTCGTGGGGCGCGGCCTCGCCGGCCGGCGCCGTCTTCCGCGTCCGCTTCGCCGCGGCCGGCTTCTTCACGGCCGGGTTCGCCGTCGTGGGGTCCGGGTCCGCCGGATGCCCGCCGGATGCCGCCCGCGTCGCCGCGCTCCGCGCGGATCCCTGCCCGGCGCCACCGGCGGAAGCCGTTCCGGGTGTGCCGGACCGCGCCGAGTGCTGTACGGCGGTCTTCTTCGCCACCATGGCCGCGGCCCCTTCACATATTGAGATCTTGTACGCGAATCGTGCTGGGACGATAAATCGACTCGCGTCCCGCGGCAACGGGGCACACCGTCCGATTCCTCGCCCCGCGGACACCGCGCGGCGAACCTGCCTGCGTTGTGCCCAGCTCCCCGCCGGGTATGCCACCGGGGCCGAGGTACCCGAACGCGAGTCCGCACAGGGGGCCATTCGGGTCATGTCCGGACATAAAGGGGTCAACGGAAATCCGGTCGGCCGCCGTCCCCGCCGCGCCGTACACTGGGCGGAGCGAAAAGCGTGGATGGGGACGAGTAGCGGCGTACGCGGCCGAGAGCGACCCGGGGACGGTGTGAGCCCGGGGGCGAGCGCGACGTGAAGATCACCCCGGAGCCGCCGGAGGAAAGCCGCGGCAGCGGCGAGTAGAACCGGCATCGCGACCCCAATGAGGGGGCTCACCGGAGCACACGACGCACCGGGGGGCCAAGGAGGGTGGTACCGCGGGAGCGCGCCGAAGACGGCGCAGGGATCGACACAGCTCTCGTCCCTCCGGACGGAAGGCAGCAAGTCCGCCGGAGGAAGCCCGCTGATGACAACGCCGACGTACCGCCAGGTACCCGCCCAGGTCGACCTGCCCGCCCTCGAGCACGCCGTGCTCGAGTTCTGGCGCGAGCAGAAGATCTTCGCCAAGAGCCTGGAGCAGTCCGAGGGCCGCCCCGAATGGGTGTTCTACGAGGGCCCGCCCACCGCCAACGGCATGCCCGGCGCCCACCACATCGAGGCCCGCGTCTTCAAGGACGTCTTCCCCCGCTTCCGCACCATGCGCGGCTACCACGTGGCCCGCAAGGCGGGCTGGGACTGCCACGGCCTCCCGGTGGAGCTGGCCGTCGAGAAGGAGCTCGGCTTCTCCGGCAAGCAGGACATCGAGGCGTACGGCATCGCCGAGTTCAACGCCAGGTGCCGCGAGTCGGTGACCCGGCACACCGACGCCTTCGAAGAGCTCACCACCCGGATGGGCTACTGGGCCGACCTCCAGGACCCGTACCGGACGATGGACCCCGAGTACATCGAGTCCGTCTGGTGGTCGCTGAAGGAGATCTTCGGCAAGGGCCTGCTGGTCCAGGACCACCGCGTCGCCCCCTGGTGCCCCCGCTGCGGCACCGGCCTGTCCGACCACGAGCTGGCGCAGGGCTACGAGACGGTCGTCGACCCGTCCGTCTACGTCCGCTTCCCGCTCACCTCCGGCCCGCTGGCCGGCGAGGCCGCGCTGCTGGTGTGGACGACCACCCCGTGGACCCTGGTCTCCAACACGGCGGTCGCCGCGCACCCCGAGGTCACCTACGTCGTCGCCACCGACGGCCGGGAGAAGATCGTCGTCGCCGAGCCGCTCGTCGCCAAGGCGCTCGGCGAGGGCTGGGAGACCACCGGCCAGTCCTTCACCGGCGCGGAGATGGAGCGCTGGACGTACCGGCGGCCGTTCGAGCTGGTGGAGTTCCCCGCCGAGGCCCACTACGTGGTGAACGCCGAGTACGTCACCACCGAGGACGGCACGGGTCTGGTCCACCAGTCCCCCGCCTTCGGTGAGGACGACCTCAAGGTCTGCCGCTCCTACGGCCTGCCCGTCGTCAACCCGGTCCGCCCCGACGGCACCTTCGAGGAGGACGTGCCCCTGGTCGGCGGCGTCTTCTTCAAGAAGGCCGACGAGAAGCTCACCGCCGACCTCGACGCGCGCGGCCTGCTCTTCCGGCACGTCCCGTACGAGCACAGCTACCCGCACTGCTGGCGCTGCCACACGGCGCTGCTGTACTACGCGCAGCCGTCCTGGTACATCCGCACCACCGCGGTCAAGGACCGTCTGCTCGAGGAGAACGAGAACACCAACTGGTTCCCCGACACGGTCAAGCACGGCCGCTACGGCGACTGGCTGAACAACAACATCGACTGGGCGCTGTCCCGCAACCGCTACTGGGGCACCCCGCTGCCGATCTGGCGCTGCGAGGACGACCACCTCACCTGCGTCGGCTCGCTCACCGAGCTGACCGAGCTGACCGGGTCCGACCAGTCGGGCCTCGACCCGCACCGCCCGTACATCGACGAGGTCACCTTCGCCTGCCCGCAGGACGGCTGCGGCCGCACGGCCACCCGTGTGCCCGAGGTCATCGACGCCTGGTACGACTCGGGTTCGATGCCGTTCGCGCAGTGGGGCTACCCGTACAAGAACAAGGAGCTCTTCGAGGCCCGCTACCCGGCGCAGTTCATCTGCGAGGCCATCGACCAGACCCGCGGCTGGTTCTACACGCTGATGGCGGTCGGCACCCTGGTCTTCGACAAGTCGTCGTACGAGAACGTGGTCTGCCTCGGCCACATCCTCGCCGAGGACGGCCGCAAGATGTCCAAGCACCTGGGCAACATCCTGCAGCCGATCCCGCTGATGGACCAGCACGGCGCGGACGCGGTGCGCTGGTTCATGGCGGCCGGCGGCTCCCCGTGGGCGGCCCGCAGGGTGGGCCACGGCACCATCCAGGAGGTCGTCCGCAAGACGCTGCTGACGTACTGGAACACGGTCGCCTTCCAGGCCCTGTACGCCCGCACCTCGGACTGGGCGCCGAGCGCGGCCGACCCGGCCCCGGCCGACCGTCCGGTGCTCGACCGCTGGCTCCTGTCCGAACTGCACGCGCTCACCGACCAGGTGACCCGGGCACTGGACTCCTACGACACCCAGCGCGCCGGCAAGCTGCTCTCCGCGTTCGTCGACGACCTGTCCAACTGGTACGTCCGCCGCTCGCGCCGCCGCTTCTGGCAGGGCGACAAGGCCGCGCTGCGCACCCTGCACGAGGTCGTGGAGACGGTGACCAAGCTGATGGCGCCGCTCACCCCGTTCATCACCGAGCGGGTGTGGCAGGACCTGATCGTCCCGGTCACCCCGGGCGCCCCGGAGTCGGTGCACCTGTCCTCCTGGCCGGAGGCGGACCTGTCCGCGATCGACCCGGAGCTGTCGAAGCAGATGGTGCTGGTCCGCCGGCTCGTGGAGCTGGGCCGCGCCACGCGCGCGGAGTCGGGGGTGAAGACCCGCCAGCCGCTGAGGCGCGCGCTGATCGCGGCGGGCGGTTTCGGCACCCTCGACGCCGAACTGCACGCGCAGATCACGGAGGAGCTGAACGTCGAGTCGCTGGCGTCGCTGTCCGAGGTGGGCGGTTCGCTGGTGGACACCACGGCGAAGGCCAACTTCCGCGCGCTCGGCAAGCGGTTCGGCAAGCGCGTCCAGGACGTGGCGAAGGCGATCGCGAACGCGGACGCCGCCGCGCTGTCCCTGGCACTGCGCGAGGGCACGGCCTCGGTGGAGGTCGACGGCGAGACGATCACCCTCGCCCCGGACGAGGTGATCGTCACGGAGACCCCGCGCGAGGGCTGGTCGGTGGCGTCCGACGCCGGTGCGACGGTCGCCCTGGACCTGGAGATCACCGAGGAGCTGCGCCGCGCGGGCCTGGCCCGTGACGCGATCCGGCTGATCCAGGAGGCCCGCAAGAACAGCGGCCTCGACGTGGCCGACCGGATCGCCCTGCGCTGGACCGCCACCGACCCGGCGGCCATCGCCGCCCTGGCGGAACACGCGGAACTGATCGCCGACGAGGTACTGGCGACGGACTTCGCCCAGGGCGAGGCGGACGACACCTACGGCGCCCCGTTCTCGGACGAGGGCCTGTCCCTGACGTTCCGCCTGCGCAAGGCGTAGGGCACGGGGCCGGGAGGCCCTTCCCCGCACGAAGGCCCGGGTCCGCCAAGACGCTTGGCGGACCCGGGCCTTCGGCGTCGCGGGCGCCGGACATCACGCCCAGGTGCGAACAAGCAGCGCATATACCGTGAACACGCGTAGCGAAAGGGCGGGGCCCCGGGTTGGTGAACCCGGGGCCCCGCCCTGAACGCTGCCGACCGCTACGCCGTACTCATGGCCACAGGGCCGTCAGTTGTCGTCCTCGTCGATGAGGAACCCGCGCATCGGCGAGGGCGCCTGCCCCATCGGGGACGGCCCCTGCGGACGCACCGGCGCCATCGGCTGGGTCATCGCCGGCTGCATCTGCTGCTGGCCGCCGTAGGACGGACCGGACGGGCCGCCGGGACCGCCACCCATGCCCTGGTTGCCGCCGTAGGACGGCGCACCGGCACCGGCCGGAGCCATCGAGGGCGCCGGGGACGGCGGCAGCGACGGAGCGGCGCTCGCGGGCTGGCGCGGCGGGGCGAGCGAGTCGTCCGCCTGGGTCTCCAGCTGACGCAGCTGCGACTCCAGGTAGGACTTCAGCCGCGTGCGGTACTCGCGCTCGAAGCCGCGCAGGTCCTCGACCTTGCGCTCCAGCGTGGCGCGGGCGGACTCCAGGGAGCCCATCGCGACGCGGTGCTTCTCCTGCGCGTCCCGCTCCAGGGCGTCGGCCTTGGCACGGGCGTCCCGCTCGAGACCCTCGGCACGCGAACGCGCCTCGCCCACGATCTTGTTGGCCTCGGAACGGGCCTCCGCGATCGCCTGGTCGGCGGTCTGCTGGGCCAGCGACAGAACGCGCGCGGCGCTGTCGCCACCGGGACCGCCCTGACCGGGGCCGCCCATCGGGCCACCCTGACCGGGACCGCCCATGGGGCCGCCCATCGGACCGCCCATCGGGCCGCCGGGGCCCATCTGCCCCTGCATCGGGCCGCCCTGGCCCATCGGGCCGGGACCCTGACCCATCGGCCCGGGACCCTGGCCCATGGGGCCGGGACCCTGCGGGCCGCCCTGTCCGCCGGGGCCGGCGGGCAGCTGGGGAGCACCGCTCGGCAGCTGGGGCGGGCCACCCATGGGGCCACCCATCTGCTGCTGCGGCGGGCCCGATATGCCGGCGGGCACCGGAGCGCCGGGACCTCGCATGCCCTGCTGGGGCATCCCCTGCTGGGGCATGCCCTGGGGCGGGCCCTGCTGTTGCTGCTGGTCCTGTGGCTCAGGAGGCTTGCGCATGTTCTGCTGGTTCTGGGCGGCGGCGCGCGTGGCCGCGGCCAGCTTGGCGCGCAGGTCCTCGTTCTCGCGCAGCAGGCGCGTCAGTTCGGCTTCGACCTCGTCGAGGAAGGCATCGACCTCGTCCTCGTCATAGCCTTCTCGGAGGCGGACGGTCGTGAACTGCTTGTTCCGCACGTCCTCGGGGGTCAACGGCATCTCTTCACCTCAACGTAGTCATCGGCAGTCGGCAAGACCGTATCGTCCACAGTCACCTCGCGAGATTGCCCACGATCGAGATCAGGATGTAGACGATGATCATCAGGACGAAGAAGGACAGGTCGAGCGCCACGCCCCCGAGACGCAGCGGCGGGATGAACCGCCGCAGAAGCTTCAGCGGTGGATCGGTGACAGTGTAGGTGGCCTCCAGGACGACCACCATCGCCTTGCCGGGTTGCCACGAGCGGGCGAACTGGAACACGTAATCCATGACCAAACGGAAGATCAGCACGATGAGGAACACCATCAGCGCGATGTAGATCACCTGCGCGAACACGCTCATGGTCTGTTTTTCCCTCTCCCCTGTACCGCTCTTGATCCGGTCCTGCGTCTCAGCTCTGGTTGAAGAACCCGCCCTCTGCGATGCGGGCCTTGTCCTCCGCCGTGACATCGACGTTAGCAGGAGACAGCAGGAACACCTTCTGCGTCACCCGCTCGATGCTGCCGTGGAGACCGAACACCAGACCGGCCGCAAAGTCGACAAGTCGCTTCGCGTCCGTGTCGTCCATCTCGGTCAGATTCATGATCACCGGAGTGCCCTCACGGAAGTGTTCCCCGATGGTACGGGCCTCGTTGTAGGTCCGGGGGTGAAGCGTGGTGATCCGGTAAGGCTCTCGTTCCGACACGACCTTGGGCATGATCACCGGTGCGTTCTTCTCCAGGCTGGCGCGTTCTTGTGTGATGGATGCCACGGGCGCGATGCGCGCCGGGCGCGGCGATTCCGCGGGGAGCGAAGCGGCTCGGGCGACCGGCTCGCGCGGCGCGGGAGGATGTGCGACTCGTACCTCTTCGTCCCTTTGGGACTGATGTGATCCATGTGACTGGTGCGGCGGCTCGTGCCGCCGGTGGTCCCGCTCGGGCTCCGGGTCGAGTTCGGGTTCGAAGTCGTCGTCTGGGTCGAATCCGCGGCCGTCGTACCCGTCGTCCTCCACGAGGCCGAGGTAGACCGCCATCTTGCGCATCGCGCCGGCCATGCTCCTAGTCCTCCGCTCTGTGGTGGATCCGCTGACGACCGCCAAGTGCCCGCGATCCACTAGGTCTTTATGTCCGCTGTTCGGCGGAACTGACCATATTTTCTGCTGTGGTCCGACTTCCTGGCGACGTTACCCGAGCCTGGGGCGGACTCCGAGTACCGCACTGCCGACGCGCACATGTGTCGCTCCGGCGGCCACGGCCTGTTCGAGGTCCGCACTCATGCCTGCCGAGACCATGTTCGCAGTCGGATGGGTCCGGCGCAGGTCGGTCGACAAATCCATCAACCGCCCGAACGCCGCCTGTTCGCGCCCCGCGTACTCGCCGGTCAGCGGGGCTACGGTCATCAGCCCGCCGAGCCGCAGCCCCTCGGAGCGCGCGATCAGCCCGGCCAACTCCGCGACGCCGCCGGGCGCCACGCCTCCGCGCTCGCCCCTGCCGCCCTCGCCGGCGTCGAGCGCCACCTGGATCAGACAGCCGATCTCGCGGCCGGCCCGCACGGCCTCCTTGGAGAGGGCCGTCACCAGCCGGGAACGGTCGACGGACTGCACGAAGTCGGCGTAACCGACCACCGAACGGACCTTGTTGGTCTGAAGTTGACCGACGAAGTGCCAGGTGAGCGGCAGATCCGCGCAGGCGGCGGCCTTGGGGGCGGCGTCCTGGTCGCGGTTCTCGGCGACATGGCGCACCCCGAGTTCCGCCAGGGCGCGCACGTCGTCCGCGGGGTAGGTCTTGGTGACCACGACGAGGGTGACCTCCTCGCGCGCGCGTCCTGCGGCGGCGCACGCGGCGGCGATCCGCTCCTCCACTCTCGCCAGGTTCGCGGCGAGTTCGTCCTTACGGTCCGTCATGCCCCATCAGTCCAGCCACACATAGCCCGCGAGCCGCCCGGTGGTGCGGTCGCGGCGGTACGAGAAGTGATCCGCCGACTCCAGCGTGCACACCGGCGACTGCTGCCGGTCGCGCACCCCGAGCCGTTCCAGCTGCGCCCGCACGCCCGCGCCCACGTCGACCGACGGGGTGCCCCAGCCGGTCTCGGCGTGCGCCGCCGGCTCGACGGCGGCCACCTCGGCGCGCATCGTCTCCGGCACCTCGTAGCAACGGCCGCAGACGGCGGGCCCGGTACGGGCGACGATCCTGGCCGGGTCGGCGCCGAGCCCGGTCATGGCCCGTACGGCGGCCGGGACCACCCCGGCCACCAGCCCGGGCCGGCCCGCGTGGGCCGCGGCGACGACCCCGGCGACGGGGTCGGCGAGCAGCACCGGCACGCAGTCGGCGGTGAGCACGGCGAGGGCGAGCCCGCGCCGCGCGGTGACGATCGCGTCCACCTCGGGGACCGGGTTCCCGCCCCAGGGTTCGTCGACGACGACCGCGTCGGCCCCGTGCACCTGGTTCATCCAGACCACCCGGGCCGGGTCCACGCCGAGTGACGTGGCGGCGAGTTCGCGGTTGGCGCGTACGGCGCCTGGCTCGTCGCCGACGGCTCCGCCGAGGTTGAGCTCCGCATAAGGAGCGGCGCTCACCCCGCCCCACCGGTCGGTGAAGGCGAAGTGCGCGCCGCTCACGCTCTCGCGCTGTCCTATCACTTCAGGAAGTCCGGTACGTCCAGTTCCTCGGCCGCGCTGTCGTAGGTCCGCGACGGCGGGACCGGGGGCTGGGGGGCCGGGATTTCGCGCACCGGCTCCGGCGCCACCGGCTCCGGGTCCTCCTTCGGCGTGACGCTGCCGAGCGAGCCGAAGGACGGACGGCTCTCCGGCTGGCGGGCCGGGGCGGGCTCCTCGCGCTTGGCCGAGGAGGAGCCGAGGACGTTGTCCCGCTTGGAGGGCGGCTGGCCGCCGTCGAAGCCGGCGGCGATCACGGTGACCCGCACCTCGTCGCCGAGGGCGTCGTCGATCACCGCGCCGAAGATGATGTTGGCCTCGGGGTGGGCGGCCTCGCTGACCAGCTGTGCGGCCTCGTTGATCTCGAACAGACCGAGGTCGGAACCGCCGGAGATGGAGAGCAGCACGCCGCGGGCGCCGTCGATGGAGGCTTCGAGCAGCGGCGAGGAGATGGCCATCTCGGCCGCCGCCACCGCGCGGTCGTCGCCGCGGGCGGAACCGATGCCCATGAGGGCCGAACCGGCCTCGGACATGACCGACTTGACGTCGGCGAAGTCCAGGTTGATCAGGCCGGGCGTGGTGATCAGGTCGGTGATGCCCTGCACACCGGAGAGCAGCACCTGGTCCGCCGACTTGAAGGCGTCGAGAACCGAGACCTGGCGGTCCGAGATGGACAGCAGCCGGTCGTTCGGGATCACGATGAGGGTGTCGACCTCTTCGCGGAGCTCGGCGATGCCGTCCTCGGCCTGGTTGGCGCGGCGCCGGCCCTCGAAGGTGAACGGGCGGGTGACCACACCGATGGTGAGGGCGCCGAGCGAGCGGGCGATGTTGGCCACCACGGGCGCGCCGCCGGTGCCGGTGCCGCCGCCCTCGCCGGCCGTGACGAAGACCATGTCGGCCCCCTTGAGGACCTCCTCGATCTCCTCGCGGTGGTCCTCGGCGGCCTTGCGGCCGACGGCCGGGTTGGCTCCGGCGCCGAGTCCGCGGGTGAGTTCCCGGCCGACGTCGAGCTTGACGTCGGCGTCGCTCATCAACAGGGCTTGCGCGTCGGTGTTGATGGCGATGAACTCGACGCCCTTGAGACCGACCTCGATCATCCGGTTGATGGCATTGACACCACCGCCGCCGACACCGATGACTTTGATGACTGCGAGGTAGTTCTGCGGTGCTGCCACGTCGAAGGCCTCTCGCCTCGAGTTACGTGTCGCCCGACCGCTGAAGCACTGATGCCTTCGCGATCCGACGACTGATGCCGAATGGGACGGTCCGTAGCGCCGACCCGAACCCTAACGTTGAAGTTTAGGGTTACCAGTGTGTCTGTTCCCTGGAGTCTTCTGAACAGGACACTAAGTCGACAAGTGGCGCCCGTTCAACGAACACGCCGAACCTCCCGTTTTTCTTTTCACCCTATGTGATCAGCCATAGCGGTGCCCAACCAGGGTGCTGGCCTGCGCTGATGTGCGTCAACTCCCTGATGACGCCGGGGCCGTGGGAACGCTGACGTCGAAGTGTCGCGCGCCGGGCTCCGCTTTCATCAGCGCGGTGAGAGTACGGCTCTTCCGGGCGCCCTTCTCACTGCTTCCCCAGGCGACCGTGCGGCCGTCGGCCAACTCCAGCGAGATGTCGTCATAGGAACGGACCTTGACGCTGCGGGTGGCCCGCGCCACGGTGGCCGGAATCGCGCCGGCCACCCGCACCGCCTCACGCGTCAGCCGGTCCTCGTCGAAGCGGCGCAGACTCGCCGCCGCGGAGCCGGTGCGGGAGACGGTCAATTCAAGAGCGGGCACGCCTTTCGGCGCCTTGGAGACCGTGGCGAACCGGACACCGTCGTCGTCCACTTCGACGAACTTCCCGCCTTTGCGGACGAGGAGAACCGGGGTCCGTTCCGTCACCTTCAAGGTGATCTCGTGCGGCCAGTCGCGCACCACGTCGACCGTGTCGATGCGGGGCAGGGCGGCGGAAAGCCGCGCCTCGATCGCATCGGTGTCGACCGAAACCAGCTGTTCTCCCAGGGGGACCTCGGCGGCCCGGCGCACCTGTTCGGCGGTCAGCACGCCGGTTCCGGACACCGACACGCGCTCCACCCGCACCAGGTCCGACCCGTAGAGCAGCCAGAAGGCGCCGCTGCCGAGGAACACCAGGGCGACGGCCAGAACGATGATCAGACGAAGTTGTCGTCGTTTGAACCGCCGGGCGGGCGGCGGGCCGGACGACTCCCGCTTGCGTTCACCACGCTCGGCGGTGGTCGATCCGGCCATGCTGCCTGCCCTCCGTCATGCGCCTCTAGCGGTGCGTACGGGCGGCGATCGCCTCGTACACCATGCCGACGAGCAGGTCGTCGGCGTCCCGGCGGCCGAACTCGGCGGCGGCGCGGGACATCTCGTACAGCCGGTGCGGATCGGCGAGCACGGGCAGCACGTTCTGCTGCACCCACTCGGGCGTCAGCTCCGCGTCGTCGACCAGCAGTCCGCCGCCGGCCTTGACCACCGGCTGGGCGTTGAGCCGCTGTTCGCCGTTGCCGATGGGCAGCGGGACGTAGGCGGCCGGGAGCCCGACGGCGGAGAGTTCGGCGACGGTCATCGCGCCCGCGCGGCAGAGCATCATGTCGGCCGCGGCGTACGCGAGGTCCATCCGGTCCAGGTAACTTACCGGGATGTACGGGGGCATCCCCGGCATCTGGTGCACCTGCGGCAGTTCGTTCTTCGGGCCGACCGCGTGCAGGATCTGGATCCCGGCCTGCTGCAGCCACGGAGCGACCTGCTGGACGACCTCGTTGAGCCGCCGGGCGCCCTGCGAGCCGCCGGAGACCAGCAGCGTGGGCAGGTTGGGGTCGAGGCCGAACGCGGCGCGGGCCTCGGGGCGTACGGCGGCCCGGTCGAGGGTGGAGACGGAGCGGCGCAGCGGGATGCCGATGTAGCGGGAGTTGCGCAGCTTGCTGTCGGGCGTGGAGACGGCGACCTGCGCGGCGTACCGGGAGCCGATCTTGTTGGCCAGTCCGGGCCGGGCGTTGGCCTCGTGGATCACGATCGGCACACCGAGCCGCTTGGCCGCGAGATAGCCGGGCAGGGCCACATAGCCGCCGAAGCCGACCACGGCGTCCGCCTTGGTGCGCTCCAGGATCTGCTCGGCCGCCTTGATGGTGCCGCGCAGCCGGCCCGGGACGGTGATCAGCTCGGGGGTGGGCTTGCGTGGCAGCGGCACGGCGGGGATCAGCGCCAGTTCGTACCCGCGCTCGGGTACGAGACGGGTCTCCAGGCCTCGCTCCGTCCCCAGGGCCGTGATGCCCACGGTCGGATCCTGCCTGCGCAGGGCGTCCGCGAGGGCGAGCGCGGGCTCGATGTGGCCCGCGGTTCCTCCGCCGGCGAGTACGACATGCACCGAAATTCACCGCTCTCCGGACGAACGCGCCACCGGGGCGCGCCGTCGCATCGTGTTCCATCTCCGGGGCCGCTGTGAACCCCCGTTCCGCTTTTTACCAAAGCGGGGTTGCCGCATGGCAAGCGCCATCCGTGCAGCGGGGTCCTCACGCGCGAAGGCGATCAGCAGCCCGATGGCGAACATGGTCGGCAGCAGGGCGGATCCCCCGTAGGAGAACAGCGGGAGCGGGACTCCGGCGATCGGCAGCAAGCCGAGCACCGCACCGATGTTGATCACGGCCTGGGCCGTGATCCAGGTGGTCACGCCTCCCGCGGCATACCTGACGAAGGGGTCCTCCGTGCGTCCGGCCACGCGGATACCCGCATAGCCTAGAGCCGCGAACAGGGCGAGCACCGACAGCGTCCCCGCCAGACCCAGTTCCTCACCGGTGACGGCGAAGATGAAGTCCGTGTGCGCTTCCGGGAGTTGGCCCCATTTCTCCACACTCGCCCCGAGTCCGGATCCGAAGATGCCGCCGGAGGCGAGGGCGTAGATCCCGTGCACGGCCTGCCAGCAGTCGACCGGCCCCGACTGGGGTTCGGTGGCGCCGAGGCAGGCGAGCCGGGCCATGCGGTTGGGGCTGGTGCGGATCAGGAACACGCCGATCAGCGCGGCGACCGAGAGCACCCCCACGAACAGCCGCGTGGGCGCCCCCGCGAGCCACAGCAGGCCGAACAGGATCGCCGTGAGGATGATCGCCGTACCCATGTCGCCGCCGAGCATGATCAGGCCGAGCAGCATCAGGGCGGCCGGGACCAGCGGCACCAGCATGTGCTTCCACTGGGAGAGCAGCCGTCTGTCCTGTTTGCGGGCGAGCAGATCGGCGCCCCACAGCACCAGCGCCAGCTTGCCGAACTCGCTGGGCTGGATCTGGAAGGAGCCGCCGAGGGCGATCCAGTTCTGGTTTCCGTTGACCGCCACCCCTATCCCCGGCACCTGCACCAGGGCCATCAGGAAGACGGCGCCCGCGAGGATCGGGTAGGCCAGCGCGCGGTGCAGCCTCACCGGCATCCGGGAGGCCGCCAGCAGCAGTACGCCGCCGATCGCGGCGGCCAGCAACTGTTTGCGGAAGAAGTACGAGCCCGGCAGCGACATCTGCAGCGCCGTGATCTGGGAGGCCGAGTAGACCATCACCAGACCGAGCACGGTGATCAGCAGACTGCCGCCGAGGATCAGGTAGTACGCGGTCAGCGGCCGGTCCCAAGCCTTGCGCGCCCGGATGTACAGGGTGCGCACGGGGTTGTCGCGGGGCCCGGGCACGGCGGGACCGCGCACGGCCCGCCGCACGGGCGGGCGGCCGGTACGGCTACTGGGCATCCGGGCCTCCGCTGTACGCCGTCGACGGTCCCACGCGTCCCTCCCAAGGTCGCCCGGCACCAGGCGGTCCGGGGTCAGGCGCCGAGCTCGCGCACCGCCTGGGCGAACGCGTCACCGCGCTTGTTGTAGTTGGCGAACATGTCCATCGAGGCGCAGGCCGGGGCCAGCAGCACCGTGTCGCCGGGCCGTGCCAGCCGCTGGGCCTCCTGGACTGCCTGGAGCATCGCCCCAGTGTCGGTCCGGTCGAGGTCGACGACGGGTACCTCCGGGGCGTGTCGCGCGAGGGCTTCGCGGATCAGGGCCCGGTCCCGGCCGATCAGCACGGCGCCGCGCAGCCGCTTCGCCGCGCCGCCGACCAGCTCGTCGAAGGTGGCGCCCTTGGCGAGCCCGCCGGCGATCCACACGATCGAGTCGTAGGCGGCCAACGAGGCTTCCGCGGCGTGGGTGTTGGTGGCCTTGGAGTCGTCGATCCACGTGACGCCGTCCACGTCGGCGACGTGCGCGATGCGATGGGCGTCCGGGGTGAAGGCCCGCAGGCCGTCCCGTACGGCGCTCGCCGGCACCCCGTAGGCCCGCGCGAGGGCCGCCGCGGCAAGGGCGTTGGCGATGTTGTGCGGGGCGGGCGGGTTCACGTCCGAGACCTCGGCGAGCTCCTGGGCGTTGCGCTGCCGGTTCTCGACGAAGGCGCGGTCGACCAGGATGCCCTCCACGACGCCGAGTTGGGAGGGGCCCGGGGCGCCGAGGGTGAAGCCCACGGCGCGGCAGCCCTCCTCCACGTCGGCTTCGCGGACCAGGTCCTCGGTGGAGGGCTTGCCGGTGGCGTCCGCGTTGTAGACGCAGGCGACGCGGTTGCCCTCGTAGACGCGGCCCTTGTCCCTGGCGTACGCCTCCATGGAGCCGTGCCAGTCGAGGTGGTCGGGGGCGAGGTTCAGCACGGCCGCCGAGTGGGCGCGCAGGGACGGCGCCCAGTGGAGCTGGTAGCTGGACAGCTCCACGGCGAGCACGTCGTACGGCTCCTCGCCGAGCACCGCGTCGAGGAGGGAGACGCCGATGTTGCCGACGGCGGCGGTGCGCAGTCCGGCCGCCTCCAGGATGGAGGCGAGCATCTGGACGGTCGTGGTCTTGCCGTTGGTGCCGGTGACCGCGAGCCACGGGGCCGCGTCGGGGCCGCGCAGCCGCCAGGCGAGTTCGACGTCGCCCCACACCGGCACCCCGGCCCGGTCCGCCGCGGCGAACAGCGGCTTGTCAGGCCTCCAGCCGGGGGCCGTGACGATCAGCTCGGTGCCGTCGGGCAGGGTTTCGCCGTCACCGAGGCGGACGGTGACGCCGAGCGCCTCCAGTTCGGCGGCCTGCTCGCGCGCCCGCGCGTCGTCGCCGTCGTTGACGACGGTGACCTCCGCGCCGAGCCCGTGCAGCGCCCTGGCCGCCGGTACGCCGGAGACGCCGAGTCCGGCGACGGTGACGTGCTTGCCCTGCCAGTCGGTCACTTGTCCGCTGCCCATCCCGCGTAGAAGAGACCCAGTCCGACGATCACACAGATGCCCTGGATGATCCAGAAGCGGACCACCACAAGGACTTCGGACCAGCCTTTGAGTTCGAAGTGATGCTGGAGCGGCGCCATCCGGAAGACCCGCTTCCCGGTGAGCCGGAAGGAGCCGACCTGGATGACCACCGACATGGTGATGAGGACGAACAGACCGCCCAGGATGGCGAGCAGCAGCTCGGTGCGGGAGCAGATCGCGAGGCCCGCGAGCACGCCGCCGAGCGCCAGCGAACCGGTGTCGCCCATGAAGATCTTGGCCGGGGAGGTGTTCCACCACAGGAAGCCGAGGCAGGAACCCATCAGCGCGGAGGCGACGACCGCGAGGTCCAGCGGGTCGCGCACCTCGTAACAGGCGCCCGGGTTGGTCAGGGTGTCGCCGTTGGCGCAGGACTCCTGGAACTGCCAGACGCCGATGAAGGTGTAGGCGCCGAAGACGAGCACGGAGGCGCCGGTGGCGAGGCCGTCCAGACCGTCGGTCAGGTTCACGCCGTTCGACATGGCGAGGATCATGAACAGCGCCCAGACGACGAACAGCACCGGGCCGATGGTCCAGCCGAAGTCCGTGATGAACGACAGCTTCGTGGAGGCCGGGGTCTGCCCGCGGGAGTCCGCGAACTGGAGCGACAGCACCGCGAAGCCGATGCCGACGATCAGCTGGCCGGCCATCTTCGCCTTGGCCCGCAGACCCAGCGAACGCCGCTTGACGATCTTGATGTAGTCGTCCAGGAAGCCGACCATGCCCATGCCGACCATGAGGCCGAGCACCAACAGCCCGGAGAAGGTCGGGGGTTTACCGGTGATGACCTTGGACAGGAAGTAGGCGGCGAGCGTCGCCAGGATGAAGGCGATGCCACCCATCGTCGGCGTACCGCGCTTGCTGGCGTGCTCGCGCGGGCCGTCGTCGCGGATGTACTGCCCGTACCCCTTGCGGGCGAGCAGTTTGATCAGCAGCGGAGTGCCGATCAGGGTGAGGAAGAGACCAATGACTCCTGCGAACAGGATCTGATTCATCATCGGGCGGCGACCTCACCCTCGGCACCGGTCTCGAGCAGCGCCTGCGCCACGCTCTCGAGCCCGACCGAACGGGATGCCTTCACGAGTACGACATCCCCCGGGCGCAATTCGCTGCGCAACAGGTCGACCGCCGCCTGTGCGTCGGACACGTGCACCGACTCCTCACCCCACGAACCCTCGTTATATGCGCCCAGTTGCAGCCAGGCGGCTTCCCTGCCCCCGACCGCGACGAGCTTGCTGACGTTGAGCCGGACGGCGAGCCGTCCGACCGCGTCGTGCTCGGCGAGCGCCTCGTCCCCGAGCTCGGCCATCTTGCCGAGCACCGCCCACGTACGACGCCCCTTGCCCATGGCCACCAGCGCGCGCAGCGCTGCCTTCATGGATTCGGGGTTCGCGTTGTAGGCGTCGTTGACGACCGTCACGCCGTCCGGCCGCTCGGTGACCTCCATGCGCCAGCGGGAGAGGGAGCCCGCCTCGGAGAGCGCGCGGGCGATCTCGTCTGCGGACATGCCCAACTCGTGGGCGACGGCGGCCGCGGCGAGCGCGTTCGACACGTGATGCTCACCGTACAGGCGCATGGTCACATCGGATGCACCGGAGGGTGTGTGAAGCCTGAAGGAAGGCTGTCCGCTGTCCGTGAGTCGCACGTTCTCGGCCCGAACGTCCGCTTCGCCGGACTCTCCGAAAAGGATCACCTTCGCCTTCGTACGGGACGCCATGGCCCTTACGAGGGGGTCGTCCGCGTTGAGGACCGCGGCGCCGCCCTCCTCGGCCGGCGGCAGCGACTCCACCAACTCGCCCTTGGCCTGGGCGATCTGCTCCCGGCCGCCGAACTCGCCGATGTGGGCGGAGCCGACGTTCAGGACCAGGCCGACCTTCGGCGGGGTCAGACCGGTGAGGTAGCGGATGTGGCCGATTCCGCGCGCTCCCATCTCCAGCACGAGGAACTTCGTCTCCTCGGTGGCGGTGAGCGCGGTGAGCGGCAGCCCGATCTCGTTGTTGAGCGAGCCGGGGGTGAAGACGGTCGGCGCGGCCCGCTGCAGGACCTGCGCGATGAGGTCCTTGGTGCTGGTCTTGCCGGCCGAGCCGGTGAGCGCGACGAGCGTGGTCCCGAGCCTGCCGACGACGTACCGGGCGAGGGCCCCGAGGGCCGCCTGGACGTCCTCCACGACGATCGCGGGCACCCCCACGGGCCGCGAGGCGAGCACGGCGACCGCGCCCGCCCCGACGACCCGGGCCGCGAAGTCGTGGCCGTCCACGCGCTCGCCGACGAAGGCGACGAACAGGCTGCCCGGACCCGCCTCCCGCGAGTCCCTGACGACCGGTCCGGTGACCTGGACGGACGGGTCCGGTATGTCGTGCGTCTGCCCGCCGACGACTTCTGCGATCTCGGCGAGGGAGAGGGCGATCACAAGTTCATCCCTGGGTCTTCTTGATGGCTTCCCGAAGCACCTGGCGGTCGTCGAAGGGACGCACCACCCCGGCGATGTCCTGGCCCTGCTCGTGGCCCTTGCCGGCGACCAGCACGGTGTCGCCGGGCTGCGCCCGGGCGACGGCGGCGGCGATCGCGGCGGCCCGGTCCTCGAAGACCTGCACCTCGCCGCGCTCGTGGGCGGGCACGGTGGCGGCGCCGTGGAGCATGGTGGCGAGGATCGACAGGGGGTCCTCGGAGCGGGGGTTGTCGGAGGTCAGTACGGCGGTGTCGGCGAGCCGCGCGGCGGCGGCGCCCATGGGCGCCCGCTTGGTCTTGTCCCGGTCGCCGCCGCAGCCGAGCACCACGTGCACCCGGCCCTCGGTGACCTTGCGCAGGGCGCGCAGCACGGACTCCACGGCGTCGGTCTTGTGGGCGTAGTCCACCACCGCCAGGTACGGCTGCCCGGCGTCCACCCGCTCCAGCCTGCCCGGCACGCCCGGCACGGCGGCGACGCCGTCGGCGGCGGCCTGCGGGTCGAGTCCGGCGACGGCCAGGGCGACGATCGCGGCCAGGGTGTTGGCCACGTTGAACGGGCCCGGCAGCGGCGACCGGGCGGCGATCCGCTCGCCCTTGGGGCCGACCACGGTGAACGTCGAGTCCATCGTGCCGACCTCGACGTCCTCGGCGCGCCAGTCGGCGTCGGGGTGGCCCTCGGCGGAGTAGGTGACGACCGGGACGCCGGCCTCCTTGGCGAGCCGGCGGCCGTACTCGTCGTCGGCGTTGACCACGCCGAGTCTGCCGCGTTCCGGCGTGAACAGCTGCGCCTTGGCCCGGAAGTAGTCCTCCATGTCGGAGTGGAACTCCATGTGTTCCGGGCTGAGGTTGGTGAAGACGCCGATGTCGAAGACGCAGCCGTCGACCCGGCCGAGGACCAGGGCGTGGCTGGAGACCTCCATGGCGACCGCGTCGGTGCCGCGCTCGCGCATGACGGCGAACAGGGCCTGCAGGTCGGTGGCCTCGGGCGTGGTGCGCTCGGACTTGATGCGCTCGTCGCCGATGCGCATCTCCACCGTGCCGATGAGTCCCGTGCTGTGGACGGTCCGCAGACCGCCCTCGACGAGGTAGGCGGTGGTGGTCTTGCCGGAGGTGCCGGTGATGCCGATCTGGAGCAGGTCGCGGCCCGGGTGGCCGTAGATGGTCGCCGCCAGTTCACCCATCCGCGCGCGCGGGTCGTCGACCACCAGCGCCGGCAGCCCGGCCGCGGCGACGCGTTCGGCGCCTGCCGGGTCGGTCAGCACCGCGACGGCGCCGAGGCCGGCGGCCTGGGTGACGAAGTCGGCGCCGTGGGCGCGGGCGCCCGGGAGGGCGGCGTACAGGTCACCGGGGCGGACGGCGCGCGAGTCATGGGTGATGCCCGTGACCTCGGCCGTCTGCTCCGGCGCGGCGACACCCAGCTGACCGGAGAGTTCCGCGAGCGGTGTGGCGGAGACCTGGACCGGCCGGGGCGGTCCCGGATATGTCACGGGGTGGCCCTTCTGAGTGGTTTGGGGCTGATCAGCTTGTGGCACGGCGGTGAGCGTACCGGGCGTACCGGCCCGGGGGCCAAGTGAGGTGCGGGGGGCGCTGTGGTTCCCGGGATCGGGGGTGATCGTTGTCACGGGGTGGTTCCTGGTGGCTCGGTGCTCGGTACTTGTCAGGGTTTGAAGGTGACCGGGAGGGCGGCGGGTGCGGCGCCGGTCGGCGGCACCTGGAGGGTCTTCAGGGCGAACTCCATGACCTGCTTGTACACGGGTCCGCAGATCTGGCCGCCGAAGTAGCTGCCCTCGGTGGCGTTCTGGATGGCGCAGTAGACGGTGATCCTGGGCTTGTCGGCGGGGGCGAAACCGGCGAAGGACGAGGTGTAGCCGTGGTACTTGCCGGTGGCCGGATCCACCCGGTTCGCCGTACCCGTCTTGCCCGCCACCCGGTAGCCCGGGATGCGCGCCTTGGTGCCGGTGCCCTCCTCGTCGTCGACGACCGACTCCAGCATCCTGGCGAGCGTCTTCGCCGTCTTCTCGCTGACGACCCGGGTCCTCTCCGGCTCCGGGGCGGGTGTGAAGCGTCCGTCGGGACCCTTGGAGCCGCGCACCAGGGTGGGTTCGACGCGGACGCCGCCGTTGGCGATGGTGGAGTACACGGACGCGGCCTGCATGGCGTTGATGGAGACGCCCTGGCCGAAAGGGATCGTGTACTGCTGCGAGGTGGACCAGTCGCCCGGCGCCGCGAGGATGCCCTTGGTCTCCCCGGGGAAGCCGAGCCCGGTCTGGCTGCCGAGGCCGAACCTGCGCAGGTAGTCGTAGAGCACCTTGTTGGCCTGGGCCTGGGTCTTGCCGAGCTGGCCGGTGGCGAGGATGGTGCCGATGTTGCTGGACTTGGCGAGTACGCCGTTGAGCGTCAGGTACCAGGTCGGGTGGTCGATGTCGTCCTTGAACAGCCGGTCGCCGCGGTGCAGCCGGTTGGGCACGACGACGTGCGTCCCGGGGGTGGCGGCGTTCTCCTCGAGGACCGCCGCCATGGACAGCACCTTGGCGGTGGAGCCGGGCTCGAAGGCGTCCTGCAGGGCCGCGTTGCCGAGCGCCTCCGGGTCGGCCTCGGACAGGTCGTTGGGGTCGAAGCCGGGCGCGTTGGCCATGGCGAGGACCTCGCCGGTGCGGGTGTCCTGGACGATGACGTAGCCGCGGTCCGCCCGGGACTCCTCCACCTGCTCGCTGATGGCGTTCTGCGCGGCCCACTGGATGTCGCGGTCGATGGTGAGCTCGACGTCGCTGCCGGGCACGGCCGGGGTCCCGCTGGAGCCCGCGGTCGGCACGAGACGGCCGCCGGACTGGGCGTAGCGGATCTTGCCGTCCTCGCCGGCCAGCCGCTTCTCGAGCTGGAGCTCGACGCCGCCGCCGCCCCGGCCCTCGGCGTTGACCCAGCCCAGTATCCCGGCGGCGAGCTCGCTGTTCGGGTACACCCGCTTGCTGGTGGGCACGGCGAGGACGCCGGCCAGGACGTTGGCGGTGGCCCCCTCGGCCCCGGACTGCTTGGCGAGCGTGGCCTTCAGGTCCTTGATCTGCTTCCACACCTGCGGCGTCTGGCGGCCGGCCAGCTTGACGTAGCGCAGCGCCTCGTTCTCCGGCCGCAGCTTCCTGACCAGATCGTCCTGGTCCTGCCCGAGGATCGGGGCGAGGAGGGCGGCGGCCTGCTCGGGGCCGTCGGGGATCTTCAGCTCGTCCGGGGCGAACAGGGTGGGGTCGGCGGTGATGTCGTAGGCGTCCTCGCTGGTCGCCAGGGCCACGCCGTGGCGGTCGGTGATCTCACCGCGTTCGGCGGCCAGCACCTGGCCGACGTAGCGGTTCTGGTCGGCCTTGGCGGCGTAGGTGCTCGCGTCGACGGCCTGCACCTGGAACAGGCGTACGACGAAGGCGAGCATGACCAGGGTGAGGGCGAACCCGATCAGGCGCAGCCGGGGGCGCGGACTGCCCAGCCGGATGACCTTCGGCGGCGCGGGCCGGGGGCCGGCGGGCCTCCGGGCCGGGCGGGCGCCGGGGCCGGGGCGCTGTCCGGTGCCCGGGCGGACGGGCCTGGCGGGGCCGGGCACCCGGCGACGGGGCGGTTCCCTGTCGGACACTTCCGTCACCTGCCGGGGGTCGACGCGGAGGAGGGCGTGGGGGCGGCGTCCGCCGGGTCCGGCGCTGTGGTGGGCGGCGGGACGGTCGCGGTGGCCAGCGCCTCGGGGGCGAGGACCAGGGGGGCGCGGACGGCGGCGGCCGGGCTGGGGACGCCCTTGACCTTGCCGTCGGGGCCGAGGAAGGCGGGGTCGCCGCCGGGCACCATGCCGAGCTCGCGGGCGCGGCGCTGGAGGGCGTCGGGCGCGGCGTAGGCGTCGATGTCCCGCTGCAGGGCCTGTTCCTCGTCGGTGAGGTTCTTGGTCTCCTGCTGGAGGTCGTCGAGCTGGAAGGCGCCCTCGCTGAGGGCGGAGTTCAGCACCAGGAGGCCGATCAGACCGCCGCCGAGGAGCACGACGACGAGCAGGACGAAGGGGGTGCGCGCCGCCTGGGCCCGCCCGGTGGGCAGCAGCCTGGCGAGCCGGGCCGCCCTCCCCCTCAGCTCGGGTCGCCCCTTCAGTTCGGGTTTCCTACTCACTCACGCTCCCCTGAGTTCGCTCGTCCCACCCGTACGCCCGGCCGGTCACCGGCTCACCCGACGTCCTCCCGGATCCGCTCGGCGCCGCGCAGCCGCGCGGGGGCCGCGCGCCGGTTCTCGGCGATCTCCTCCTCGGTGGGAAGTTCGGCACCGCGCGTGAGCAGCTTGAGCCGGGGCTGGTACTGCTCGGGAACGACCGGGAGGCCGGGCGGGGCGGTGGTGGCGGCGCCCGCCGCGAACACCTGCTTGACGAGCCGGTCCTCCAGGGAGTGGTACGACAGCACGGCGATCCGCCCGCCGACGCCGAGGGCCTTCACGGCCGCCGGGATCGCCCGCTCCAGCACCGACAGTTCGCCGTTGACCTCGATCCGCAGCGCCTGGAAGGTGCGCTTGGCCGGGTTGCCGCCGGTGCGCTTGGCGGCCTGCGGCAGCGCGTCGCGGATCAGCTCGACCAGGCGGGCGCTGTTGGTGAACGGCTCCTTCTCGCGTTCGCGCACGATCGCGGACACGATGCGCTTGGCCTGCTTCTCCTCGCCGTAGGCGCGCAGGATGCGGACGAGTTCGCCGGGCGGGTAGGTGTTGAGGACCTCGGCGGCGCTGACACCGGTCGTCTGGTCCATGCGCATGTCGAGGGGGGCGTCCTGGGCGTAGGCGAAGCCGCGGCCGGCCTCGTCGAGCTGCATGGAGGACACCCCGAGGTCGAACAGGACGCCCTGCGCGCGGGCGATGCCGAGCCGGCCGAGCACGTCGGGGAGCTCGTCGTAGACGGCGTGCACCAGGGTGGCCCGGTCGCCGAAGGGTGCGAGCCGCTCGCCGGACAGGCGCAGCGCCTCCTTGTCGCGGTCCAGGGCGACGAGCCGCGCCTCGGGGAACCGCCGGAGCAGGGCCTCGCTGTGGCCGCCGAGACCGAGGGTGCAGTCGACCACCACCGCTCCGGGCCCCTCCAGGGCGGGCGCCAGCAGGTCCAGACACCGCTGGAGCATCACCGGAACGTGTCGACTCTGGCTCAACTGGCCCTCTCAGGTCCGGCACGGCGTCGGCGCACCGCCGGGTTCCCGCCCTCCCCGGTGAAGGGGCGGTCGCGCCGGAGGCGCCGGCGGACCGGCGGCGGGAGGGGCCTGGCCGTGCGTACGCGCCGCGCACGCGGAGACCCCCGGGCCGTCGCCGGGGTCTCCGGGGGGAAATCAGTGCGGCGGGCGGCCTCGCCTCCCGCTTCGCGTCACTTTAGTCCACGGTGTCGCGCGGTCAATCAACCGGCCTGCGCGTCGCGGCCCGCACGGCGGGTCAAGGGGCGCGAGGGGCGAATCACCCGTGGGAGGGGGTTCACACCACCCCTGTGGGTTACCTCACACCAAGCATCACTGACGTTCTTTGTCGTCTCTCACAACGCGCCTGGCGCCCTTGTGACCAGTACCGTCATGCCTATGACGACTTCCGCATCGGTTCCCACCGGCCCCGACAACGCGACCAACGGCCCCGGCACGGTCACCGACCGTCTGGTCGACGCCAACGAGCGGTACGCAGCCGCCTTCACCGACCCCGGAATGGACGCCCGCCCGGTGCTCCACGTCGCCGTGGTGGCCTGCATGGACGCGCGTCTCGACCTGCACGCCGCCCTCGGCCTCGAACTGGGCGACTGCCACACCATCCGCAACGCGGGCGGTGTGGTCACCGACGACGTGATCCGCTCGCTGACCATCAGCCAGCGCGCCCTGGGCACCCGCAGCGTGGTGCTCATCCACCACACCGGGTGCGGCCTGGAGTCCATCACCGAGGAGTTCCGGCACGACCTGGAGATGGAGGTCGGCCAGCGCCCCAACTGGGCCGTGGAGGCCTTCCGGGACGTCGACCAGGACGTACGGCAGTCGATGCAGCGCGTGCGCACCTCGCCGTTCCTGCTGCACACCGACAACGTGCGCGGCTTCGTCTTCGACGTGAAGACGGGCCTGCTGCGCGAGATCGACCCCGCCTGACCTGCCGTCCGCCCCGGGGACGACCCGCGCTCCGGAAGCCGGCACGGACCACGGAACGGTCGTAAGACCTGACATATCGCTGTCAGTTGTCCACAGGCGAGTGACACGAATCGGTAACGGCGGCAAGAATGCGGGAGTGGTGTCACGCGGAACTTTTCCCGCGTGGCGTCCGTGATTCGGGGTGGGCCGGTCCGCACGGCGATGCGTCGGCCCGGAACATTTGGGGCCCCGCTCCTCCGGGAGCGCGGGGAAAGGCCGAGGAGGGCCGGGTGACGACCTATGACGATCGAGCGAGCCTCACTGACTTGACCGCCGTGGTGGAACGCGTGCGGGGTTCGGTGGAAGGCGTGATCGAGGGAAAGCCCGAGGTCGTACGGCTCTCGCTGACCGTGCTGCTAGCCGAGGGGCATCTGCTCATCGAGGATGTCCCGGGAGTCGGCAAGACCATGCTGGCCAAGGCGCTGGCGCGGTCGATCGACTGCTCGGTGCGGCGGATCCAGTTCACCCCGGACCTGCTGCCCTCGGACATCACCGGTGTGTCCATCTGGGACCAGCAGCGCCGTGACTTCGAGTTCAAGCCGGGCGCGATCTTCGCGCAGGTGGTGATCGGCGACGAGATCAACCGCGCGTCGCCGAAGACCCAGTCGGCGCTCCTCGAGTCGATGGAGGAGCGCCAGGTCACCATCGACGGCAAGACCTACGAACTGCCCAGCCCGTTCATGGTCGTGGCGACGCAGAACCCGGTCGAGATGGAGGGCACCTACCCGCTGCCGGAGGCCCAGCGCGACCGTTTCATGGCCCGTGTCTCGGTCGGCTACCCGAGCGCGGAGGCCGAACTGCGGATGCTGGACGTGCACGGCGGCGTCTCCCCGCTGGAGGACCTCCAGCCGGTGGCGCACGCGCACGAGATCCTGAAGCTGATCGAGGCGGTGCGCGACGTGTACGTGGCCGAACCGGTCCGCCGGTACGCCGTGGACCTGGTCGCCGCCACCCGCACGCACCCCGATCTCAGACTCGGCGCCTCGCCGCGCGCGACCCTGCACCTGCTGCGCGCGGCGAAGGCGTCGGCGGCCCTCGGCGGCCGGGAGTACGCGCTGCCGGACGACGTGCAGGCGCTCGCCGTGGCCGTCCTCGCCCACCGGCTGCTGCCCACCGCCCAGGCCCAGCTCAACCGCCGCACCGCCGAGCAGGTGGTGCAGGAGATCCTCCAGAGCACCGCGGTGCCCGCGGAGCGCGCCCCCCGGGGCCTGTGATGACCACCGCGGGCGCCGTCCACGCCGAGGGCGACCGGGGCGACCGCAGCGGTGTCAGGACGGCGCTGGCGGGACTCACCACCCGCGGGCGCTCCTTCCTCGCCGCCGGTGTGGCGGCCGCGGTCTGCTCGTACGTGCTCGGGCAGAGCGACCTGCTGCGGGTCGGGCTGCTCCTCGCGGTGCTGCCGCTGGTGTGCGCGGCGGTGCTCTACCGCACCCGCTACCGGGTCGCCGGCAGCCGCCGGCTCTCCCCCGGGCGGGTGCCGGCGGGCTCCGAGGCGCGGGTGCACCTGCGGATGGAGAACGTCTCGCGGCTGCCCACGGGCCTGCTGATGCTCCAGGACCGGGTGCCCTACGTGCTCGGTCCACGCCCGCGGTTCGTGCTGGACCGGGTGGAGGCGGGCGGGCGCCGCGAGGTGTCCTACCGGGTCCGTTCCGATCTGCGCGGCCGCTATCCGCTGGGCCCGCTCCAGCTGCGGCTTTCCGACCCGTTCGGGATGTGCGAGCTGACCCGGTCCTTCTCGACCCACGACACCCTGACGGTGGTCCCGCGGGTGGTGCCGCTGCCGCCGGTGCGGCTGAGCGGCGAGGCCAAGGGGTACGGCGACGGACGGCATCGCGCCCTGGCGCTGGCCGGCGAGGACGACGTGATCCCCCGCGGGTACCGCTACGGCGACGACCTGCGACGGGTGCACTGGCGCTCCACCGCCCGCTACGGCGAGCTGATGGTGCGCCGCGAGGAGCAGCCGCAGCGCGCCCGCTGCACGGTGCTGCTGGACACCCGGGCCATCGCCTACGAGGGCGCCGGACCGGACTCGGCGTTCGAATGGGCGGTGTCGGGCGCGGCGTCCGTGCTGGTGCACATGCTGGAGCGGGGCTTCTCGGTGCGGCTGCTGACCGACACCGGCAACGCGGTGCCGGGCGAGGGGTCCGACGGGTTCGCGGGCGCCGGCCAGGAGTCGGCGGACGCGGCCGGGCTGATGATGGACACCCTCGCCGTGGTGGACCACTCCGACGACGAGGGGCTGTCCCGCGCCTACGACGTGCTGCGCGGCGGGAACGAGGGGCTGCTGGTGGCGTTCCTCGGCGACCTGGACGAGGACCAGGCCGCGGTGCTCGCCCGGATGCGGCAGCGCAGCGGGGGCGCCGTGGCCTTCCTGCTGGACAGCGCGGCCTGGCTGCGGGAGCCGGCGGACGTGCCGGACGCGTCGGACCGGGCCGGGGACCGGCTGCGGATGCTGCGTGAGGCGGGATGGACCGCCCTCGGCGTGCCGCGGGGCGCGGCACTGGAAGAACTGTGGCGGCAGGCGGACCGGGAGCGTTCGGGCCTGACCGCGGCGAGCGGCGGGGAGGGACCGTGATCAGCGGGCGGGCGAGGCTGGCGCTGTGCGCGTGGGCGGCCACACTGATGGCGGCGTGCGCGCTGCTGCCGCTGGTCGAACCGTCGGTCTGGTTCGTCCAGGCGGCGTTCCTGCTGGCGGTGCAGTCGGGGGTGGGCGCCGCGGCCCGGCGGGTGCCGCTGGCACGTCCGCTGACCGTGGTGGCGCAGGTCGTCGTCACGCTGGTGCTGCTGACCCTGGCGTTCGCGCGTGAGCACGCCGTGGCCGGGCTCATACCCGGACCGGACGCCCTCCGGTTCTTCGCCGGCCTGCTGGACCAGGGCGGCAACGACGTCAGCCGGTACGCGATCCCGGCGCCGCTGTCCGACGGCATCCGGCTGATGCTGATCGGCGGCGTGCTGGTGATCGGGCTGCTGGTGGACACCATCGCGGTGACCTTCCGCAGCGCGGCCCCCGCCGGACTTCCGCTGCTCGCCCTGTACTCGGTGGCCGCGGGCCTGTCCGACAACGGCGTGGACTGGCTGTGGTTCCTGCTGGCGGCGGCCGGCTATCTGATGCTGCTGCTCGCCGAGGGACGCGACCGGCTCTCCCAGTGGGGGCGCGTGTTCGGCGGGGTGCCGGGGCCGGGCGGGGACTCGCCCGGCGCCGTCGCGCCGGTGCGCACCGGGCGGCGGATCGGCGCGGTCGCGCTGGGCATCGCCCTGGTGGTGCCGCTCGCGCTGCCCGCGATGAACGGCGGCCTGCTGGGCCCCTCCGGCACGGGCGTCGGCTCGGGCTCTGGCGGGGGCGGCACCATCTCCGCGGTGAACCCGCTGGTGTCGCTGCGCGACTCGCTGAACGTGGACGAGGACCGCCAGGTGCTGTCGGTGCGCTCCGAGCTGACGGACACGTCGGACCTGTATCTGCGGATCGTGTCCCTGGACGACTTCGACGGCACCAGCTGGAAGCCCTCGAAGCGGTCCATCACCACCGTTCCGGACGGCACGTTCCCGACGCCGCCCGGCCTCGGTCCCGACATCGGGCGCACGGAGATCGGCACCACGATCTCGACCGCCGACTGGTACGCCCAGGACTGGCTGCCGATGCCGTACCCGCCGAGCGGGGTGGCCATCCGCGGCAACTGGCGCTACGAGCCCGTCGGCATGACCCTGGTCGGCGACCACGGCCAGAACACCCGCGGTCTGTCGTACGAGGTGCGCAGCCTCTACGTGCAGCCCACGGCGGAGCAGCTGGCCGACGCGCCGGACCCGGCGCCCGCGCTGCAGCGGGAGTACACCGGGCTGCCGGACTCGCTGCCGGACGTGGTCTCCCGCACCGCCCGCGAGGTCACCGAGGGCGCGGACAACGACTACGACCGGGCGGTGAAGCTGCAGGAGTACTTCACGCTGAACGGCGGCTTCGAGTACGACACCGAGGTGGACGTCGGCAGCGGCTCGCAGGCCATCGCCCGTTTCCTGCGGGACAAGCAGGGCTTCTGCGTGCACTTCTCGTTCGCGATGGCGTCGATGGCCCGTTCGCTGGGCATACCGGCGCGGGTCGCGGTGGGCTTCGCGCCCGGCACCCCGCAGGCGGACGGCACGGTCTCGGTCGGGCTGCGGGACGCGCACGCCTGGCCGGAACTGTACTTCGAGGGGGTGGGCTGGACCCGTTTCGAGCCGACCCCGACGCGTGGTTCGACGCCCGCGTACACCGTGCCGGACGCCGCGGACAGCACGGTGCCCGACCCCGCGCGGCCCTCGCAGGCGGAGCCCTCGGAGCCGTCCGGGGACCCCTCGCAGAGCGAGAGCTGCTCGGCGGAGCGCAGGAAGCTGGACGGCTGCGGGAGCGAGTCGCCGCAGGCGGTGCTGCCCGCCGGTGACGACGGGCCGAAGTGGTCCGCGCTGCTGCTGTGGGCGCTGGCCGGGCTGGTCGTGCTGGTGCTGCCGCTGACGCCGATGCTGTCGCGGGCGAGGACCCGGGCGGTGCGGCTCGGCGGGCACGGCCGGTCGGAGGCGGACGCGGCGCCGTACATCCTGGGCGTCTGGGACGAGCTGACCGACACGGCGTGGGACCACGGGATCGCACCGGACGAGTCACTGTCCCCGCGCGGGGCGGCGGACCGCATCGTGCGGGTCGGCAGGCTCGACTCGGGGGCGGCGGCGTCGGTGCACCGGGTGGCCGACGCGGTGGAGCAGGTGCTGTACGCGCCCCGGCCGCGGCCGGTGGCGGGGCTGACGGACGACGTCCGGCGGGTGAGTACGGCGCTGCGGGACACCGCGGGACGGGGGGCGCGGCTGCGGGCGGTGTTCGCTCCGCGGTCCACCGTGCGGGTGGTGTGGGCGGCGTCGGCCCGGTGGAGCGGGGTGCGGGGGCGCGTGCTCGCGATGCGGCCCGCCTGGCGGGGGCCGTTCCGGCAGCAGGGGTGACCCCGCGGGTCCGCTGCGCGGGTGCCCGGCGTGGGGGTGGGCCGGGGGCGGTCGCGCGGCCCGGCGCTCACGGGGCGCCGCCGCGCCCACCCGTGCCGCCCTGGGGTGCCTCCCAGGCCCTTGAGGCACTGGGGGAGGCACGACTGCCCGCGGGAACGAACGGCTGGGCGGCGGGACAGCGAGAGGGGGACCACCGTGTCGGTGGTCCCCCTCTGGTGCTTCGGGGTGGGGCGGGGTGCTAGTGGCCGCCCTGTTCGTCACGGCGGCGCTGCCAGCGCTGCTCGATGCGGTCCATCACGGACCGGCGTTGTCTGGTCTGGCGGCCTGCCTGGGGCGCGCCCTGCGCACCGGCGGCCTGCTCACCCGGTTTGGGCGCCTTGCGCCAGCCGGTCACGGCGAGCACCGCGCACCCCAGCATCACGAGGAACCCCACGACGCTGAGCCAGACCTGCTGGGCGACCATACCGGCCATGAGGAGCGCAATACCCACGAGGAAGCCCGCGACCGCCTGGTAGACCCGTCGCCGGGTGTACGTACGCAGCCCGCTTCCCTCGAGCGCCGTCGCGAACTTGGGATCTTCGGCGTACAGCGCTCGCTCCATTTGCTCGAGCATGCGCTGCTCGTGCTCCGAGAGCGGCACGGAGTCCTCCTCATCGTGCAGTCGCCGGGGCGGCGACCCGGGGGGGGGTCCCTTCAGGATAGGCAGGGAATCGCCCCCGTGAAACCCGCCCCTCTGCGCCAATTGGCCAACCGGTACCCGCCATCACGTCCCGGCCCGTCGAGGCTTCTCATTCCCCGGCGGCCGACCCGTCATGCCGGGCGGTCTCCCTCGATCATACGGTGCCCAGCCGCCATTCGGGGGGCCTGTGGCGCACTCCATGCACACGGGCGGCCGCGGAGCGCGCCGCTGATCAGCGGCGCGTCACAGAAGGCGACTCAGGCCCCCGCGGCCTCCTCCGTCTCACCGAGCACATGGAGTTGCGTGGCCACGGAGTGGAAGGCGGGGAGCTCGGCCGCCGCGGCCTCCAGCTTCAGCAGTGCGTCCAGGGCCCCGGACTCGGTGTCGACGAGCACGCCGGGGACGAGGTCGGCGAAGACCCGCACGCCGTGCACGGCGCCGACCCGCAGGCCCGCGCCCTCCACGAGGGCGGTGAGCTGTTCGGCGGTGAAACGGCGCGGTACGGGGTCACCGGCGCCCCATCGGCCGTTCGGGTCGTCGAGGGCCTGCCGGGCCTCCGTGAAGTGGCCGGCGAGGGCGCGGGCGAGCACGGCGCCGCCGAGGCCGGCGGCGAGCAGGCTGAGGACGCCGTCGGGGCGCAGGGCGGCCACCACGTTGCGGACGCCCTCGGCGGGGTCGTCGACGTACTCCAGGACGCCGTGGCAGAGCACGGCGTCGTAGCCGCCGCGCTCGGCCACCTCGAAGAGGCCGTGGGCGTCGCCCTGGACGCCCCGGACCCGGTCGGCGACGCCGGCCTCGGCGGCGCGGCGCTCCAGGGCGAACAGCGCGTTGGGGCTCGGGTCGACGACGGTGACCCGGTGGCCGAGCAGGGCGAGGGGCACCGCGAAGTTGCCGCTGCCGCCGCCGGTGTCCAGGACGTCCAGTGACTGCCGCCCGGTCGCCTTGACCCGGCGTTCCAGGGCGTCCTGGAGGACCTCCCAGACCACGGCGGTACGGAGGGCGGCGCGGGGTCGTTGCGGGTCCGGCACGGTGGTTGACTCCTCGGCGCGGCGCCGCCTCTTCGTCGGCGGAGCGATCGGGTTCCGGGCGGTGTCCACCCTATGGCCTGCGCCGTGGTGGCCGGGCACCTGGCCGGGGCCTAGGGGACGGCTTCGCCCCCGGGCCCCCCGCGTGCGGCTCCCCGCGTCCCCGGGGAGGGCGGCTGCTGGGGCAGGACCGGCTGGAGCACCAGCATGCGCTCGACCAGGCGGAGGAAGGCCGACACGTCGCGCAGCAGGTCGTCGGCGTCCCGGGCGGTGGCCGCGCCCCGGATGCCGGCCTCGGCACGGGCACGGCGCCCGGCCCCGGAGGCGAACAGCGCGCTCCACTCGGTGAGCTCGGGCGCGATCTCGGGGAGCACTTCCCAGGCGCTCCGTATTCTCGCCCGGGCCCGGGGGGAGGTCTCGGGCCGGCCGCGTGCGGCGAGCACGGCGGCGGCCGTGCGCAGGGCGGCGAGGTGGGCCGTCGCATAGCGCTCGTTGGGTGTGGTGAGGACGGTGGCCTCGTCGACTCCGGCACGGGCCTGGGCGAGCAGGTCGAGGGCGGCGGGCGGGGCGGAGGCGCGGCGCAGCACGGGGTGGACGTCGCTCGCCGGGCCGTTCAGTGAGGGGGCAGGGCCGGCTGCGCGGCGCCGACGGGCGGCGGCTGCGGACGAGTTGGCCATGACGAACCTCCTGTCGTCTTCGTGACGGCTCCCCTACCACGGGGTGCCGTATGTGCACATCGTGGGGTATGGCACTGACAATCCGTTCCGACCTGGGCTTTTGCCCCGGCCGAAAGTTCGGGCTACGTTTTGCACTGACCAGTCAGTTCAAAACAGGGGGACTCGGTGGACGGTCCGACGGGATTCGCCGTCACGGCCCGCGACCTCGGCCTGAAGGGACCGCGGGGCTGGGCGTTCCGCGGTGTCACGGCCGACGCGGAGCCCGGCTCGCTGATCGCGGTGGAGGGGCCCTCCGGGTCCGGCCGCACCTGCCTGCTGCTCGCGCTCACCGGCCGGATGCGTCCCACGGAGGGCACGGCCGCCGTCGGAGGGCTGGAACTGCCCCGGCGGATGGCCGCGGTCCGCCGGTCCGCCGCACTCGCCCACGTCGCCGGGGTGACCGATCTCGAGCCCGCCCTCACCGTCGGCGAGCACCTGCGCGAACAGGCCCTGCTGCAGCGCCGTTTCGGCGACCGGCCGTACTTCGGGCCACCGCGCCCGCGCGCCCGGCGGGCCGACGCGGAGCGCCGGCGGGTCGACACCGCCCTGGCCACCGCGGGACTGGACCTCGCTGCCCTGCCCAAGGGCGCGCGGACCGCCGTGCGGGACCTGGAGCGGGTGGAGGCGCTGCGGCTGTCGCTCGCGCTGGCGCTGCTGGGACGCCCCCGGCTGCTCGGTGTGGACGACACCGATCTGAAGCTCTCGTCCGCCGAACGGGCCGAGGTCTGGGCGCTCCTGAAGTCGGTCACCGACACCGGCACCACCGTGCTGGCCGTGTGCAGCGAGGCGCCGGGCGGCGCGACGGCCGTGCGCACCGGAACCGGCCCGCACGACGAGACGAAGGAGGCCGACGATGCGCTCGCCGGCACTGGCCGCTCTTGAACTCCGGCGCTTCGGCCGGGGCAGACTGCCGCGCGCGGCCCTGGTCGCCCTGCTGGTGCTGCCGCTGCTGTACGGGGCGCTGTACCTGTGGTCGTTCTGGGACCCCTACGGCCGTCTGGACCGGATCCCCGTGGCGCTCGTGAACGACGACGAGGGGGCTACCGCCGACGGGAGGCGGATCACCGCGGGCGACGACCTCACCGAGGGCCTGCGCGACAGCGGCACGTTCGACTGGCGGGAGGTGAGCGCGGCCGAGGCCCGCCGGGGCGTGGAGGACGGCACGTACTACCTGTCGCTGACCCTGCCCGCCGACTTCAGCCGCCGTATCGCCTCCAGTTCCGGCGACTCCCCCGAGACCGGCGCCCTCCAGGTGCGGACGAACGACGCCAACAACTACATCGTCGGGCAGATCTCCCGGACGGTCTTCGGCGAGGTGCGCCGGGCCGCGTCCACCAAGACCTCGCGCTCCTTCCTGGACCGGATCTTCGTCTCGTTCTCCGGCATCCACGGCGAGACGGTGAAGGCGGCGAAGGGGGCCGACAAGCTGAGCGGCGGCATCGGGAAGGCGGAGAAGGGCTCCCAGGACCTCGCCGACGGTCTGGCGGACGCCCGCAAGGGCAGCGGCAAGCTGTCCAAGGGCCTCAAGGACCTCCACAAGGGCTCGGGCGGCCTGGCGGACGGCTCGAGGAAGGTCGCGGACGGCACCCGGACGCTCGCCGCCAAGGTGAACGCGGTGGACGCCCGGGTGGGGCCCTTCCTGGAGGACAACGGGAAGACCATCGGCGAGACCGCGCGGTTCGTCGCCGACTCGGCCGGCCGGCTCCGCGACGACCTCGACACGCTGCGGGAGAAGGCCCCGGCGGCGGCGAAGGACGCCCGCGCGGCGTCCGGCACCGTGGACGGCATCCACAAGGCGCGCTGCGAGGACCCCGTCCTGCCCGATCCCGCCTGCCCGGACCTGGAGAAGGCCAGGGACGCGGTGGCCACCGCCGCGACCGTGGCCGGGGACGTCAGCGCCCTGGTCACCGGTCACCGCGACGAGCTGAAGGAGCTCGACGGGGACCTGGGCGCCCTGGAGAAGCAGGCCCGGGCGCTCGCCGCCCGCGCCCCGCACCTCTCCGAGGACCTGGACGACGCCGTCACCCGGATCAACAAGCTCGACTCCGGTGCCGCCCGGGTGGCCGCCGGGGCGAAGAAGCTGGACAAGGGACTGGGCACCGCCGAGACCGGCGCCCGTGACCTGGACAAGGGCGTCGGCGAGCTGAAGACCGGCGCGGACGACCTGAACGGCGGCCTCTACAAGCTCGTCGACGGCTCCGGCGAACTCGCCGGCGGCCTGCACGACGGAGCCGGGAAGATCCCCGACTACGACGAGCGGGACCGCGACCGGCGCACCGAGGTGATGGCCGACCCGGTCCGGCTCGTCTCCCGCGACCTGCACAAGGCGCCCGACTACGGCACCGGCTTCGCCCCGTACTTCATCCCGCTGTCGCTGTGGGTCGGCGCGATGGTGGCGTACATGCTGATCGCGCCGATGAACCGGCGGGCGCTCGCGGCGGGCGCCCCGGCCTGGCGGATCGCGCTCGCCGGATGGCTGCCGGTGGTGGCGATCGGGGTGCTGCAGACGGCGGCGCTGATGGCGGTGCTGCACTGGGCGCTCGGGCTGCAGATGGCGCGGGCGGCCGGCACGGTGGGCTTCCTGTTCCTGGTGACGGCGTGCTTCGCGGCGCTCGTGCAGTGGCTGAACGCGCGCTTCGGCGCGGCCGGCCGGATCCTCGTCCTCGCGCTGCTGATGCTCCAGCTGACCTCGGCGGGCGGCACGTACCCCGTGCAGACCAGCCCGGGCTTCTTCAACGCGCTGCACCCGTTCCTGCCGATGAGCCACGTCGTGGAGGCGCTCCGGCGGCTGATCACGGGCGGCGGTCTCGGACCGGTGTGGCAGGCATGCGCCGTGTTGACCGCCTTCACCGCCGGCGCCCTGGCGCTGACCGCGCTGTCCGCCCGGCGCCGCCAGGTGTGGACCCTGGACCGGCTGCATCCGGAGCTGAGCCTGTGAACGGACGGGCGGGCGTTCCTGTGAGAATCAGGGCCATGGAACGCAGCAGCACCACGCCGGGCGGCAGTGCCCGCCGCGAGGCCACCCGGCAGAAGCTCTACGAGGCGGCCGTCACCCTCATCGCCGAACAGGGCTTCTCCGCCACCACGGTGGACGAGATCGCCGAGCGGGCGGGGGTCGCGAAGGGCACGGTCTACTACAACTTCGCGAGCAAGTCGGTCCTCTTCGAGGAGCTGCTGCGGCACGGGGTCGGCCTGCTCACCGCCTCGCTCCGGGAGGCGGCCGAGAGGACGGCCGGGGAGGGCGGCGGCAAGGTCGACGCCCTGGACGCGATGATCCGCGCGGGGCTCGTCTTCATCGACCGCTACCCGGCCTTCACCCAGCTGTACGTGGCGGAGCTGTGGCGCACCAACCGGGCCTGGCAGTCCACCCTGATGGTGGTGCGGCAGCAGGCTGTGGCGGTGGTCGAGGGCGTGCTGCGCGAGGGCGTGGCCGACGGCGAGCTCAGCGAGGAGATCGACGTCCCGCTGACGGCGGCGGCGCTCGTCGGCATGGTGCTGGTGGCCGCGCTGGACTGGCAGTCCTTCCAGCCGGAGCGCTCCCTCGACGACGTGCACGCGGCGCTGTCCCGGCTGCTGCAGGGACGGGTCGCCGGCCACCGCTGAGCCCTCCACGGCACACGTAAGGCGCCGGTCCGACGGTGGCCGCGTCCCCCGCGGGCCACCGGCGGACCGGCGCCTTACGTGCTCCCCCGTACGTCCCCCCGCGGAACCCCTCACGGTCGTCCCCCGGGTTCCCCCGTGCCTCGCTCCCGCCGACCGGGCCGGCGGAAGGAGCGGATCGCGGGCCCGCGCCGTTCCGGCGCCCCGTGCCGCCGGTTCCGGGAGCCGAGCCCCTCTCCGTGGTCTCCACTCTCTCGTTCCCGCAGGTCGGCGCCCATCCGTGCCCGTACTCAAGTCGGCCTCTAGGTACGGATACTCAGGGCTGCGTGCCGCCGCCCACGGGCCGCTGCCGCCGGCTGGTGCCCGGCGCGGGGGCGCGGGTACTCGGGGACGGGCCGCGTGCGGCGGCGGATAAAGTCCCTGGCATGGCACGGATTGCGGTGATCGGCGCCGGGATGGGCGCGCTGGCGGCCGCCGCCCGGCTGGCCGTCGCGGGCCACCGGGTGGCGGTGTACGAGCGGACGGAGACGTACGGCGGCGCGCTGCGCCGTGTGGAGCGCGACGGGTTCTCCTTCGACACCGGGCCGGGCCTGCTGCCGCTGCCCGCGGTCTACCGCGACCTGTTCCTGAAGACGGGCCGGGAGCCGCTGGAGGAGTGCGTCGAGCTGGTCCAGGTCGATCCGTCGTCGCGGCACGTGTTCCCGGACGGCACACGCGTGTCGCTGCCGAACACCTCCCGCGCGGGCGTCGTCTCGGCGCTGGAGGACGGTCTCGGGCCGGCCGCCGCCCGGCGCTGGGGGGACTTCCTGGTGCGGGCCCGGGAGGCCTGGGACCGGTCGCGGCGGCCGCTCCTCGAGGAGCCGCTGTGGCCCAACTGGCAGGTGCTGGCGGAGCGTGAGCCGTACCCGGCGGTCCCCCACCGGAAGCTGCTGCGCACGCGCACGGCGGGCACGCTCGCCGAGGTCGGCGCGTGGGAGCTGCGCGATCCCCGGCTCACCGCCCTGCTGGAGAGCCACGCGCTGGCGTACGGCCTCGATCCCCGGCGGACCCCGGCGAGCGCGGCGGTGCTGCCGTACATGGAGCACGCCTTCGGCACCTGGTACGTGCGGGGCGGCATGCGGGAGCTGGCGCGGGCGGTGTACGAGCGGTGCCTGGCCCGCCGGGTGGAGTTCCACTTCGGCGCGGAGGCCGTCGGGGTCCTGGAGAAGGACGGCCGGGCGGCGGGGCTGAAGCTCGCCGACGGTTCGGTGGCGGAGGCCGACCTGGTGGTCGCCGGGGTGGCTCCCGGGGTGCTGGACCGGCTGGCCCGGGGGACGCGGCCGCGCGGCGACGGCGGGGTTCCGGCCCAGCGGGGGGCGGCGAGCCGGCTGACGGTGCTGCTGGCGCTGCGGGGCGGGCGTCCGGAGGGGACCGCGCACCGTACGGTCGTGCACACCGAGGACCGGGCGGCGGAGCTGGAGTCGCTGTTCGGCGCCGCCGGGGGCCTGCCGGCCCGGCCCACGGTGACGGTCCTGCGGCCGGACGACCCGGCGCTGGTCCCGGACGCCGGCCACGAGGCGGTCACGGTCACGTCGGTGGTGCCGGCGGGGGCCGAGGGTCCCTGGGACGCGTACGCCGAGACCCTGATCACCGCCGCCGGGCGGGCGGTACCGGACCTGCGCGGCCGGCTGGTCCGGCACGAGGTGCGCACCCCGGCCGACATCGCCGGGGAGACGGGTGCGGAGGGCGGCGCGGTGCCGGCGCCGGCGCTGGCCGCGGCGGGCGGGCGGCTGCTGCACCCGTCCAACGGCACGGCGCTGCCGGGGCTGTTCACGGTCGGCGGCTGGTCCCACCCCGGCGGCGGGCTGCCGCACGCCGGGATGTCGGGGGCGCTGGTCGCCGGGCTGATCGTGGAGGGGCCGGAGTTCCGCGGCTCGCAGTGACCGCGGTCAGAAGCGGTACTGCTCGTCGTACCCGTTGCCCTGACCCTGGCCCTGGCCGCTGCCGTGGGACTGTCCGTCGCCCTGGTACGGGTACTGCTGCTCCGGCGGGAGCTCACCGCCGTACGTGTCGTCGGCGCTGCGCTGCTGCGGGACCCAGAGGCCGCCCGCCGGGGTCTCCCCGCCGTAGGAGCCGGCGTAGGGGTCCTGGGTGTAGCCCTGCTGGGCGTACTGCTGCTGGTCGGCGTAGCCCGTGTCGTACGAGGTGTCGCCATAGGCCGTGTTGCCGATGTACGGGTCGGAGTACGCGGCGTACTGCTGCTGGCCCGTGGTGTCGTAGCCCTGCTGCTGGCCGTAACCGGAGTAGTCGTAGGCGTAGTTCTGGTCGGCGGCCTGTGCGGCCCCCGCGTACTGGTCCTGGGACGGGGCCGCGTACCCGGTGTCGCCGTAGACGCCGTAGGAGCCGGTGTCGTCGGGCATGGGCTGCGGTTCGTAGACGGCGGTGGTCTCGGCGGCGGCCATCTGGTCGGGGCGCGCGGCGGGGGTGAAGACGTCGTCGCGGTCGTAGTCGTCGTCCGCGGTGTATCCGGCCCGCTCGCGGTGGCCGTCGCCCTCGTCGCCGTGGCCGGTGGGCGTCTCGGGGCCGGAGACCTCCAGGGCGGGGTCCTTGCGCCCGCGTTCGCCGCGGTGGCCCGTGGCGGCGGCCAGCAGCGGCGCGTTGACCGCCCAGCCGGCCGCGAAGCCGCGGCGGAACGACAGGGTGACGTAGGTCTGGCCGATCGCGAAGGCGGCGGCGCCCAGCCCGATGACGGGCACGGACGGGATCAGCACACCGAGCACGACGCCGAGGAACCCGGCGAAGGCGAGCAGCCGCCAGCGCAGCCGCGCCTTGTACTGCAGCAGCACCTCACCGAGCAACCACAGCGCGACGATACCGAACGCGATGTAGAGGACCGTCCAGCCCATGTACGCCCCTCTCCCAGTGGCCGCTACGCAGTGTGTCGTAAATCCGTGCGACCGGTCTAGGCCCGCGGCGGGTGGTGCAGGCCCAGGTTCTCGTAGATTTCCAGAGTCGCCGTGGAGTTGTTGAGCGTGATGAAGTGCAGTCCGGGCACTCCCTCGGCCAGCAGCCGGGCACAGAACTCCGTGGCGAACTCGATACCGATGGAGCGTACCGCCGCCGGATCGTCCTTCGCTGTGAGGATCCGCTCTTTGAGGGCCTCCGGGAACGAGGCGTTACTGAGCTTTGGCAACCTCTCCAGCATCTTCACGCTGGTCACGGGCATGACCTCGGGAATCACCGGGGTCGCGCAGCCCGCGGCGTCGACTCGGTCACGCAGCCGCAGATAGGACTCGGGCTGGAAGAACATCTGGGTGATCGCGTAGTCGGCGCCTGCCCGGCACTTGTCGACGAAGTGGGAGACGTCGGTGTCCCAGTCGGCCGAGCGCGGGTGCATCTCGGGGAAGGCGGCGACGCCGACGCAGAAGTCGCCCGACTCCTTGATGAGGCGGACGAGTTCGGCGGCGTAGGTCAGCCCCTGCGGGTGCGCCACCCAGTCGCCCATCGGGTCGCCGGGCGGGTCGCCGCGCACGGCGAGCATGTTGCGGATCCCGGCGTCGGCGTACTGGCCGATGATGTTGCGCAGCTCGGCGATGGAGTGGTCGACCGCGGTGAGGTGGGCCACCGGGGTGAGGGTGGTGTCGGCGACGATCTGCTCGGTCTCCCTGACCGTGCCGGCCCGGGTGGAACCGCCCGCGCCGTAGGTCACGGAGACGAAGTCCGGCGCGACCGCCTCGACCCTGCGCAGCGCACTCCACAGGTTCCGCTCGCCCTTGGGAGTTTTCGGCGCCGAGAACTCGAAGGAGTACGTCTTCTTGCCGGCGGCGAGGATGTCACGCACGGTGCGCGCGCGATCAGTCCTGGTGGATGCGGTTCCGAGGGCCATACCGGCAGGTTAGCCAGGGGCGGGCGGTCACCCAACCGGACCGAGGGGATTTGCCCGGATTGCCGGTTCACTGTCCACCCCTTGGACAATCGGGGACGGGCGGGTCCCCTCAGGCGCGGACGGGCTCCGCCTGCCGCAGCCGCTTCGCGAACTCGGCCGCCACCGCGCCCGGGTCGTCCGCCTCCGTGAGGGCCCGTACGACGACGACCCGGCGGGCGCCGGCGTCCAGCACCTCGTCGAGGTTGCCGAGGTCGATGCCGCCGATGGCGAACCAGGGGCGTTCGGGAGCGAGGGCCGCGGTGTACCGGACGAGGTCGAGGCCGGGGGCGTGGCGGCCGGGCTTGGTGGGGGTGGGCCAGCAGGGGCCGGTGCAGAAGTAGTCCACGCCCGGCTGGACGGCCGCGGCGGCGGCCTCGGACTCCGCGTGGGTGGAGCGGCCGATCAGGACGCCGTCGCCCAGCAGGGCGCGGGCGGCGGGGACGGGGAGGTCGCCCTGGCCCAGGTGGAGGACGTCGGCGCCGGCGGCGTGGGCGACGTCCGCGCGGTCGTTGACCGCGAGCAGCCTGCCGTGCCGGGCGCAGGCGTCAGCGAGGACGGCCAGGTGCTCCAGCTCCTCGCCGGCCTCCATGCCCTTGTCCCGCAGCTGCACGATGTCGACCCCGCCGGCCAGGACCGCGTCCAGGAACTCCGCGAGGTCGCCCTGCCGCCTGCGGGCGTCGGTGCACAGGTACACCCGCGCGTCGGCGAGCCGGGCACGGGCGGTGTCGGCGGCGGTGGTGTCGGGCATGCGGGTGACCCCCGGGGGTGTGGACGGCGTACGGACCCGGCGGGCGCTCGCGACGGTCACGGGCGGAGCGCACACCGCAACGGACCCTATGCCGCCGCGCCGGCGCCCGCGAGAGGCCCCCGGCGCCCGGTGCGCACGGGTCCGTCCGGGCCCGCTCCGGGAGGCTCCCGGAGCGGGCCCGGCGGGCGTCACCCCGGCGCGTCGCCCGGCCGGGTGCGGGTCAGACCGCGAGCGCCTGGGCCCGGCGCTTCACCTCCGTGCCACGGTTCTCGCTCAGCGCCTGGGCAGGGGTGCCCGGCAGCGAGGGGTCGGGGGTGAACAGCCACTCCAGCATTTCCTCGTCCGTGAAGCCGTCGTCCCGCAGGAGCGTCAGGGTGCCGGTCAGGCCCTTGACGATCTTGTCCCCGTCGATGAAGGCGGCGGGGACGTGCAGTGCGCGGTTCTCACCTCGGCGTACGGCGATGAGCTGGCCCTCCTTGACCAGCTGCCGGACACGCGTCACCTCGATGCCGAACTCCTCGGCGATCTCGGGGAGGGTGAGCCATGCGGGGACGAGAGCATCGATCTTTGCGTCAATCTCGGTCACGGGACAAGCCTGCCACCTGCCACTGACAGGAGGAAGTCGGCCCCGCCCACCTGGGCGGACGCGCCGCGCCCGAACCTCACACGGTCGCCGACTTCAGCGGACGCGCCGGGTCCGCGAGCAGCTCCGGGTCCAGTGCCGTGCCCGCCTCGATCAGCCGGCGTCCCTGCGCCAGGTCCCGGGGCCGCCCCACCGCCAGCAGCGCCACCAGGCGGGACCCCCGCAGCCAGCAGATGCTCCAGGACGACTCGGCGGGGTCCCCGCGCCACACGGTCCGGTCGGCGTGCGCGTGGTGCCCCGCGTACTGCACGAAGCGCCCGAACTGCTCGGACCAGAAGTACGGCACCGGGTCGTAGACCGCCGGTGCCCGCCCGGCGGGCGCGCCGAGGATGTTCGCCGCGACCGTGCGGGGCCCCTGCAGCGCGTTGTCCCAGTGGTGGACGAGGAGCCGCTCGCCGTAGCGCCCGGACGGGAAGGACGCGCAGTCGCCGACCGCGTACACATCCGGCGCGGAGGTCGCCAGACGCCGGTCGGCGAGGACCTCGCCGTGCGCGCCGAGCGCGAGCCCGGAGCCCGCCAGCCAGGCGGTGGCGGGCCGGGCGCCGATGCCGACGACCACGGCGCCCGCGGGCAGCCGCGAGCCGTCGTCCAGCACCACCGCTCCGGGCTCGACACGCGCCACGCGCGCCCGTGTGCGCAGCCCGACACCGGCCTCGGCGTACCAGGCGGCCATCGGGGCGGCCACCTCGGCGGGCAGCGTGCCGGTCAGCGGGCGCTCCTCGGCCTCCACGACGGTGACCGCGCAGCCCGCCTCGCGGGCCGCGGTGGCGAACTCCGCGCCGATCCAGCCGGCGCCGACCACCACGACGTCGTGCTGCCGCGCGAGCACCGGCCGCAGCCGTTCGGCGTCGTCCAGGGTGCGCAGCAGATGGACGCCGGGCACGCCCTCGGTGCCCGGCAGCCGCACCGGTTCCGCGCCGGTGGCGACCACCAGCACGTCGTACGGGACCGGCCCGGCCCCGGTGTCCAGTTCGTGGTCCCCGGGGCGCAGCCCGAGCACCTCGCAGCCGAGCCGCAGTTCGATGCCGAGTTCCTCGAAGTCGACGTCGAAGGCGGAGTCCTCGGCCTTGCCGAGCAGTACCGCCTTGGACAACGGCGGCCTGTCGTAGGGCTGGTGGGGCTCCGCGCCGATCAGGGTCACGGTGCCGGTGAAACCCTGATCGCGCAGGGCGACCGCGGTCTGCACGCCGGCCATGCCCGCGCCCGCGACCACCACCCGCCGCGGCTCGGGCCGTCCCGGTTGCCGCGTCCGCTCGCTCACCTGATCACCCCAGACATCCGACAGGCCGTCAGTCGGCCGGTCATCCGAGCCCCGGCAGCTGTTCCACCACGCTCGTCCCGCTGCCCCGCTGCGACTCCCACTCCCAGCTCTCCTCCAGCCGGACCCGCCCGTCGGGCAGGTCCACGACCGTCGACACGCAGTGCCCCGAGGAGGTCGTGCCGTCCTGCTTGAGCTGCACGTACCGGAAGTCCAGCCGGTCCTCCGTACGGGTGCCCACCAGGTACCCGCGTACGACGTCGCCGCCCGCGTACTCGGCCCACACCTCGCCGTCCCGCTGGTGGTAGGCGAACCGGGTACGGGTCCCGACCTGGCCCGGAGCCTGGTCGGCCACGGGGGCGAGGACGAGTCCGTCGAGCGATCGTGCCACGCGGGGTCTCCCTTTCGAACGCGTTGCTAGGGTGGCCAACGTACAAGCACTCGCGGGAGCCCGGACGCACCGGGCTGAGAGGGAGGCTGGCGGCCTCCGACCGTACGAACCTGATCCGGGTCATGCCGGCGAAGGGAGGGGCTGGACGCCCATGTCGCCCACGCGTACGCCGGACGTCCTCGTCGTCGGGGGCGGGATCATCGGTCTGGTCACGGCCTGGCGGGCCGCGCAGCGCGGTCTCGCCACGGCACTGGCGGACCCCGAGCCGGGCGGCGGCGCCGCCCGGGTGGCCGCCGGGATGCTGGCCGCCGTCACCGAACTGCACCACGGCGAGGAGGACCTGCTCGGCCTGAACCTCGCCTCCGCGCGGCGGTATCCGGACTTCGCCGCCGAGCTGACCGAGCTGACCGGCCGGGACCTCGGCTACCGGGGCTGCGGCACGCTCGCCGTGGCGCTGGACGCCGACGACCGCGCCCTGCTGCGGGAGCTGCACGCGCTGCAGCAGCGGTCGGGGCTGGATTCGCAGTGGCTGTCGGGCCGGGAGTGCCGGCGGCTGGAGCCGATGCTCGCGCCCGGTGTGCGGGGCGGGCTGCGGGTGGACGGCGACCACCAGATCGATCCGCGGCGGCTGGCGGCCGCACTGCTGACCGCCTGCGAGCGCGCCGGCGTGACCGTCCACCGCACGCGGGCCGAGCGGCTCGTCGTCACCGGGGACCGGGCGACGGGCGTCGTCACCTCCGACGGCACCGGGCTGGACGCCGGGCAGGTGGTGCTCGCGGCGGGCAGCCTCAGCGGGCGCCTCGCGGGCGTCCCCGCGGACGTGCTGCCGCCCGTGCGTCCCGTGAAGGGGCAGGTGGTGCGGCTGACGATGCCCGCGCGGCACGGCCCCTTCCTGAACCGGACGGTGCGGGCCGTGGTGCGCGGCAGCCACGTCTACCTGGTGCCGCGCGAGAACGGGGAGCTGGTGATCGGGGCGACCAGCGAGGAGATGGGCTGGGACACCACGGTCACCGCGGGCGGCGTGTACGAGCTGCTGCGCGACGCCCACGAACTCGCCCCCGGCATCACCGAGCTGCCGCTGACCGAGACCACGGCGGGACTGCGCCCCGGCTCCCCCGACAACGCGCCGCTGCTCGGCCCGACCGCGCTGGACGGGCTGCTGCTGGCCACCGGCCACTACCGCAACGGGGTCCTGCTGACCCCGGTCACCGGCGACGTCATGGCGCACGTCCTGACCACCGGCGCACTCCCTGAAGTGGCCCGCCCGTTCACCCCCCGGCGCTTCGGCGCCGCCGTCCGCACGGAGCAGCCCGCATGAACGTCTCGGTCAACGGGGAGCGTCGGGAGTACGCGCCCGGCACCGCTCTCGACCTCGTGGTGAGGTCGCTCACCGCGGCGCCCTCGGGGGTCGCCGCCGCCCTCAACGAAACCGTCGTCCCGCGCGCGCAGTGGTCCGCCACCGCCCTCTCCGAGGGTGACCGCGTGGAAGTGCTGACCGCCGTCCAGGGAGGCTGACCATGGCCGACGATCCGTTCCTCCTCGGCGGTACGTCCTACACGTCCCGCCTGATCATGGGCACCGGCGGGGCGCCCAGCCTCGATGTGCTGGAGCGGGCGCTCGTGGCGTCCGGGACCGAGCTGACGACCGTCGCGATGCGGCGGGTGGACCCGTCGGTGCACGGGTCCGTGCTGTCGGTCCTGGAGAAGCTGGGCGTCCGGGTGCTGCCGAACACGGCGGGGTGCTTCACCGCCGGTGAGGCCGTCCTCACCGCGCGGCTCGCCCGGGAGGCGCTCGGCACCGATCTGGTCAAGCTGGAGGTCATCGCCGACGAGCGGACCCTGCTGCCCGATCCGGTGGAGCTGCTGGACGCGGCGGAGACGCTGGTCGACGACGGGTTCACGGTGCTGCCGTACACCAACGACGATCCGGTGCTGGCGCGCAAGCTGGAGGAGGTGGGGTGTGCGGCGGTGATGCCGCTGGGGTCGCCGATCGGGTCGGGGCTGGGGATCCGCAACCCGCACAACTTCGAGTTGATCGTGGAGCGGGCGGGGGTGCCGGTGATCCTGGACGCGGGGGCGGGGACGGCGTCGGACGTGGCGCTGGCGATGGAGCTGGGGTGTGCGGGGGTGATGCTGGCGTCGGCGGTGACGCGGGCGCGGGAACCCGTGCTGATGGCTTCCGCGATGCGTGGTGCGGTGGAGGCGGGGCGGCTGGCGCGGCGGGCGGGGCGGATTCCGCGGCGGTGGTTCGCCTCGGCGTCGTCTCCTGCGGAGGGCTTGGCGGAGCTGGATCCGGAGCGGCCTGCGTTCTAGGCGGGGGGTGCCTTGGCTGGGCGGGGCTGGGTTTCGCCGGCCGGCGCTTGCCGGGTGCCTCCCCCAGAGGGGGTACCCCCAGCGCCCACCCGTGCCGCCCAGGCGGCACGACTGCCCGCAGCTGCGGCTGCGTAGCTGCGTTGGGTAACGCGCGTCACAGGTCCGCTCCAACGGGGGCGGAAGGGGGCGGGAGTGTCGGCGCGGGCTCGTAGACTCGCTGCGTGGATACGACCCTTCAGGACCCCCTGGTCGGGCAGGTGCTCGACGGCCGGTATCGCGTCGAGGCGCGGATCGCGGTCGGCGGTATGGCCACGGTCTACCGGGCCGTGGACACCCGTCTGGACCGCGTCCTCGCGCTCAAGGTGATGCACCCCTCCCTCGCCGCGGACCGCTCGTTCGTCGAGCGCTTCATCCGCGAGGCGAAGTCCGTCGCCCGTCTGGCCCACCCGAACGTGGTGCAGGTCTTCGACCAGGGCACCGAGGGGACGTACGTCTATCTGGCGATGGAGTACATCGCCGGCTGCACCCTGCGCGACGTGCTGCGCGAGCGCGGCGCGCTCCAGCCGCGGGCCGCGCTGGACATCCTGGAGCCGGTGCTCGCCGCGCTCGGCGCCGCGCACCGGGCGGGCTTCGTGCACCGGGACATGAAGCCCGAGAACGTGCTGATCGGGGACGACGGCCGGGTCAAGGTCGCCGACTTCGGTCTGGTCCGCGCCGTGGACACGGTGACGAACACGACGGGCACCGTGCTGGGCACGGTCTCGTACCTGGCCCCGGAGCAGATCGAGAACGGCATCGCCGACCCCCGCGTGGACGTCTACGCCTGCGGCATCCTGCTGTACGAGATGCTGACCGGCGAGAAGCCGCACGACGGCGACTCCCCCGCGATCGTGCTCTACAAGCATCTCCACGAGGACGTGCCGGCCCCGTCGGCCGCCGTGCCCGGCATGGCGTACGAACTGGACGAGCTGGTCGCGTCGGCGACCGCCCGCAACCCCGCGATCCGCCCGCAGGACGCGGTGGCGCTGCTCGCCCAGGTCCGCGCGGGGCGCGCCCGGCTCACCGCGGAGCAGCTCGACGCGGTGCCGCCGCAGGCGCTGACGTCGGAGCACGACAACGCGGAGGACCGCACGAGCGTCATCCCTCGCGCGCTGACGGTGCCGCGCCCGCTGCCCGTCGACGAGGAGGGCGAGGGCGCGGGCTCCCCGCAGCACACCAGCCGTCTGCAGTCGCCGCCGCCGCTGCCGCCCCGGCGCCGGACGGGGCTGCGGCGCGGCCCGATGGCCGTCGTCGTGGCCGTGCTCCTGGCGCTGGGCGTCGGCACGGGCATCTGGTACATCAACTCCGGCCAGTTCACCAAGGTCCCGCCGCTGCTGGCGAAGACCGAGAAGGAGGCCCGGGACCGGCTGGCGACGGCCGGGCTGGACGTGGGCGAGGTGAACGAGGCGTTCAGCGACACGGTCGAGCGGGGCACGGTGATCAGCACCGATCCGAAGGCGGGGGCCCGCATCCGCAGCCACGACCCGGTGGCGCTGACCCTCTCCAAGGGTCCGGAGACCGTGCGGCTGCCCGACCTCGACGGCTACCCGCTGGACAGGGCGCGGGACGTGCTGAAGGACGAGGGCCTGGAGCCCGGCATGGTCACCCGTGAGTTCAGCGACGGCGTGCCCCGGGGCTCGGTGATCTCCACGAAGCCCGGCAAGGGCACCAAGGTCCGCGCGGGCTCGGCGGTGGCGCTGACCGTGAGCAAGGGCAGCCCGGTGGACGTGCCCGATGTGACCGGCGACGACCTGGCGGACGCCCGCGCCGGGCTGGAGGAGGCCGGCCTCAAGGTGAAGATCGCCCCCGAGCGGGTCAACTCCGAGCACGATGCCGGCCAGGTGGCCCGGCAGAACCCGGGCGAGGGCCGTCAGGTCGCCGAGGGCGACACCGTGACGCTGACGCTGTCCAAGGGCCCGGAGATGGTCGAGGTGCCGGACGTGGTCGGCGACAGCGTCGACGACGCCAGGTCGCGGCTGGAGGGCGCCGGGTTCCGGGTGAAGGAGGACCGCGGACTGCTCGGCCTGTTCGGCGACACCGTCCGGAGCCAGTCCGTGGACGGCGGGGACACCGCGCCCAGGGGTTCGACGATCACCATCGAGATCCGCTGACGGACCGCCCCGGCGCTCATGACACCCTTGACGGGTGAAGAGTCACCTGTCCGGCCCCGCCCGCAACCCGGTCGGCGGCCATGTCCCGGTGGCCGGCGGCCTGCACTCCGTCGGCCTGTCCTACGCCCGTGAGCTGAACGCCGAGACCGTGCAGGTCTTCGTGGCCAACCCGCGCGGCTGGGCCACCCCGTCCGGCAGTCCGAAGCAGGACGAGGCGTTCCGCGAGGCGTGCGCGGCCGGGTCGATCCCGGCCTATGTGCACGCCCCGTACCTGATCAACTTCGGGTCGCACACCGAGGCGACCGTCGAGCGGTCCGTGGAGTCGCTGCGGCACTCGCTGCGGCGCGGCCGGGAGATCGGCGCGCTGGGCGTGGTGGTGCACACGGGCAGCGCGACCGGCGGGCGGGAGCGGCCGGTGGCGCTGCGGCAGGTGCGGGAACACCTGCTGCCGCTGCTCGACGAGCTCACCCATGACGACGACCCGTTCCTGCTGCTGGAGTCGACGGCCGGCCAGGGCGCCTCGCTGTGCTCGCGGACCTGGGACTTCGGGCCGTACTTCGAGGCGCTGGACGCCCATCCGAAGCTGGGCGTCTGCCTGGACACCTGCCATGTCTTCGCGGCCGGGCACGACCTGGCCGAGCCCGGCGGGATGCACCGGACGCTGGATCTGCTGGTGGACACCGTCGGCGAGGGACGGCTGAAGCTGATCCACGCCAACGACTCCCTGGATGTGGCCGGCGCGCACAAGGACCGTCACGCGAACATCGGCGCCGGACACATCGGCGAGGACCCGTTCCGGGCGCTGATGACGCACCCGGCGACCGAGGGCGTGCCGCTGGTCATCGAGACGCCCGGCGGCAAGGAGGGACATGCGGCGGACGTGGAGCGGCTGAAGAAGCTGCGCGACGGCTGACCGGCCCGGCGGGCGCTCAGAGCTCGGGGCCGTCCCCGGGCTCCTCCTGGTAGGAGTAGCGCTGCTCGCTCCAGGGGTCGCCGATGTTGTGGTAGCCGCGCTCCTCCCAGAAGCCCCGGCGGTCGGCGGTCATGTACTCCACTCCGCGGACCCACTTGGGGCCCTTCCACGCGTACAGATGGGGGACGACCAGGCGCAGCGGGAAGCCGTGCTCGGCGGTGAGCAGCTCGCCGTCCTTGTGGGTGGCGAAGAGGGCGCGCTCGGAGGTGAAGTCGGCGAGCCGCAGGTTGGAGCTGAAGCCGTACTCCGCCCAGACCATCACATGGGTGACGTCCGGCGCGGGCGGGGCGATGTCCACGATGGTGCGCGCCGGGATGCCGCCCCACTCGGCGCCGACCATGCTGAACTTGGTGACGCAGTGCAGGTCGGCCACGACGGTGGTGTACGGCAGGGCCGTGAACTCCTCGTGGTTCCAGCAGTGCTTCTCACCGTCGGCGGTGGCGCCGAAGACCCGGAAGTCCCAGCGTTCGGGCCGGAACTTGGGGACCGGCCCGTAGTGCGTGACCGGCCAGCCCCGCTGCAGCCGCTGCCCCGGCGGGAGCTCGGATCGCGCCGCTCCTTCTGATGCGCGCTCCCCCGATTCGCGTTCCGCCGGCTGACCCATGTCCCCATCCTGACAGACCGGTGACGATGCCCCTGAACCGGGCCCCGCAGATTCGGTCAAACAGGCACATATGGCACCCAGTGCGGACTTACTTACTAAGTGAAGACTTACTGGACGATCTTCCCCGCCGGTGGAATCATGCGCCCCATCCTTGCCTGTCCCCCCGCACGGAAGGAGCCCATGCGATGCAGGGCGACCCCGAGGTCATCGAGTTCCTGAACGAGCAGCTGACCGCCGAGCTCACGGCGATCAACCAGTACTTCCTGCACTCGAAACTGCAGGACCACAAGGGCTGGACGAAACTCGCCGAGTACACGCGCGCCGAGTCGTTCGACGAGATGCGCCACGCCGAGGTGCTCACCGACCGCATCCTGCTGATCGACGGCCTGCCGAACTACCAGCGGCTGTTCCACGTCCGGGTCGGCCAGACGGTGACCGAGATGTTCCAGGCGGACCGCGAGGTCGAACTCGAGGCGATCGACCGGCTGCGCCGCGGGGTGGACGTCATGCGCACCAAGGGCGACATCACGTCGGCCAACATCTTCGAGGCGATCCTGGCCGACGAGGAGCACCACATCGACTACCTGGAGACCCAGCTGGACCTGATCGAGAAGCTGGGCGAGTCGCTGTACCTGTCGACGGTCGTCGAGCAGTCCCAGCCCGACCCGTCGGGCCCGGGGACCAGCGGCTTCTCGACGCGGTAGCGGAAGGGGCTAGGCGGCCTTCGGGAGCTCCGCCGTGAGCGGCGCCTCGCCCTGGTCGACGAGCTGACGGCGCGGGCAGGAACCGCGGCCCAGCAGCGCCTGGATGCGCCGCACGCAGCCGCCGCAGTCGGTGCCGGCCTTGCAGGCGGAGGCGATCTGCCGGGGCGTGCACGCTCCGGCGTCCGCGTGACTCTTCACCTGTTCCTCGGTCACACCGAAGCAACTGCAGACGAACACGCGGTTCACCTCCCGAAAGGGTACTGGCCGAGCCTGCCCCGACCCCTGATCGGTGAGGCTAACCTAACCTTACCTGCCGCCCCCGACCCACAGAAGAGGGGTGGGACGCGCTCCGCTGTGATACGCGCCCCACCCCGCGCCGGTCTCACCGGCGGATCCCGCTACTGGTCGCGGTACATCTCCGCGACGAGGAACGCCAGGTCGAGCGACTGGCTGCGGTTGAGCCGCGGGTCGCAGGCCGTCTCGTAGCGCTGGTGCAGATCGTCGACGAAGATCTCGTCGCCGCCGCCCACGCACTCGGTGACGTCGTCGCCGGTCAGCTCCACATGGATGCCGCCCGGGTGGGTGCCCAGACCCTTGTGGACCTCGAAGAAGCCCTTGACCTCGTCGAGCACGTCGTCGAAGCGGCGCGTCTTGTGGCCGGAGGCCGCCTCGAAGGTGTTGCCGTGCATCGGGTCGGTCACCCACGCCACGGTCGCGCCGGACGCCGTGACCTTCTCCACCAGCTCGGGGAGCTTGTCGCGGATCTTGTCCGCGCCCATCCGGACGATGAAGGTCAGCCGGCCGGGCTCACGCTCGGGGTCGAGGCGCTCGATGTACTGCAGCGCCTCCTCGGCCGTGGTGGACGGGCCGAGCTTGATGCCGACCGGGTTGCGGATCTTCGAGGCGAACTCGATGTGCGCGTGGTCCAGCTGCCGGGTGCGCTCGCCGATCCACACCATGTGGCCGGAGACGTCGTACAGCTGACCGGTGCGCGAGTCGACACGGGTGAGGGCCGACTCGTAGTCGAGCAGCAGCGCCTCGTGCGAGGAGAAGAACTCGACGGTCTTGAACTCCTCCGGGTCGGTGCCGCAGGCCCGCATGAAGTTCAGCGCGTTGTCGATCTCCCGGGCGAGCTGCTCGTAGCGCTGGCCGGACGGGGACGACTTCACGAAGTCCTGGTTCCAGGCGTGCACCTGGCGCAGGTCGGCGTAGCCGCCGGTGGTGAAGGCGCGCACCAGGTTCAGCGTGGAGGCCGAGGCGTGGTACATGCGCTTCAGCCGCTCGGGGTCCGGGATCCGGTCCTCTTCGGTGAAGGCGAAGCCGTTGACGGAGTCGCCCCGGTAGGTCGGCAGCGTCACGCCGTCACGCGTCTCGGTGGGCTTGGAGCGCGGCTTGGAGTACTGCCCCGCGATCCGCCCCACCTTCACGACCGGCACGGACGCGGCGTACGTGAGCACGGCGCCCATCTGCAGGAGCGTCTTGAGCTTGTTGCGGATGTGGTCGGCGGACACGGCGTCGAAGGCCTCGGCGCAGTCGCCGCCCTGGAGGAGGAACGCCTCTCCCTTGGCGACGGACGCCATCCGGGCGCGCAGCTGGTCGCACTCGCCCGCGAAGACGAGCGGCGGATACGACTCGAGGTCCGCGATCACATCGCGCAGAGCCTCGGCATCGGGGTACTCGGGCTGCTGCGCCGCGGGAAGGTCTCGCCAGGTGTTGCCAGCGCTCGCGCTGGTCTTAGCGTTCACGGTCACGCCCTCAACATTACGGGGTGCTCTCACGCCCTCCGGGCCGTGCCCAGCAAGTGAGACACGCAATACGCTCCGTGGACATGGGGTAGGGTGCGTCGCATGTTCGCGCACTCGATCCAGAACTGGTGGTGGCCCGCTTCTCCGGCGGCCCACTGACTGCGCGTATCCACAGACTTCGCGAAGGCCGCCCGAGGGGCGGCCTTCGGTGTTTCTCCGGGGTCGTTCCTCACGCTCACGACAGCGACGAGAACGAGGAAGGCCCCCATGGACCTGGCACAGCTCCCGCACGACGACCGACCCTTCGCCCTGCTGCGCCGCCGCACGCCGGGCCGCGACCACGACGTGGTCGAGCTGCTGATCGGCCCGGCCGGCACGCGTGACCTCCTGTCCGAGCTGCCGGACGAGTGCCTGGCGGTCGTCCCGTTCCGGCAGATCCGCGAGCGCGGCTTCGACGTCCGCGACGACGGCACCCCGCTGCTGGTCCTGACGCCCGAGGAGCGGTACGAGATCCCGCTCGCCGACGCCCTCGACCTGCTCCCCGCCCATGACGTCCGCGTCGAGGGCGGCGGCTTCGACGTCGGCGACGAGGAGTACGCGCGGATCGTCGGGCGGGTGCTGGACGAGGAGATCGGACGGGGCGAGGGCGCCAACTTCGTGATCCGGCGGACGTACCAGGGGCGGATCCCCGGGTTCGGGCGGGCCGACGCGCTGGCGCTGTTCCGGCGCCTGCTGGAGGGCGAGCGGGGCGCGTACTGGACGTTCGTCGTCCACACCGGGGACCGGACGCTGGTCGGGGCCAGCCCCGAGGTGCATGTCCGGGCGTCCGGCGGGACGGTCGTGATGAACCCGATCAGCGGTACCTACCGCTATCCCGCCGAGGGGCCGACCCCCGAGCACCTGCTGGAGTTCCTCGCCGACGGCAAGGAGATCGAGGAGCTGTCGATGGTCGTCGACGAGGAGCTCAAGATGATGTGCACCGTCGGCGACATGGGCGGCGTCGTGGTCGGGCCCCGGCTCAAGGAGATGGCGCACCTCGCGCACACCGAGTACGAGCTGCGCGGCCGGTCCTCGCTGGACGTGCGCGAGGTGCTGAGGGAGACCATGTTCGCGGCGACCGTCACCGGGTCGCCGGTGCAGAACGCCTGCCGGGTGATCGAGCGGCACGAGTCCGGCGGCCGCGGGTACTACGCCGGCGCGCTGGCCCTCATCGGCCGGGAGGAGCCCGCCGGCGCCCAGACGCTGGACTCCCCCATCCTGATCCGCACCGCCGACATCGACGCCTCCGGACGGCTGCGGGTGCCGGTCGGGGCCACGCTGGTGCGCGGCTCGGACCCGGCGGGCGAGGTCGCGGAGACGCACGCCAAGGCGGCCGGGGTGCTGGCCGCGCTGGGCGTGCGCCCGGGACGCCCGGATGCCGGGACCGTACGGCCCCGGCTGGCCGACGACCCCCGGGTGCGGGCCGCGCTGGACGGGCGCCGGGCGGCGCTGGCGCCGTTCTGGCTGCGGATGCAGGAGCGGTCCCGCGCGCTCACCGGTCATGCGCTGGTCGTCGACGGGGAGGACACCTTCACGGCGATGCTCGCGCACGTGCTGCGCGCCGCCGGTCTCGAGGTGACCGTGCGGCGGTACGACGCACCGGGGCTGCGGGAGACGGTCCTGGCGCACGAGGGGCCGCTGGTGCTGGGGCCCGGTCCGGGCGACCCGTCCGACACGGCCGACCCGAAGATGCGGTTCCTGCGCGCGCTGACCGCCGACGTGATCGGGGACAACCGGCACGGCGTGCTCGGGGTCTGCCTCGGCCATGAGCTGATCGCGGCCGAACTGGGCCTGGAGACCGTGCGCAAGGAGGTGCCGTACCAGGGGGCGCAGACCGAGATCGACCTGTTCGGACGGCCGGAGACGGTCGGTTTCTACAACAGCTTCGTGGCGCACTGCGACGAGGACACCGCACGGGAGCTCGCCGCGCACGACGTCGAGGTGAGCCGCGCCGCGAACGGCGAGGTGCACGCGCTCAGGGGACCCGGCTTCGCCGGGGTGCAGTTCCACCCGGAGTCGGTGCTGACCCTGAACGGCGCGGCGATCGTACGGGAGTTGGTGGGTCAGCTGCGGGGCACCAGCACGTTCTCGGAGCGCCGGCCGGCGGTGTAGTCGAGGACGTTGTCCACCGTGGTCGCGATGATCTGCCCTACGGCGTCCACGGTGTAGTACGCCTGGTGGGAGGTGACCAGGACGTTCGGGAACGTGACGAGGCGGGCCAGGGTGTCGTCGTCGACGGCCTCCAGGGACTTGTCGAGGAAGAACAGCCCCGCCTCCGCCTCGTACACGTCCAGACCGACGCCGGTGAAGCGGCCCTCGCGCAGCTCGGCGACGAGGGCCGCGGTGTCGATGAGGCCGCCCCGGCTGGAGTTGACCAGGATCGCGTCGTCCCGCATCGACTTCAGGGCGTCGGCGTCGATGAGGTGCTCGGTCGCCGGCAGCAGCGGGACGTGCAGGGAGACCAGGTCGGACTCGGCGAGCAGCTGCTCCTTGGGGACGTAGGTCATGCCGAGGTCCAGGCAGGCGGGGTTCTCGGTGACGTCCCAGCCGAGCAGCCGCATGCCGAAGCCGTGGGCGATCCGGGCGAACGCCTCGCCGATCTTGCCGGTGCCGAGGACTCCGGCGGTGCGGCCGTGCATGTCGCGGCCCATCAGTCCGTCGAGCCGGAAGTCGAAGTCGCGGGTGCGGATGGAGGCGCGGACGACCCGCCGGTTGACCGCCATGGCGAGGGTCCAGGCGAACTCGGCGACCGAGTACGGCGAGTAGTACGACACCCGGGCGATGGTCAGGCCGAGCCGCTCGGCGACCTCCAGGTCGATGTTGTTGAAGCCGGTGGAGCGCTGGGCGACCATCCGGGTGCCGCCGGCCGCGAGGTCGGACAGGACCTCCGCGCCGAGGTCGCAGTTGACGCTGGTGGAGATGATCTCGTGGCCGGCGGCGATGGGGGCGGTGTCCGCGTTGAGGAAGACGTCGAGGCCGCGCACCTCGTGCCGCCCCTCGAACGCCCGCTCGACCAGGGGCTTCTCGTCGGCCTGCACACCGAACGCCAGGATCTCCACGGTTCCCTCCGGGGGTTGTGCCGGGTTCATTGCCGTACCGGCGAATATACGGGGGCGGTGGAGGACCCGCCTGGGCCGTTCGGGGTATGCCGGGAGGGGCTACTCGTCGTCGAGGCCGCGCTCTATGGCGTAGCGGACGAGCTCCACGCGGTTGTGCAGCTGGAGTTTGCCGAGGGTGTTCTGCACGTGGTTCTGCACCGTGCGGTGGGAGATGACGAGGCGTTCGGCGATCTGCTTGTAGCTGAGGCCCTTGGCGACCAGGCGCAGCACCTCGGTCTCGCGGTCGGTCAGCCGGGGCGCGCCCGGTTCGCCGTCGCCGGGGGCGGGGCCGGCCGGTTCGGAGGCGAGGCGGCGGTACTCGCCGAGGACGAGTCCGGCCAGCCCGGGGGTGAACACCGGGTCGCCGACGGCGGTACGGCGCACGGCGTCCTGCAGGTCCTCGGTGGACGCCGACTTCAGCAGGTAGCCGGTGGCGCCGGACTTCACCGCCTCCAGGACGTCGGCGTGCTCACCGCTGGCGGACAGGACGAGCACCCGGACGGCGGGGTTCGCGGCGACGACCTCCTTGCAGACCTGCACGCCGGGCTTGGCGGGCAGGTTCAGGTCGAGGACGAGGACGTCGGGTGCGGCGGCCTTGGCGCGGCGCACCGCCTGGTCCCCGTCGCCCGCGGTGGCGACGACCTCGAAGCCGGCCTCGGAGAGGTCGCGGGCGACGGCGTCGCGCCACATCGGGTGGTCGTCGACCACCATGACCCTAATCGGGCCCCGGCGGTCCCCGGTGGTGTCCGTCATCGCTGTTCCGCCTTCCCCCGCGGGTCGTCCGTTTCCTGCTTGTCCTTGGGCACCCTGAGTTCGACCTCCGTGCCCTGCCCCGGCACCGAGACCAGTTCCGCGCTGCCGCCGAGGTCGCGGAGGCGGCCCCGGATCGACAGGGCCACGCCGAGCCGTCCCTCCCCTTCCGCCTGGGCGAGCCGGCCCTCGGGGATGCCGGGCCCGTCGTCGCGGACGGTGACGATCACCTCGTCCGGTTCGTCCTCGACGAGGATCCAGGCGCGGGCGTCCTCCCCGGCGTGCCTGCGGACGTTGTCCAGGGCGGCCCCGACGGCGGCGGCCACCTCCCGCGCGGCGTCCGGTGCGAGCCGGACCGGCGCGCCGGGCTCGGCGAGGCTGACCAGGGCTCCGGCGTAGGGGGCGAGCAGTGTGCGCAGGTCGGCCGGGCGGCCGTCCACGGCGCCGTCCGCGTCCACGGCGCCTACGGCGGCGTCCTCCGGGGTGCGGGGGACGGGCACGAGCCCGCCGGAGACCAGGGTGCGCAGCGCCACTTCCTGCTCGCCGGCCATCCGGCCCAGTTCGGCGGCCTCCCCGCCGATCACCGCGCCGCGCCGCTGCACCATCGCCAGCACCTGGAGCACGCTGTCGTGGATGTCCCGCGCGAGCCGCTCCCGCTCCCTGGTCGCGGCCTCGATCTCCAGGGCGCGGGCGAGGGTGCGCTCGGAGGCGCGGGCGACCTCGACGACGTAGCCGATGGCGATGGAGGCGACCCAGACGAGGAGCACGTTGTGCACGGTGTCGCGGGCCGGGCCGCCGCGTTCGACCAGGTTGGCGACGGCGACGAGGGTGGAGGCGAGGGCCGCCCAGCGCCAGCCGCCCTTGATGGCGAACGCCAGCACCGAGCCGGCGGTCCAGATGGACGGCAGGGTCGGGCCGCCCGCCTCGACCCGTTCGGGTGAGTCGGCGACCGGTGTGAGCAGGATGCCGGCGAGCGCGATGGTCAGGTCGGCGGCGAGGAAGCGCTTGGTGCAGGCGGCGGCGCCGGCGGTCCTGGGCAGCGTGGCGAGGGTCCACACCGCGAGGACGGTGAAGTAGCCGACGGCGAGCCAGGGGCGGGGGAACTTCTCGTGGGCGCTGGCGAACAGACCGATCGCGTAGACGAGGGTGAGGATCCGGTAGCCGGTGAGCGCGCGCCACAGCGGCTGCTCCACCGACATGCGCATCACACTCTCGCGCACGGCTTTCTCGCGCCTGGCCATGTCCCCCACTCCCCCGAGCCCCCGACTAGGGGTCGGACCGTCGCCCGTCCTGCTCCCGGTCGGCCTGCTCCATCGCGGCCTTCAGCTTCTCGGCCTGCTCCTTCTCCGCGCGGGCGAGGGCGGCCTTCGCCGCCTTCTCCGCTTCCTTCTCGGCCTTGGCCGCCTCCGTGAGCTGCCGCTTCATGGCGGTGGCGTACATGTCGACGTACTCCTGGCCGGACAGCTTCATGATCTCGTACATGACCTCGTCGGTCACCGCGCGCAGCACGAAGCGGTCGTGCTCCATGCCCTGGTAGCGGCTGAAGTCCAGCGGCTTACCGATCCGGATGCCGGGCTTCATCAGCTTGGGCATCACCTGCCCCGGCGGCTGGATCTTCTCCGTGTCGATCATGGCGACGGGGATGACGGGCGCGCCGGTGGCCAGCGCCACGCGCGCGAGGCCGCCGGGCTTGCCCCGGTAGAGGCGGCCGTCGGGCGAGCGGGTGCCCTCCGGGTAGATCCCGAACAGCTCGCCGCGCTCCAGCACCTCTATGCCGCTCTTGATCGCCGCCTCGCCCGCGCCGCGCGCACCCGAGCGGTCCACCGGGAGCTGGCCCACGCCCTTGAAGAAGGCGGCCGTCAGCCGGCCCTTCACGCCCGGGGTGGTGAAGTACTCGGCCTTGGCGATGAAGGTGACCTTGCGGTCCAGGACGGCCGGCAGGAAGAAGGAGTCGGAGAACGACAGGTGGTTGCTGGCCAGGACGGCCGGTCCCTCGGCGGGTACGTTCTCCAGGCCCTCCACCCAGGGCCTGAAGGCGAGCTTCAGCGGCCCTCCGATGGCGACCTTCATCGTGCCGTACAACAACCGAGTGCCTCCCGTGCGTGTTGGTCAGACCATATCCCGGAGCGCCGTCAATGGACCCGACGGCCCTGGTCGGTGTCAGTGCGGTCGCGTACGGTGAAGGTCCTGCAGTCCGCGTGCGCCCCCCGCCGCGGCCGTCGTGACGTGCCAGACCTTGCCAGACCTTCCTACGAACAGGAGGCCGAAGGTGCCGCTCCTGACCGGAGCCGAGCCGTTCCGCCACGAGGGCGGGGAGACCGCCGTCCTCCTCTGCCACGGCTTCACCGGTTCGCCGCAGTCGCTGCGCCCCTGGGCCGAGCATCTCGCCGCCCGCGGCCTGACCGTCTCGCTGCCGCTGCTGCCCGGGCACGGCACGCGCTGGCAGGACCTCGGGGTCACCGGCTGGCAGGACTGGTACGCGGAGGTGGACCGCGAGCTGCGGGCGCTGCGGGAGCGCGGCGACCGGGTCTTCGTGGCGGGTCTGTCGATGGGCGGCGCGCTGGCGCTGCGGCTGGCCGCGCGGCACGGCGACGCGGTGAGCGGGGTGATGGTCGTCAACCCGGCGAACAAGGTGCACGGCGTGGCCGCGCACGCCCTTCCCGTGCTCCGCCACTTCGTCCCGGCGACGAAGGGCATCGCGAGCGACATCGCCAAGCCGCTGAGCAGGGAGCTCGGCTACGACCGGGTGCCGCTGCACGCGGCGCACTCGCTGCGGAACTTCTTCCGGCTCGTCGACGGCGAGCTGCCCGGGGTCACCCAGCCGCTGCTGCTGATGCGCAGCCCGCAGGACCATGTGGTGCCCCCGGCGGACTCGGCGCGGATCCTCGGCCGGGTGTCCTCGGTGGACGTGACGGAGGTACTCCTGGAACAGAGCTACCACGTGGCGACGTTGGACCATGACGCGGAGCGGATCTTCCGGGAGAGCACCGCGTTCATCGGCCGGCTCGCACCCGGCGCCGTCAGAGAGTCCGGTCTGGGCAAGGAAGGGACGACCGCAGGTGGCTGAGCACGACTCGGACCGCGAGGACCGCGAGGACCGGGAGCCCGAGGAGAAGGGGGTTCCCTTCGACGAGGCGGCCGCGTGGGAGGCGATCGTCGCCGGCTACGGGGACGAGCCGCCGGACCCGCCGGGCGCCAAGCCGTTCAAGTCGGTCGAGGACCTGGCGCTGCTGGAGCCCGAGACCAACGACGACGTGACGGAGACGGAGGCGGACGCGCCGCGGAAGGCCGAGGACGAGCCTGCCAAGCCGCTGGGCGGCTCCGTCTCCTTCGCGCCCGGTGTCGGCGGCCCGCGCGACTACAGCGTGCGGGAGCCCTCGGACGACGACCTCGACGCGACCGACGAGGGCCACTTCGTCCCGCCGGAGCCGCCCCCGCTCCCGGACGCCGACGTCACGTCGAAGTTCGCGTGGCTGGGGGTGCTGGGCGGCCCGCTTCTGCTGCTGCTGGCGATACTGCTGGGCTGGGAGATGTCCTGGTGGCTGACCACGCTGTGCATCGGCGGCTTCCTGGGCGGATTCGCCACGCTGGTGATGCGGATGCGCACGGACGACGAGGACGACGACGACCCGGGCCGGGGCGCGGTGGTCTGACCCGCTCTAGGCGGGAACCCTGACGGCGGCCAGCACCGGGAGGTGGTCCGTGGCCGCCGCGAGGTCGCTTCCGCTCACCCCGGGCTGTTCGAGCGGTACCCCGCAGCCCAGCACCCGCACGCCCTTGGTGGCGAGGAGGGCGTCGATCCGCCGGTGCGGTGCGTCGCGGACCCAGGTGTGCTCGCCGCCCCAGGGGGCCGCGGCCCAGCAGTCGGTGAGGGACTCTGTCAGCCGCCGGAACGTGCGTCCGTCCGGCCGCTCGTTGAGGTCCCCGCCCGCGACCGCGTGCTCGGTCCCCATCGCGGCGAGCCGGTCGAGGAGCATGCCGCCCTGCTCGTACCGCTCGTCCTGGCGCAGGGACAGGTGACAGCTCAGCACCCCGAGCCGGGCGCCGCCGAACCGGACGACGGCGGTGGCGAACCCGCGCCGGTGCTGTCCGGGCGTGAGCGGCAGCAGCACGTCCTCCGTCCGCTCGACGGTGGCCCGCAGCGAACAGAGGATCGCGGGCCCCGCGGCGGTGGCTCCCCCGGTGAGGACGACGAGGCCCGTCTCCGAGGCGAGCCGGGCGAGCTTCTTCCGCCACCGGAAGAACCGGGGCGCTTCCTGGAGCAGCACCAGATCGGGTGCGCAGGCGCCGATCACCCGGGCGAGCGCCCCGGTGTCGTCCCGCATCGAACGGATGTTGTAGCTGAGCACCCGGATGACGGCCGAACCGTCGGACTCGGTCCGGGAGTCGGGCAGCAGCGGAGTCGTCGCCATGGGGATCAACATACGCCGACCGGTCGCGGGGCGAGGGCGGCTGCGCCGCCGTTTCCCGGCCGGGGGATGAGGCGGGCGGCCGGGAAACGGCGGCGCCCGCCGTCCCCGGCCGGGGGATCAGGCGGGCGCCGCCGTGCACGTGGAGGGGTGTCACATGATCGGGTCGGGTTCGCGGGCGAGGTCCGCGGCGCCCACCAGACCCGCCTCGTTGCCCAGTTGGGCGGCGAGGACCTCGGCGACGGGGCGCCAGTTGCTGCCGACCAGCCAGCGCTTGTAGGACTTGCGGATCGGGCCGAGGACCAGTTCGCCCTCGTCGGAGAGGCCGCCGCCGATGATGAAGGCGGAGGGGTCGAAGAGGGAGGCCAGGTCGGCGAGTCCGGCGCCGACCCAGCGGGCCAGCTCGCGGTAGGAGTCGACGGCCACCCGGTCGCCCTGACGGGCGGCCATGGAGATGTGCTTGCCCTCGATGCCCTCGGGCGTGCCGTCGCCGAGGGAGAGCAGCGTCTCCGCGTTCTCGGGGGTGGCGTTGGCGCGCTGCTTGGCGTAGCGGACGAGGGCGCGGCCGGAGGCGTACTGCTCCCAGCAGCCCTGGGAGCCGCAGCCGCACAGCAGGCCGTCGGGCACCATGCGGATGTGGCCGAACTCGGCGGCCACGCCGAAGTGACCGCGGCGCAGCTTGTTGCCGATGATGATGCCGCCGCCGAGGCCGGTGCCGAGCGTGATGCAGATGACGTTGCGGTGGCCGGCGCCCGCGCCGAACTTGTACTCGCCCCAGGCCGCGGCGTTGGCGTCGTTCTCCACGACGACCGGGAGACCCGTGCGGGCCTCGACCTTCTCCTTGAGCGGCTCGTTGCGCCAGTGGATGTTGGGGGCGAAGTAGACCTCGGAGCGCTGACGGTTGACGTATCCGGCCGCACCGATGCCCACGCCGACGATGTCGTGCCCCGCGCGTGCTCCCTCCACCGCGGAGGCGATGGCGTCCACGATGCCCTCGGACGTGCCCGGGGTCGGCACCTTGTGGGTCGAGAGGATGTTGCCTTCCTCGTCGACCACGCCGGCCGCGATCTTCGTGCCGCCGATGTCGACGCCGATGGTGAGTCCCATGAATCCCTCAGTTTCGGTCGAGCCCCGCTACGCCAACGGTACCCGAGGCGATGCCCTGGGAGCCCCGGCGTCCGTACGGTGAGCGGCCCCGCGGGGATCATGGGAGCCCCCGCCGGGCCCTCCCGGGGACCGTGCCGTCAGTCCAGGTCGATGTGCTCGCCGGGGCCGGTGCCGGGGTCGTCGCCCCGGTCGCGGCGCTCGTCGGCGTCGCCGGCGCCGGACTCGCGGGCCGTCCAGCGGCGCTCCTGGTCCTGCACGGCCGAGCGGTAGGCGGCGAGGAGTTCGCTGCCGGCGGCGGCGAGGTGGTCGAAGACGTCCGGGTTGCGTTCGATGACGGGTTCGACGGCGGCCTTCGCCTGCTGGACCACCTGCCGCACCACCTGCTGGGCGGCCGGTCCGGCGACCGCGCCGAGCAGCGGGGACTGCAGGCCCGAGAGCCTGTCGGCGACCGCGTCGACGAGCTTCTTCAGCTCCTCGGCCGCCGAGCCGGGGGGCGGCCCGTACTCGGCGCGGCGCCGGGCCTGCTCCGCCTCCAGGTCCTCGGCGGCGGCCGTGGCCCAGGCGTCGGCGTGCGTCTCGTCCGCCCGTACGTCGTCCACCGGCTTGCCGGCGATCTCGTCCCCGGTCGTCCCGGGCTGCCCGGTCTGGTCCCCGGGGTCGTCGGACGGGGGGAGCTGTTCGCTCATGACGGACTCCTGACTGCGGGTGGGCCCCATCGACGTTACCCGAACGGCCGTCGTCGCTTCAGCGGGTGCGCGGCCACAGTTCCGGATCCGGCCGGAAGCGGACGCGCAGTGCGCCCTCGCGCAGGGCGGCGCCGTCGACGGTGCAGCGGCGCAGCGCGGAGGGCAGCGGGACGATGCGGCGGAACGGTCCCGCGGTGACGACGAGCTCGTCGCCGCGCCGGATCAGGTCGAGTTCGTCGCGGCGGGCGCCCGGCAGGGGGATGTGCCAGACGAGGACGCCGTCGTCGGCCGCGGAGTCGGTGACCGGCCAGGAGACGGCGCCGGGTTCCGCCCCGGCGCCGGGGACGGCCAGTGCGGCCAGGTCGTCGCCGCCCCGCGGGTCGCGGCCCAGATGGGTGACGGGGTGGACGGCGTAGGACTCCTGCCACTCCTCCAGGGTCTTGCGCTGCTGGGCCACCGGCCCGGCGAGCCAGCCGCCCGCCTCGCTCTCCGGCAGGACCCGGGTCGCGACCAGCGCGTCCACCCGCAGTCCGCGCAGGGCGAGCCCGAGGGCCGCGGCGCGTACGGCGTCGGCGCCGGACGGTCCCGGCTCGGCGACCAGGCGTACGAGGGTGTCGCGGTCGGCGAGCACGGCCTCGACGGCGGCCAGTTCGAGGTCGAGGCGGGCCGCCGTCCCGTACAGCCACTCTGCGGGCATCGGGACGCCGGCGAGGCGGCCGAGCACGGGGCGCAGGGCGCGGGCGGCCTGCCGTTCGGGCGGCAGGAGGCGGCGCAGATAGCGGCGGAGTTCCTCGGGGAGGGCGAGGAGGGAGAGGGCCCGCGGGGTGGGCGGGAGGTCCACGACGACGAGGTCGTACGCCTCCTCCTCCGGCTTCGGGAGCGCGGCGTCGCGCAGGGCGCGCAGCACGGCGAGCTCCTCGGCGCCGGGGAGGGGGGCGATCTCCTCGGGGTCGAGCCGGGAGGCGCCGAGGAGGTCGAGGGCGGAGGCGGCCCGGTCCTGGAGGGCGGCGAGGTCGGTGCGGAAGTCCGTGTCGGGGTCGACGCGGCGCACGGTGAGGTGCGGGGTGGCCGCGTCCCCCAGTACGGGGCCCAGGGTGTCCGTGCGGTCGGTGCCGAGGAGGAGGGTGCGGGTGCCCTCGCGGGCGGCGGTGAGCGCGGTGGCGGCGGCGGTGGTGGTGCGGCCGCTGCCGCCGGGGCCCGTGATCAGGAGGGTGCGCATGGGGGTGAACCGTAACGGACGCCGGGCGGGGGTGGGATTTACTCGCCCGCGCCTGCGGGGTGCCGCTGCGCCCACCCGTGCCGCCCAGCGGCACGACTGCCCGCAGCTGCGGCAGCTGGGGGCGGCACGGTTACTTCGTGGGGGACTCCACTCGCTTTTTCAGGCCGGCCAGGGCTCGGTCGATGATGACCTTCTCGGCCTTGCGCTTGATCATGCCGAGCATGGGGATCTTGACGTCCACGGTGAGGCGGTAGGTGACCTCGGTGGTGCCGGGGCCCGCCGGGGTGAGGAGGTAGGAGCCGTCCAGGGAGCGGAGCATCTGGGACTTCACCAGGGTCCAGGAGACCTCGTTCGCACCGGTCCAGGTGTAGGCGAGGGTCTGGTCGTCCTTGATCGCGCCGGCGTCCATGACGAGGCGCACCTGCTCGGCGCGGCCCTCGCCGTCGGTCTTGAGGACCTCCGCCTCCTTCACCTCACCGGTCCAGTCCGGGTAGCGGGCGAAGTCGGCGATCACCCCCATGACGTCGGCCGCCGCCGCCTCGATCGTGATGCTCGAGCTGGTGTGTTCCGCCATCGCCGTGGCTCCTCCGGATGCGGGCCGTTGTTCGTCGTCGCCGTGCGCCGGGCACACTGCGCACTCGCGTGCAGGCGAAGGCTACCGCGCGCCCGGCCGGCCCAACTCACCCGACCTGGGACATCGTCACCATTCCAGCCGCCAGGGGCGCCCGCTGCTCGCGAAGTGCCCCACGTTCACGCATTCGGTGGCCCCGATCCGCATCCGGCGCGCCAGCGGCTGGTGGACGTGTCCGAAGAGGGAGTAGCGGGGCCGGGTGCGCCGGATGGCGTCCAGCAGGGCACGGCTGCCGCGTTCGAAGCGGCGCGCGACGGTGTCGTAGACCAGCTCCGGCACCTCCGGCGGGATGTGCGTGCACAGCACGTCGACCTCGCCGACCGCCTCGATCTTCGCCGCGTACTCCTCGTCGTCGATCTCGTAGGGCGTGCGCATCGGCGTGCGCAGGCCGCCGCCGACGAAGCCGAAGGTCCGGCCGCCGATCTCCACCCGCTGCCCGTCGAGCACGGTGGTGCCGGGGCCGGCGTACTCCTTCCAGAGGGGCGGCATGTCGACGTTGCCGTAGGTGGCGTACGTCGGGACGGGGAAGGCGGCGAACAGCTCCGCGTACTGCTTGCGCACCGCCTTCTCGATCGCCGCCGCCTTGTCCGTGCCGATGTCCGCCCACAGCCGGCGCTGGAACTCGCGCGCCTCCTCGAAGCGGCGGGCGGTGCGCAGCTCCACGATGCGGTCGGCGTTCCCGGCGCCGAACAGGTCGGGGAAGATGCCGCGGGAGTGGTCGGCGTAGTCGAGGAAAAGGACCAGGTCGCCCAGGCAGATCAGGGCGTCGGCGCCCTCGCCGGCACGGGCGAGGTCCCGTGCGTTGCCGTGCACGTCGCTGACCACGTGGACGCGCGTGCGCTGGTTGCCGCCTGGTGTGGATGCCATGGCGATCAAGGGTAAGCGGGTGCGGCGCACGTGAACAATGGCAGGCGGACCTGCGGTTACTGGCTCGTCGGGGAGGGGGTGGACTACTGTGCGCGATGAAACACCAACCTGTGTGACGCAGCGAACATCTCGCCGGGACCCCCTGTCGTAGACGCCATACCGGCGGGTAACGTCCGGGCAGTCCAGTCGTGCTCAGGATTTCAACTTGTGAATCCGCGAGCACCCGCCCGACCCTTGGACCGCGCCGTCGCATCGCACAACGTCGTGGCGCCGGCGCCCTAAGAGGAGCAGCAGTCTTGCGCGAGTTCAGCCTTCCGGCCCTGTACGAGGTCCCCGCGGACGGCAATCTGACCGACATCGTCCACAGAAACGCCGCGCAGCACCCCGACGTCGCCGTCATCGCCCGCAAGGTGGGCGGCGCCTGGCAGGACGTGACGGCCACCACCTTCCTGGCGGAGGTGCGGGCGGCCGCCAAGGGCATGATCGCCGCCGGTGTGCAGCCCGGCGACCGGGTCGGCCTGATGTCCCGCACCCGTTACGAGTGGACGCTGCTGGACTTCGCGATCTGGAGCGCCGGCGCGGTGACCGTGCCGGTGTACGAGACCAGCTCGCCCGAGCAGGTGGCGTGGATCCTCGGCGACTCCGGCGCCACCGCGTGCTTCGTGGAGCTCGACGCCCACGCGGCGACCGTGGAGTCGGTGCGCGACCGGCTGCCCGCGCTGAAGAACCTGTGGCAGATAGAGGCCGGGGGCGTCGAGGAGCTGGGCCGGCTCGGGCAGGACGTCACCGACGGGACGGTCGAGGAGCGCAGTTCGGTCGCCCGGGCGGACGACCCGGCGACCATCGTCTACACCTCCGGCACGACCGGCCGCCCCAAGGGCTGTGTGCTCACCCACCGCAGCTTCTTCGCCGAGTGCGGCAACATCGTGGAGCGGCTGCGTCCGCTGTTCCGCACGGGCGAGTGCTCGGTGCTGCTGTTCCTGCCGCTGGCGCACGTCTTCGGGCGGCTGGTGCAGATCGCGCCCATGATGGCGCCGATCAAGCTGGGCTGTGTGCCCGACATCAAGAACCTCACCGACGAGCTGGCCTCGTTCCGCCCGACGCTGATCCTGGGCGTGCCGCGCGTGTTCGAGAAGGTCTACAACTCGGCGCGGGCCAAGGCGCAGGCCGACGGCAAGGGCAAGATCTTCGACAAGGCGGCGGACACGGCGATCGCCTACAGCCAGGCGCTGGACACCCCGTCCGGCCCGGCCCTCGGCCTGAGGATCAAGCACAAGATCTTCGACCGGCTGGTCTACGGCAAGCTGCGCGCGGTGCTGGGCGGGCGCGGCGAGTACGCCATCTCGGGCGGCGCCCCGCTGGGCGAGCGTCTGGGCCACTTCTTCCGCGGCATCGGCTTCAGCGTGCTGGAGGGCTACGGCCTGACCGAGTCGTGCGCGGCGACCGCGTTCAACCCGTGGGACCGGCAGAAGATCGGCACGGTCGGCCAGCCGCTGCCCGGGTCGGTCGTCCGGATCGCGGACGACGGCGAGGTGCTGCTGCACGGCGAGCACCTGTTCAAGGAGTACTGGAACAACCCGGCCGCGACCGCCGAGGCGCTGGCCGACGGCTGGTTCCACACCGGGGACATCGGCACCCTGGACGAGGACGGCTATCTGCGGATCACCGGCCGCAAGAAGGAGATACTCGTGACGGCGGGCGGCAAGAACGTCGCCCCGGCGGTCATCGAGGACCGGATCCGGGCGCACGCGCTGGTCGCGGAGTGCATGGTGGTGGGCGACGGGCGGCCGTTCGTGGGCGCGCTGGTCACCATTGACGAGGAGTTCCTGGGCCGTTGGTGCGCCGAGCACGGGAAGCCGGCGGGGTCGACGGCGGAGTCGCTGAGCCAGGACCCCGAGCTGCTCGCGGCGATCCAGCAGGCCGTCGACGACGGCAACTCGGCGGTCTCCAAGGCGGAGTCGGTGCGGAAGTTCCGGGTGCTGCCGGCGCAGTTCACCGAGGAGTCGGGGCACCTGACCCCGTCGCTGAAGCTGAAGCGGAACGTGGTCGCCAAGGACTACGCGCACGAGATCGAGGCGATCTACGCCAAGTAGGCAGCGGCGGGGCGCGGTTTGGGGCGCCCCGCGGGGTCCTACAGCAGCGCTTTCAGGTGTTCGGCCAGCAGGTCCCAGCGCCACTTGTCCTCGACCCATTCGCGGCCCCGCTGTCCCATTCTGCGGCGGAGTTCCCCGTCGGCGAGGAGGGCCGTGACGCGGTCGGCCGTGTCGGCGGGGGAGCCGCCGGGGACCACCCAGCCGGTCTCGCCGTCGAGGACCGCGTCCGGGGCGCCGCCGGAGTCGCCGGCGACGACGGGCAGGCCGGTCGCGGATGCCTCCAGGTAGACGATGCCGAGACCCTCGACGTCCAGTCCCCCGCGCCGGGTCCGGCAGGGCATCGCGAAGACGTCACCGGCGCCGTAGTGGGCGGGCAGCTCGGACCAGGGCACCGATCCGGTGAAGCGCACGGAGGCGGCGACGCCGGTGTCGGCGGCGAGGCGGCGCAGGTCCTTCTCGTAGGGGCCGCCGCCGACGATCAGCAGCACCGCGTCCGGCTCGGCGGCCAGGATCGCGGGCATCGCCCGGATCAGCGTGTCCTGGCCCTTGCGCGGCACCAGCCGTGAGACGCACACCACCACCGGCCGGTCGGTCAGCCCGAGCCGCGCCCGCACCTCCTCGCCGCCGGAACCGGGGTGGAAGGTCTTCTCGTCGACCCCGGGCGGCAGTTGCACCATCCGCGCGGCGGCCTCCGGGGTGAGCGCGGAGGCTATCCGGGAACGGGTGTACTCGCCGAGGTAGGTGATCGTGTCGGTGGACTCCCCGATCCGGCGCAGCAGCTGCCGTGCGGCGGGCAGCTGGGCCCAGCCGGCCTCGTGGCCGTGGGTGGTGGCCACGATCCGCTCGGCGCCCGCGCGGCGCAGCGCCGGCGCCATCAGCCCGAGCGGTGCCGCCGCCCCGAACCACACCGAGGTGCACCCGTGCTCGCGCAGCAGCCCGGCCGCCCGCCGGGTGGCGGCCGGCGTCGGCAGCAGCATGGTCGTGCGGTCGCGTACGACGGTGAAGGGCTGCTCGGCGTCGAAGGCGGCGGTGGCCTCGGCGCCCTCCCGGGAGCGCTTCCAGGTGGAGGCGTAGACGACGAGGCGCTCCGGGTCGAGACGCAGCGCCATGTTGTGCAGGAACGCCTGGATGCCGCCGGGGCGGGGCGGGAAGTCGTTGGTCACGATCAGGGTCTTGTGCATCGCCGCCGACCCTACCGAACGGGGTTGCGCCGTCCGCCACGGCCGCGCTCTGTGGCACGCGCACCGGCGTCCGGGACATCATGGCCCCTGACGGACACCGCACCGGACGGGCAGGGAACGCATGAGGACGACGGCCGCACGGGGCTCCCTCGCCCGGCTGCTGCTTCTGTGGGGCCTGACGCGGGCCGCCCTGCTGCTGTGCGTCCTGAAGGTGATCGTCTTCCCCGGGCCCGACGTCACCAGCGACGTGTCGGTGATCTACCGGGGCTGGTACGACGTGCTGCGCACCGGGACCTTCCCGCTGGACGACGTCACCTGGCAGTACCCGCCCGCCGCGGCCCTCGCGGTCCTCTCCCCCGGCCTGCTGCCGTTCCTGGAGTACGCCACCGCGTTCTTCGTGCTGGCCCTCGTCGCCGACCTGGTCACGCTCGCCCTGCTGCGGTACGCCGGGGGCGGTTCCGGGCGGTCGGCGCGCGGGGCCTGGGTGTGGGTGGCGGGCGTGCCGCTGCTCGGGCCGACGGTGTACGCGCGCTACGACGTGATGGTGACCGCGGTCGCCGTGGCGGCGCTGCTGGCGGCCGCCCGGTACCCCCGGCTGGCGGGGGCGCTCGCCGGTCTCGGGGCGCTGGTGAAGGTGTGGCCGGCGCTGCTGCTGCTCGGGGTGCGGCGGCGGTGCGCGTGGGTGTGGGCGGCGGTGACCGGGGCCGGGGTGGCCGCGCTGTTCGCCGTGCTGATGCCGGGGGCGTTCGCGTTCCTCACCTTCCAGCGGGACCGGGGCACGGAGGTCGAGTCGCTGGGGTCGCTCGTCTTCCATGTGGCCCGGCACCACGGCTGGGAAGGCGAGGTGCTGCTCCATTACGGCTCGGTCGAGTTCCTCGGCCCGTACGTGGGCTGGGTGAGCACCGGGGCGCTGGTGCTGAGCGGGGCCGCGCTCGGGTGGCTGGTGCTGTGGCGGCTGAGGGCGACGCGTTTCGAGGCGTGGACCGCGGCCGACGCGGCGTTCACGGCGGTGCTGATGTTCACGACGACGAGCCGGGTGATCAGTCCCCAGTACATGGTGTGGCTGGTGGGGCTCGGGGCGGTCTGCCTCTGCTTCCGGGGGAGCCGGATGGGGGTGCCGGTCGTGCTGGTGCTGGCGGCGTCGGCGGTGACGGTGCTGGAGTTCCCGGTGTGGTTCGCCCATGTGGTGGCGAGTGATCCGCTCGGGATCGCGCTGCTGGGGGCGCGCAACGGGCTGTTGGTTGCGGCGACGCTGGCGGCCGCGCGGGTGCTGTGGCGCGGGACGGTGGCCCGGCGGCGGGCGCTTCCGGCGGTGGGCGGGGTCGGGCGTGCGGCCCGGGCTCCGGTCTCGTCCTGACCGGCCCTTCGGGCTTCGGGGCAGGCACGACCGCCCGGGGTGGCGGGGTCAGGTCACGTCAGGGTGGCTTTCACGTAGTCCTGCCACTGGGCTGTGAACTCCTCGCGGGTCAGGGCGAGTACCCGGTGCATCGCGTCCTCGACGGCGCCCTCCCGGTCCTGGTGGGCGCCCACGGCGCGGTAGAACTCGCGCAGGCGGTCCTCGCCCCAGCGCTCGGCGATGAGGCGGCAGGCCAGCCAGCCGCTCTCGTAGGCGCGGGCCAGACGGTCCGCGTCGCCCGCGAAACCGAAGTCCTCGTCGTCGGGCAGCCCGGCGGGCACCTCGCCCCGGCCCACCGCGTACGCCAGCTCGGGCGCGGCCTCGTCGGGGTGTCGGTCGCCGCCGCGGTAGCCGACCCAGTCGGCGAACCCCTCGGACAGCCACAGCGGGGTGGCGGCGGAGGTGTGGGCGCGGGTGGCGACATGGGTGGTCTCGTGGGTGAGCACGATCTGCCGGCCCGGGTCGCCGAGCAGTCCGAACGCCTCCGGGTTGACGATGACCCGGTCCGCGGGCGCCCGCCCGCCCGTGCCGGTCGCGCCGGTGGTGACCGCGGCGATCCCCCGGTAGGAGGAGGCGGGCGAACCCAGCAGGCCCGCCATGCCCTCCAGGTTCGCCGGGACCAGGACGACCACGCGCCCGGCCCAGCGCGTGCCCCACGCGCCGGACACCGCGGGCACCGAGCGGTCGGCCAGCCCCGCGTAGTCGCGCAGCGTGTCGGCGGACTGCCCGACGCCCAGCACCAGGCTCCGCCCGCCCCGGACGGCGCGTACGGTCCCCTGGTCCCAGAGCTGCTGCCCCGACTTCGCCGCGGGCCGGTCGGAGTCGACGGACCAGCGGCCCTCCGCGTCCCGGCTCAGGCTCAGCGAGCGGGCGGTGACGACCGGGGAGCCGTCGTGGCCCTCGACCCGGTAGCTCAGGTCGGCGGCGGCGGTGGCGGTGTCACCGGTGCGGTCGAGGGCGGTGACGCGGTACGACCAGTCCGCGAGGGGCACCGCGCGCAGGCCGGCGAACCCGGTCCGGGTGCCGGTGCGGGCGTAGGCGGCGGCGTCGCGGTCGAGGACCGCCTCCGCGCGCCGGTCGAGGAGCGACTGCACCTCCGCGCGGGCGGCGTCGACGGCCGGTCCCCCGCCGCACGCCACCAGGGAGACGAGCAGCAGACACAGCGCCACCACCGACGCACCCGACACCCGCCTTCGACCAGCCACCTTCCCGAGGGTACGGGCGCCGCGCCGGTGCGGTCAGACCCTGGTGACCGACGAGACCGGCATCATGCCGACCGGGTCGTAGCGCACGGGGGCGCCGGGGTAGGGCGCGTGGATCACCTGGCCGTTGCCCATGTACATCCCCACGTGGGAGGCGTCGGAGCGGTAGACGACCAGATCACCGGGGCGCGCCTCGGAGAGCGGTACCTGCCGGCCGGCGTACCGCTGGGCCTGCGAGGTGCGCGGCAGCCCGACCCCGGCCTGCGCGTACGACCACTGGACAAGTCCGGAGCAGTCGAAGGAGGACGGGCCCGAGGCGCCCCACACGTAGGGCTTGCCCAGGGCGGAGCGAGCGGCCGCGACGGCGGCCGCCGCGCGGCCCGAGGCGGGGGCGCCTACCGGGCCGAGCAGGTCCGCGCGGGCGGAGCGGGTGGCGCGGTCCCAGGCGGCGCGTTCACCGTCCGGGAGGGAGTTGAGCAGCCGGCGGGCCTCGGCGAGCTTGCTCTCGACGGTCCGCTTGTGGGCGGCGACGGCCCTGCGGCTCCGCTCCAGCGCGGCGAGCCTGTCCGCCGCCTCCGAGCGGTCCTGGGAGAGGGAGCGCAGGGCGCTCCTCAGCCTCCTCAGTTCACCGGCCTGGTGGACGGTGATCCGGTCGAGGGCGGAGGCCTTCTCCAGGAAGTCCTGCGGGTCGTCGGAGAGCAGCAGGGCGAGGGAGGGGTCCAGGCCGCCGGAGCGGTACTGGGCGCCGGCGAGCGAACCCAGCGACTCCCGCATGGTGTTGACGCGCTGCTGCTGCCGGGCGATCCCGTCCTGCGCGGCGGCGATCTCCCGGCGCAGTCCGTCGGCGCGCTCGTCGGCCTCGTTGTACGCCTCGGTCGCCTTCTCGGCCTCCTGGTACAGGCGGTCCACCTCGGCCCGGGTGTCGCCCGGCGGCGTGGCCGCGGCCGGTACGGCGGCGAGGGCGGTGGCCGCGGCGGCCAGCAGCCCGAGGGAGGGGACGGCGCTCCGGCCGGATCCGGACGACGGTGCGGTACGACGATGGGACCCCACGGGAAGCCGCGCTCCTTCCGCTGGCGGACAGGGAAACGCGGCAGACAGTAGCCGTCCCGGCGGCCGGCGAAGCGTCGGCCAGGGCGGGCACATACGGTGACGCCCCGCCTGTGACCTGGGTCAGAGGCGGGGCGCGGGGAAGATCGACGCGGGTGCGAATCCCCCGAACGGGGGCACGCGGACAGTCCTAGACGCGGACGCCGAACATGAACGGGCCGCCGATGGTGTTCATCGACTCGTAGCGCACGACGGTGCCGGTGCGCGGCGCGTGGATGATCTGGCCGTTGCCCGCGTAAAGACCCACGTGGTGCAGGTCGTTGAAGAAGAAGACCAGGTCGCCGACCTTGAGCTGGCTCACCGAGTAGATCTTGGTGCCGGCGCCGGTCTGCGCCTCGGAGGTCCGCGGGATGCCGACGCCCGCCTGCGCGTACGCCCAGGAGGTCAGGCCCGAGCAGTCGAAGGAGGACGGGCCGGTGGCACCGTAGACGTAGGGGGTGCCGAGCTTGCTCTGCGCGGCGGCGAAGGCGGCGGCGGCGCGGCCGGAACCGGCCGGGACGTTGACGTTGAGCGCGTCACGCTCGCTGGCGCGGGTGGCGCGGCTCTCCTCCTGGGCGAGCTGGGCCTTCTCGGCGGCGGTGAGGCTGTTGAGCAGCTTCTGCGCGGAGGCGAGCTTGCCCTGGACTTCCTGCTTCTTCTTGCCCAGTTCGGTGCGGGTGGCGGAGAGGTCCTTGAGCTTCTCGGACGCCTCGGAGCGCTGCTGGGCGAGTTCGCGCTGCTTCTCCTGGATCTTCTTCAGCGAGTCGACCTGCTGGGTGCTCAGCTGGTCCAGGGTGGACGCCTTGTCGAGGTAGTCGTCCGGGTCGGCCGAGAGGAAGAGCTGGACGGAGGGGTCTATGCCGCCGCTGCGGTACTGGGCGCTGGCCATCGAACCGAGGCCGTCGCGCAGCTCGTTGAGCTCCTGCTGGCCCTTGGCGACGTTGTCCTGGATGGTGGAGATCTCCTTCTGGAGCTTCTCCTGCTTCTCCTTGGCCCCGTTGTACTTCTCGGTGGCCTGCTCCGCCTGCTCGTAGAGCTTGTCGACCTTGGCCTTGACCTCGTCCTTGCTCGGCTTCTCGCTCGGCGCGGCGTTGGCCGCCTGAGAGCTCATGACGACGGCAGCGGCGGCAGCGGTGGTGAGCACGGTCACGCGTGCGCGGCTCGGCTGCTTGGGACGACGGTGGGACGCCACGGAGACGAGCTCCTTCTCGAGAGTGATCGCGCGAGCGCGGGTTCGAAGGCTGACCATAGTGATTCTCTTGTGATCAGTTCAAATCCCTGGACACGAAATCTCCGTTACAGCGGGTTTATTGGGTCACAACTCACCTGCAGTGACGCATCCTTGACGCTACGTTGCGTGACGGTTCCGTCAATTCGGGCATAGCTGCCGTACGTTGCACGAGGGACGGATGCGAATGAGGTGTCAGGTAAGCCTTTTGAGGAGCACCGCCGAGGCGACCGGGCGGGCGCCGGCCCGTGCGACGCCGTCGGCGACCTCGCGGTCGGTGGAGGCGACGATGACGGGCCGCCCCGGCGGCTCGGCGCGCACCAGCTGACGGATCAGCTCGTCGGCGGTGACGCCCGGCTTGGAGAACAGCACCCGCACCCCGCGCGGCGGCGCCAGCAGCACCGGCGCGGCGAGTTCGGCGCCGTCGAAGACGCAGGTCACCTCGGCGCCGGTCTGGGCGGCGAGCTGGGCGAGCTGCCCCAGCAGCCTGAGCCGCTGCTTCTCCAGGGGCATCTGGGGATAGCCGGTCTTGGTGACGTTGTAGCCGTCGACGACCAGATGGGCCTGCGGCAGCGCCAGCAACTGGTCGAGGATGGCCGGGTCGTGCTCGGACAGCGCGCGGGCCGCGATGTCCTTCGGGGTCATACGGCCGGGCTCGACGGCGTCCACGGTCTCGGCGGGCCGGACGGACACCGGGGGCAGCGCCAGCTCCCGGCGGAGTCCCTGGGCGGCGTCCAGCACGGTGTCCAGCAGCAGCCGGACCCGCATGTCCTCCACGCTGCGGCCCTCCCGGGCGGCCCGGCGCGCGGCCTCCAGAGCGGCCTCGGTCTCCCCCAGGCGGGCCTTGAGCCGGCGGGTCTCGCTCTCGGCGGCGGAGACCTGGGCGTGCCCCTCGGCGCGCACGGACTCCATCTCGCCGCGCAGCTTGCGCAGCGCTGCCTCGCCGCGCTTGACGTCGCTGAGCGCGGAGCGCAGCTTGCGGTGCAGCGACTCGGACTCCTTCTTCGCCGCTTCCAGCTCGCCGCGCAGCCGCTCGGTCTCGGACCTGGTGTGCTCGCGGGCCCGGTCGAGGTCGGCGCGCAGCCGCTCCAGCTCGGCCCGGCTCTCCTCGCCGGCCCGCTCGGCGTCGGCGCGCTGCGCCTCCTCGCCGGCGGCGGTCACCAGCTTCACCCAGCCCGGCGGGCGGAGCACATAGGCCGCGGCCGCCACGTCGAGCGGGTCCGCGGCCGGGGGCGGGGAGCCGGAGTCCAGGGCGCCGGCCAGTTCCGGCTGGGCCTCTCTCAGCTTCTCCCCGATGCGCTGCCGGAACACCGGGTCGGTCTCCAGGGCCGCGGCCATGGCGTTGCCGGCGAACTTGGCGCGGCGGTTCGGGGCGAAGCGCGCGTACTGCCGCAGCTGGGCGGGCAGCTCGGCGACCGTGAGACCGCCGAAGCCGTCGGCGACGATCTGGACGACGCGGCGGCGCACTCCGTCGGGCAGCGGGCGGTCGAGCACCTCGGCGGCGCCTTCCTGCGGCCCCCCGCCCGTGGTCTCCACCATCCGTCACACCCCAATGCCTGTGGGCGGCCCCGTACGCGGGGTCACCGTCCGCGGGGCCTGCTCCCGCTCAGGAGCCGGCACCCGGCCTGTCCACGAGTTCCACCTGGTCCACGGCGTTGCACCAGCGGCACCGCACCGACTCGATCGTCTCACCGAGCACCTCGCGCTCCTCGACCCTGGGCTCTCCGGCCAGGTCGAGGTGGACGTACTCGACGACCTTCGACGAGCGGGTCACGTCGAAGCGGGTGAGGTTGCCGCAGAGGGTGCAGCGCCACCGCGTCGAGGCGGTCGGCAGTGGAACCGTCATCGTGGCTGTTCGCCTTCCTTCCAGTGTCCGTGACGCACCGGCTCCGCGGTGCGTGTGGCTCGTAACCCTACGGCCTGGCGGGTCTCCGTCGCCCGCCCGTCCACGGCGGCGAGGCGGTCTGCGCTGTTGCGTCCGGTTACGTCATGCTCTGTATTCATGATCCGCAAGTGGTACGCGCCGGCCGCCGGGACGGTCCGGGGCACCTCCGCGCCGGTGACCCGCACCCTCGTCGCACTGTGCTGCCTGGCCTTCCTCATCGGCCCGGCGGCGGGGCTCAACCCGGCGTACGGCTCCGGGGACGAACTCCTCGCCGCGCAGCGGGACTACTTCCGGCGCTGGGGCGTGATCCCCGCAGACCTGTTCGAAGGGTCCCCCGGAGGGCTGCTCACCCCCGCCACGGCGCTGTTCGTGCACGGCAGCTGGGTGCATCTGCTCGGCAACATGCTCTTCCTCCACGTCTTCGGGGCGATGACCGAGGCGCGGATGGGACGGGCCCGGTTCACCCTCTGCTACGCCGGCTGCGGCTGTCTCGCGCTGCTGGGGTACGCCGCCGCCAACGCGGGCTCCGAGCGGGCCCTGGTCGGCGCCTCCGGGGCGATCTCGGCGGTGCTCGGCGCGTTCCTGTTCCTGTTCCCCCGGGCCCGGGTGACCAGCCTCCTGCCGTTCCTGTTCTTCCTGCCCGTGCGCCTGCCGGCGTGGGTGGTGCTGCCGTTCTGGGCGGCGCTGCAGTGGGCGGCGGCGGGGCAGGCCGCCGAGGGACCGGGGGTGGCGTACCTGGCGCACCTGATCGGGTTCGGGCTGGGCTTCGGCTACGCGTGGGTGCGTTTCGGCAGGGCGACTACAGTGAAGGCCACCCCTGCTCCGGCCCCCGAGGGAGAGAACCAGCCGTGATCACCGCGATCGTCCTCATCAAGACCAGCGTGGACCGGATCCCCGAGATCGCGGAGCGGATCGCCGCGCTGGACAGTGTCAGCGAGGTGTTCTCCGTGACCGGCACCTACGACCTGATCGCCATGGTGCGGGTCCGTGACCACGAGGACCTCGCCGAGGTCATTCCCGGCCGGATCAGCAAGATCCCCGGCGTGGAGGGCACCGACACGCACGTGGCGTTCCGCACCTACTCCCAGCACGACCTCGAGGCGGCCTTCGCCATCGGTCTGGACAGCTGAGGCTCCCCGCTCCTCACGCGCCGGAAGGGCTGGACCCGGCCCTCCCGCCGTGCCGCACCAGTTCGCGCACCGCGCGCACGAACCGCTCGACGTGCTCGTCCGGCGTACCCGCCCCGAAGCTGACGCGGACGGCGCCGGAGGACTCCGGCGCACCGCACCCGCCCTCCGCCCGGGCGTCGCCGAGCAGCCCGCTCACCAGCGGGTGCGCGCAGAACAGCCCGTCCCGCACGCCGATGCCGTACTCGGCGGACAGCGCCGCGGCGAAGCGGGAGCCGGTCCAGCCCTCCACGACGAAGGAGAGCACGCCGACGCGCGGGGCGTCGTCCCCGAACAGCGACAGGAACCGCACCTCGGGAACGTCCGCGAGCCCCTCGCGGACCGTGCGGATCAGCCGCTGCTCACGCGCGGCCAGCGCCTCGAAGCCGGCCTCGGTGAGCGCCTTGCAGGCGGAGGCGATGGCGTGGGCGCCGATGACGTTGGGCGAGCCGGCCTCGTGGCGGGCGGCGCCCTCCTGCCACTCCACGTCCACTCCCCCGTCGGCCCGCCGGGTGACCTTGCGGCTGGCGCCGCCGCCGGCGAGGTAGGGCTCGGCCCGCCGCAGCCAGTCGGCGCGCCCGGCCAGCACCCCGGAGCCGAACGGGGCGTACAGCTTGTGCCCGGAGAAGGCCACCCAGTCGACGTCCAGCTCTCGCAGGCTCACCGCGTGGTGCGGGGCGAGCTGCGCGGCGTCAAGGACGATCCGGGCGCCGTGCGCGTGCGCGACGGCGGCCAGTTCCCCTACCGGCCACAGTTCGCCGGTGACGTTGGAGGCGCCGGTGACGCAGACCAGGGCGGGGCCGTGCGGGTCGCGTCCGGCGAGGGCGCGCTCCAGGGACTCCACCGCCTGCCGGGGGCTGCTCGGGGCGTCGAGGAAGGTGACGCGCGAACCCCGCCAGGGCAGCAGGGCGGCATGGTGCTCGGTCTCGAAGACGAACACCTCGCAGCCGTCGGGGAGCGCCGTGGCGAGCAGGTTGAGGGAGTCGGTGGTGGACCGGGTGAACACCACCTGGTCCCCGTCGCGGCAGTCGAGAAACCCGGCGACCGTCCGGCGGGCGTTCTCGAACAGGTCGGTGGAGAGCTGCGAGAGGTATCCGGCGCCCCGGTGCACGCTGCCGTAGTAGGGGGCGTACGCGGCCACGTCGTCCCACACCCGCTGGAGGGCCGGGGCGCTGGCGGCGTAGTCGAGGGCGGCGTAGGCGACCTCGCCCCCGGCGGCGACGGGGACGGTGACGTCCCGGCCCAGCACGGGCAGCGGGGCGCACACGGACCGGTCGGCGGCGGGGACGGCGGAGAGGGCGGAGACGGGCATGGCGGAACTCCCGGTGAGGCAGGCGGAATCCCCGCGCGAGCGGACGACGCTCCAGCGCGGAGTGAAAAGGGAAAGGGGATACGCAGAGGCGGGGCTCGGCGGCCCTAACGCATTCGCTTGCTCATGGAAGGCTCCTCGACGACCAGGACCCCTGGTGTGCGAGGGGTCCGCGCTTGCCGTGAGCCCTGCTGCCCACGGCCTGGTCTTCACCCGGGGCACCCCGCCACGGACGGAGGGTTGCCGGACAGCCGGCCGGGGCCTGATGGCTGTCACTCATGACCTGGAAGGAACGTACGTGAACTGATCGATGTCCCGCAACCCGTGTCCGGATCACGGGACATCGGTCCCGGGGAAAGCCGCCGCTAGGCGTTGCTGACGGTCACCCAGCGCTCCAGGAGCCGCTTGGCGGCCCCCGAGTCGATCGACTCGGCCGCCTTCGCCATCCCGGCGCCGAGCTGCTCCGTGAGGGTGCCGGAGCCGGGCTCCAGGGCCACCAGCGCGGCCGCCGAGTTCAGCAGCACCGCGTCCCGCACCGGTCCCCGCTCGCCGTCGAGGAGCCGGCGGGCGACCTCGGCGTTGTAGGAGGCGTCGGCGCCGCGCAGGGCCTCCACGGGCACCAGCTCGATGCCGACGTCGCGCGGGTCGAAGGTCTGCTCGTCGACCTTGCCGTCGCGGACCACCCACACCCGGGAGGTGGCGGTGGTCGTCAGCTCGTCCAGGCCGTCGTCGCCGCGGAACACCAGCGAGGAGTGACCGCGCCCGGCGAAGACGCCGGCGATGATCGGGGCCATCCGGGCGTCGGCCACCCCGATGGCCTGCGACCGCACCTTGGCCGGATTGGTCAGCGGGCCCAGGAAGTTGAAGACCGTCCGCACCCCGAGCTGCCCACGGGCCGCCGCGACATGACGCAGCGCCGGGTGGAACTTCACCGCGAAGCAGAAGGTGATCCCGGCCTCCTCGGCGACCTCGGCCACCCGCCGCGGCGTCAGCTGCAGATTGACGCCGAGCTTCTCCAGCACGTCGGAGGCGCCGGACGCGGAGGACGCGGCCCGGTTGCCGTGCTTGACGACCTTCACCCCGGTGCCGGCCACCACGATCGAGGACATCGTGGAGATGTTCACCGTCCTGGCGCCGTCGCCGCCGGTGCCGACGATGTCGACCGTCGCGCCCGGCACCTCGATCACGTTGGCGTGGTCGTACATCGCGCGCACGCAGCCGGTGATCTCCTCGACCGTCTCGCCCTTGGCCCGCAGGGAGACGGCGAACCCGGCGATCTGCGCGTCGGTCGCCTCCCCGCGCATGATCAGGTCCATCGCCCAGGCGGTGTCGTCCGCGGACAGGTCCCGGCCGTCCAGCAGTCCGTTCAGCAGGGCGGGCCAGGAGCGGCCCGCCGCGGTGTCGCCTCCAGCGGGGGTCACAGCGCTCATGGCCGCTCCTGAGGGGTGTAGAAGGATCTCGGGAGCCAGCAGGCTCCCGGCCTCCACCTTAACCAGCTCCGGGGACCCCGAAGGGCCCCCGTCCGCAGAACGGACGGGGGCCCTTCGGTGTCGTGTGGCGACTGGGGTGAGGCGCTGAAGGTGATCAGTGGTGGCCGTGGCCGCTCGTGATCTCCTTGTACTCCTCGACGGTCGGCTTCGGAATCTGCGCGTCCTCGCCGTAGTAGCCCTTGCTCAGCTTGGCGCGGAGCTTCTCGGTCGCCGGGACCTTGCGCCGGACGCCGTTCTCGTCGACCGTCGGGCCGATCTCGACCGGCGCGTACTGCTCGTGCGCGGTGAGGGTGTGCAGCTGCTCCTGGCTGAGCGGCTCGTGGACCTCGATGAACTCACCGTGCGGCAGGCGCTTGATGATGCCCGACTCGCGGCCGTGCAGCACCTTGTCCTTGTCCCGGCGCTGCAGGCCGAGGCAGATCCGCTTGGTGACGATGAACGCCACGACCGGAGCGACGAAGAACGCGATCCGCACGAACCAGGTGATGGCGTTGATCGACAGGTGGAAGTGGGTGGCCCACAGGTCGTTTCCACCACCGACCAGGAGCACGAAGTACCACGTGATCCACGCGACGCCGAAGGCGGTGCGGGTCGGGGCGTTGCGCGGGCGGTCCAGGATGTGGTGCTCGCGCTTGTCGCCGGTGACCCAGGACTCGATGAACGGGTACACCGCGATGGCCGCCAGGACCAGCGGGAAGATCACCAGCGGGATGAACACGCCCAGGACGAGCGTGTGACCCCAGAAGTTGATCTCCCAGCCCGGCATGACACGGATCAGGCCCTCGGAGAAGCCCATGTACCAGTCGGGCTGGGCGCCCGTGGAGACCATGTCCGGCCGGTAGGGGCCGATGGCCCAGATCGGGTTGATCGTGGCGATCGCCGAGACGGCCGCGAGCACACCGAAGACCAGGAAGAAGAAGCCTCCGGCCTTGGCCATGTACACCGGCAGCAGCGGCATGCCGACGACGTTGTTGTTGGTCTTGCCGGGGCCCGCGAACTGCGTGTGCTTGTGGTAGAAGACCAGGATCAGGTGCGCCACCACGAGGCCGAGCATGATGCCCGGCAACAGCAGGACGTGGATCGAGAAGAACCTGGCCACGAAGTCGTCGCCGGGGAACTCGCCGCCGAACAGGAAGAACGAGATGTACGTGCCGACGATCGGCACGGACAGGATCGCGCCCTCCATGAAGCGGATACCGGTGCCGGAGAGCAGGTCGTCCGGGAGCGAGTAGCCGGTGAAACCGGTGAACATGCCCAGGACGAACAGCAGGAAGCCGAACAGCCAGTTGATCTCACGCGGCTTGCGGAACGCGCCGGTGAAGAACACGCGCATCATGTGCACGAACATGCCGGCCAGGAAGACCAGCGCCGCCCAGTGGTGGATCTGACGGATCAGCAGACCGCCGCGGACGTCGAAGCTGATGTCCAGCGTCGACTTGTAGGCCTCACTCATCAGCTGGCCCTGCAGCGGGACGTAGCTGCCGTGGTACTCCACCTCGTTCATCGACGGGTGGAAGAACAGCGTCAGGTACACACCCGTGAGGATGATGATGAGGAAGCTGTAGAGGCAGATCTCACCCAGCATGAACGACCAGTGGTCGGGGAAGATCTTCCGCATGTTGGCCTTGGCCAGGGAGTAGATCCCCAGCCGGCCGTCCGCCCAGTCGGCGACGCGTTCGCCGGCCGGAGCCTTCCCGCGCGAGCGGGACTCGGGGGTCGTCGTAGTACTCATCCGCGCTCCCAGAAGGCAGGACCGACGGGCTCGTCGAAGTCGCCGAGCGCTTCGAGATAGCCCTCATCGTTCACGCCGATGCGCAGCTGCGGCAGGGCGTGACCGGCGGGACCGAAGATCACCCGGGCACCGTCGGCGAGGTCGAAGGTGGACTGGTGACAGGGGCACAGCGCGTGGTGCGTCTGCTGCTCGTACAGGGAGATCGGGCAACCGACATGGGTGCAGATCTTCGAGTACGCGAGGATCCCCTCGTGCGACCACTCCAGCGACTGCTTGTCCTTGATGTTGTCCGGCTGGATGCGGACCAGCATCAGGGCGGCCTTGGCGATCTCGGTCTGGAAGCCGTGGTCGTGCTCCTCCAGGCCCTCGGGCTTGGCGAAGGTCAGCGAGCCCACGATGATGTCGGACGGCCGCATCGGCTCGTTCGTGTTCATGTTGACGAGCAGCTTGCCCTTGGACCACAGGGTGTGGCGCAGCTTGGTCCCGGGCAGCGGCCCGAGGTCGCGCAGCAGCACCACGCCGGAGAGCGGGAACAGGGCGAGCGCGCCGAACATCGTGTTGCGGATCAGCTTGCGCCGGCCGAGCACCGACTCCTTGGCGCCCTGGCGGAAGTCGTCCATCACCTTCGCCCGGACCTCGGGGGAGGCCTCGATCGGGTGACGCTCGTCGGCGAGCTCCTGGTCCGACATCAGCGTGCGGGCCCAGTGGACCGCGCCGGCGCCGATGGCGAACAGGGCGACACCGAGGGTCATGCCGAGCGCGAAGTTCAGCGCGCCGATGTGACCGAGCGGGAAGATGTAGACCGACTTGTCGACCGGGATCGTCACGTAGGAGGCGATGAAGCCGACGGTGGCCAGCATCGACAGCGTGAACAGCAGGGCGACCGTACGCTCGGACCGCTTGGCGGCCCGCTCGTCGATGTCCTGGATCCGGTGCTCGTGGGGCGGCAGCCCCGGGTCGGCGAACGGGTTCTTCTCGTCCGCCAGCTTCACCGAGCCGGTGGTGTCCTGCGTCACGGGCAGGTTCTCTTCGGGAATGTCTTGGCTACTCATGACTTCTTGGCCTTTGCGGTCCGAGCGGCGACCCAGACGGCGACCGCGATCAGCGCGCCCAGTCCGAAGACCCACGCGAACAGACCCTCGGAGACCGGGCCGAGTCCGCCGAGCGTCAGGCCGCCGGGGCTCTCGGTCTCTTCGCCGTTGACCGCGTCGAGGTACGCGATGATGTCCTTCTTGTTCTGCTCCGACAGCGTGCTGTCGGGGAAGGAGGGCATGTTCTGCGGGCCGGTGAGCATGGCCTCGTAGATGTGCTTCGGCGAGACGCCGTCGAGGCTCGGGGCGTACTTGCCGTGCGTGAGCGCACCGCCCTTGCCGGTGAAGTTGTGGCACTGCGCGCAGTTGTTGCGGAACAGTTCGCCGCCCTTGGCGGCGTCGGCGCCCTGGGGGCCGTACTGCTCGGCGGTGGGAACGGCCGGGCCGGCGCCCAGGGAGGCGATGTACGCCGCCAGCTGGTCGATCTCGGCCTGGGTGTAGATGGCCTTCTTGCGCGGGATCTGCGCGCCCTGCGAGGTGGCGGCCGGCATACGGCCGGTGCTCACCTGGAAGTCGACGGCTGCGGCGCCCACGCCCACCAGGGACGGGCCGTCGGAGGTGCCCTGACCGCCGGTGCCGTGGCAGCTGGCGCAGCCGACCGAGTAGAGCTTCTTGCCCTCCTCGATGGTGAGGGACTGGGCGGTTTCGTCGGCCTGCGCCTTGTCCGCGGGTGCGAACACGGCGTACAGCCCCCCGGTGCATGCCAGCGCGAGGAGTAGGACGACGAGCGCCGCCAGCGGATGGCGTCGTCGTGCGGAGAGCTTTTTCACGGATTACCCCGGTGTCAGGATCTTCTGCGTCGATGCATCTGGTTGGTGCGCTCGGAAGAGCGCGCGCGGATGTGGGCCCGGCTACTTGATCATGTAGATCGTGGCGAAGAGGCCGATCCAGACGACATCGACGAAGTGCCAGTAGTAGGACACGACGATGGCCGCTGTCGCCTGCTCGTGGGTGAACCTCCGCGCCGCGTAGGTCCGGCCCAGGACCAGCAGGAAGGCGATGAGACCGCCTGTCACGTGCAGGCCGTGGAAACCGGTGGTCAGGTAGAACACCGAGCCGTACGGGTCGGAGGAGAGGGACAGGCCCTCGTGCTTGACCAGCTCGGTGTACTCGAAGACCTGACCGCCGATGAACACCGCGCCCATGATGAAGGTGACGATGAACCACATCCGGAGCTTCTTCACGTCACCGCGCTCGGCGGCGAAGACGCCGAGCTGGCAGGTGAGCGAGGAGAGCACCAGGATCGTGGTGTTCGTCGCCGAGAACGGGAAGTTCAGCAGGTCGGCCTTCTCCGACCAGAAGTCGGGTCCGGTCACCGATCGCAGGGTGAAGTACATCGCGAAGAGGGCCGCGAAGAACATCAGCTCGGAACTCAGCCAGATGATGGTTCCGACGCTGGTGAGGTTCGGTCGGTTGACCGACGGGTGCGCGTGCCCGGTATCTACTGTCGTTGCTGTCGCCACGCCGACATTATGTCGGTCGCTTATCCCGCCCTCACTCCCGGGGGTGCCGTTCGGTGTGTTCGCCCCTCCTGGACTGCCCGGATGGCCCACTGAACGCCCTTTCGAAGCCGTGTCCGAACCGGTGTTGACGAGCGGTCCGAGGGGGTAGCATCCGCGCCATCGGTACCCGAAGTTCCCGACAGAGCCGTGCCCTCTCTCTTACGCGTGGAGGAACAATGCAGGCGACCGCCACGGTGCTGGTCTACAGCGACGACGCCAACACCCGGGAGCAGGTGCGGCTCGCCACCGGGCGGCGGCCGGCGCCGGACGTGCCCGTCGTGGAGTTCGTGGAGTGCGCGACCCCGGCGGCCGTGCTGACGGAGCTGGACCGGGGCGGCATCGACGTGTGCGTGCTGGACGGCGAGGCCGTGCCGATGGGCGGTATGGGGCTGTGCCGGCAGATCAAGGACGAGGTCTTCAACTGTCCTCCGGTGCTGCTGCTGATCGGGCGGCCGCAGGACGCCTGGCTGGCGACGTGGAGCCGCGCGGAGTCGGCGGTGACGCTGCCGGTGGAGCCGGTCGAGTTCGCCGCCGCGCTGGCGTCCCTGCTGCGCCGGAAGGCGCTGCAGGGCGCGTCGTAGGCCGCCGGCCCGGCGCCTCACGTGCTCTGCGGCCGCAGGCGGGCCTGTTCCGCCTGCCCCGTGGCCTTGCCGGGGGTCAGGGCGCTGCCGGCCTGCCACTTGGCCCAGTCCAGGTTCCAGTCGCCGTAGCCGTTGCCGAAGGTCTCCATCGTGTCGCCGGCCGAGTTCTCGACCGTGACGACGTCGCCCTCGCGGACGGTGTCGAAGAACCACTCGGCGTTGTCGGTGCTCATGCCGACGCAGCCGTGGCTGACGTTGGCGTAGCCCTGGGAGCCGACGGACCAGGGGGCGGCGTGCACGTACTCGCCGCTCCAGGTCACCCGGGTCGCGAAGTGCACGTCCAGGTCGTACGACTCGGACGACCCCTCGGCGATGCCGACGGTGGTGCTGCGCATACGTACGAAGCGTTCCTTGGCGAGGACGACCTTGACTCCGTTGCGGGTCTCGAAGCCGGGTTTGCCGGTGGTGACGGGGATCTGCTTGATCTCCTCGTCGTTCTTGTAGACCGTCAGCTGGTGCGTGGCGGCGTCGGTGACCGCTATCACCCGGTCGCCGGTACGGATCGTCAGCGGCTTGGTCCTGCCGCCGCGCAGGCGGTCGTTGACCTTGAGGCCCTCCAGGGTGCTGCGCATGCTGATGGTGGCGTGCGCGGGCCAGTAGTCCTGCGGGCGGAAGTGCAGTTTCTTGTCGTCCACCCAGTGCCAGGAGCCGGACACGGCGGGCGTGGACTCGACCTTCAGGGCGCGCTCCACGACGGCCCGCTGGGCGAGGTCCTTGACGGGGTCGCTGAGTTCGGCCGTGAGGGGCTGGCCGACGCCGTACGTGCCGGCCTTGGGCCCGAAGGTGACGGCAAGGCGCTTGGTCGTGGTCGGTTTGCCGGTGGAGAAGGTGAGGACCTTCCGGCCGGGCGCCCCGTCCTCGTCCTCCGTGCTCACACGGACCGTGTACTGGGCCTCGGCGGCCAGCGGGGAGGTGCTATGCCAACGGCTGCCGTCGGCGGCCAGTTCGCCCGCCACACGGCGCCCTGAGGCGTCCGCGACGGTGACGTCGGTGATGCGTCCGTCGGAGTCCTCCGCGACGATCTCCAGGGGCTCGTCGGGGTCGACCTGCTTGCCCTCTTCGACGGATCCGCTGAAGGAGATCTGGTCCGTGGCGTCGTACGGCTCGGAGGCGAGCGGACTGCCGTCGGAGGAACAGCCGGTGACACCGGCTCCGAGGGCGGCCACCAGCAGCGTGCAGCCGACGACACGGCTCCCGGCGCGGACGCCGCGAGGGGACTCTGTGTGTCTCATGACCTCACGCTAGGAACCCGGACCGTCCCCGGCTCACTGGACGGCCCGAACGGGTGAGGCGACGGCGAAGGGGCCCGGACACTCCTGGTGGAGTGTCCGGGCCCCTTCCGGGCACCGCTGTCGCTTACTGGGTGCGGTTCTCACCGCGGTAGTACTCGAAGACCCAGCCCCAGAGGCCGACCAGGAGCAGGGGCGCCGAGAAGTACAGCAGCCACCAGCCGATCGCCACGCCCATGAAGGCCAGGGCACCGCCCACGGCCAGGGCGAGCGGCTGCCAGCTGTGTGGGCTGAAGAACCCGACCTCGCCGGCGTCGTCGGCGACGTCCGCCTCCTTGTTGTCCTGCGCGCCGACGTCCACCCGCTTGGCCGTGAAGCCCAGGTAGAAGCCGATCATGATGGACAGGCCGAAGGCCAGGAAGAGGGCGGTGGTGCCGGCCGGCTCCTTCGACCACACGCCGTAGACGACCGCTACGGCGAGGAGGAAGACGGCCAGCCACATGAACATCTTGCCCTGGATCTTCACTTGCCGGCCTCCTTGCTCCCGGCGAGGGCCTTCTCGCCGTGACCGGCGTTCTCGAGCTGGTCGAGCGCGGCGATCTCCGGGTGGTGCAGGTCGAACGCCGGGGATTCACTGCGGATCCGCGGCAGGGTGATGAAGTTGTGCCGCGGGGGCGGGCAGGAGGTCGCCCACTCCAGGGAGCGGCCGTAGCCCCACGGGTCGTCGACGCCGACCGGCTTGCCGTACTTGGCGGTCTTCCAGACGTTGTAGACGAACGGCAGGATCGACAGGCCGAGCAGGAACGAGGCGATCGTCGACACCGTGTTCAGGGCGGTGAAGCCGTCGGCCGCGAGGTAGTCCGCGTAGCGGCGCGGCATGCCCTCGGCGCCCAGCCAGTGCTGGACCAGGAAGGTGCCGTGGAAGCCGATGAACAGCGTCCAGAAGGTGATCTTGCCGAGCCGCTCGTCGAGCATCTTGCCGGTGAACTTCGGCCACCAGAAGTGGAAGCCGGAGAACATCGCGAACACCACGGTGCCGAACACCACGTAGTGGAAGTGCGCCACCACGAAGTACGAGTCGGAGACGTGGAAGTCCAGCGGCGGCGAGGCCAGGATGACGCCGGTCAGACCACCGAAGGTGAAGGTGATCAGGAAGCCGGTCGCCCACAGCATCGGCGTCTCGAAGGACAGACTGCCCTTCCACATCGTGCCGATCCAGTTGAAGAACTTCACACCGGTCGGCACAGCGATCAGGAAGGTCATGAAGGAGAAGAACGGCAGCAGCACCCCGCCCGTGACGTACATGTGGTGCGCCCACACCGTCACCGACAGACCCGCGATCGCGATCGTCGCGCCGATCAGACCCATGTAGCCGAACATCGGCTTGCGGGAGAAGACCGGGATGACCTCACTGATGATGCCGAAGAACGGCAGCGCGATGATGTACACCTCTGGATGCCCGAAGAACCAGAACAGGTGCTGCCAGAGCAGCGCACCGCCGTTGGCCGAATCGAACACGTGCGCACCGAACTTGCGGTCCGCCTCCAGCGCGAACAGCGCCGCCGCCAGCACCGGGAAGGCCAGCAGGACCAGCACACCGGTCAGCAGCACGTTCCAGGTGAAGATCGGCATCCGGAACATCGTCATGCCGGGCGCGCGCATGCAGATGATCGTGGTGATGAAGTTGACCGAGCCGAGGATCGTGCCGAAGCCGGAGAAGGCCAGACCCATGATCCACATGTCGGCGCCGATGCCCGGCGAGCGGACCGCGTCCGACAGCGGCGAGTAGGCGAACCAGCCGAAGTCGGCCGCCCCGTCCGGGGTGAGGAAGCCGGCCACCGCGATCAGCGAGCCGAACAGGTACAGCCAGTAGGCGAACATGTTCAGCCGCGGGAACGCCACGTCGGGCGCGCCGATCTGCAGCGGCATGATCCAGTTCGCGAACCCGGCGAACAGCGGCGTCGCGAACATCAGCAGCATGATCGTGCCGTGCATCGTGAACGCCTGGTTGAACTGCTCGTTCGACATGAGCTGCAGACCCGGCCGGGCCAGCTCGGCGCGCATGACCAGCGCCATCACGCCACCGATGACGAAGAACGCGAACGACGTCACCAGATACAGCGTGCCGATCGTCTTGTGGTCCGTGGTCGTCAGCCACTTCACGACGACGTTACCGGGACTCTTGCGCCGCACCGGCAGCTCGTTCTCGTACGAGGCCTCAGCTGCCGCGGCACCCTGGGATTCGTTGAGGATGCTCACAGGTTGTTCGTCTCCCGGTTCTTCTCGTGGCTCGTCTGCGCGATGCCGGCGGGAACGTAACCGGTCTGCCCCTTCTTCGCGAGGTCCTTGAGGTGCTGCTCGTAGCGCTCGGGGGAGACGACCTTCACGTTGAACAGCATCCGGGAGTGGTCGACGCCGCAGAGCTCGGCGCACTTGCCCAGGAAGGTGCCCTCACGGTTGGGGGTCACCTCGAAGGCGTTGGTGTGGCCCGGGATGACGTCCTGCTTCATCAGGAACGGGACCACCCAGAAGGAGTGGATGACATCACGCGAGGTCAGCACGAAGCGGACCCGCTTGCCCTCGGGCAGCCACAGGGTGGGGCCCGGGTTGTTGGTCTGCGGGTTCCGGGTACCGGGGGTACCGCAGTCGTAGACACCGCCGGCGTCGGCCGGGAAGGCGTCCTTGTAGCGGTCCGGAATCGCCTCGAGGTCCTTGGACGTCTTGGCGTCGCCCGTCGAACCGTCCACGTTCTCGACGTAGTTGAAGCACCAGCTCCACTGGAAGCCGACCACGTTGACCGTGACGTCGGGCTTGTCGAGCTTCATCAGCTCGGACTCGTCGCGGGCCGTGAAGTAGAAGAACACCGAGACGATGATGAGCGGAACCACCGTGTACAGCGCCTCGATGGGCATGTTGTACCGGGTCTGCGGAGGTACCTCCACCTTGGTGCGGCTGCGCCGGTGGAAGAATGCACTCCACAGGATCAGGCCCCACACCAGCACGCCGACGGCGAGCGCGGCAGCCCAGGACCCCTGCCACAGGGAGAGGATCCGCGGAGCCTCTTCCGTGGTGGGGGTGGGCATACCAAGGCGGGGGAAGTCCTCCCATGTGCAACCGGTGGCGGTCGCCAGGACCAGGCCCGCGGTCATTGCCTGCAGCAGCTTCCGCCGCATCGGGCGCCGCGGCGAGCGGTCGGAGCCGTTGGGACTCACGTAGCGCCTTCCCGAGAGTCTCGCCCGCGCTGATTGGCTGCGGCCTGCCTTCTCGCTGGTCGGTCGCCGCCCTGCGTCGGGCAGGGGTTTGGATGTTTATGCGGACCAAACCCTAGCCGACGCCTTCCGGGGGTTCGCGGGGAGGGGTACCTAGTGGGTGGGGTGGTTCGCTGGTTTGGCGGGTGCGGGTGGTTCGCGGGGTCGCCGGGGCCCCGTGGCGGAGCCGCACCTCACGGCGGCCGCGCGGCCCTTGGGAGCCGCGGCACGCCTTAACGTTGCCGTGTGGCCTACTTCGACGCTGCTTCCGGTGCACCCCTCCATCCCGTCGCCCGTCAGGCGTTGACGGCGTCGCTCGACGAGGGCTGGGCGGATCCCGCGCGGCTCCACCGGGAGGGACGCCGCGCCCGGATGCTGCTGGACGCGGCGCGGGAGGCCGCCGCGGAGACGGTGGGGTGCCGGGCGGACGAGCTGGTGTTCACCTCCTCCGGTACCGCGGCGGTTCACTCCGGGATCGCGGGGGCGCTGGCCGGGAGGCGGCGCGCCGGGCGTCACCTGATCGTGTCCTCGGTCGAACACTCTTCCGTCCTCCATGCGGCGGAAGTTCACCGGGCGGGTGGAGGGTCCGTCACCGAGGTCGCGGTGGAGCGAACGGGGTCGGTGGACCCGTCGGCCTTCGCCGGGGAGCTGCGGCCGGACACCGCGCTGGCCTGTCTCCAGTCGGCCAACCACGAGGTCGGGACCGTGCAGCCGGTGGCCCGGGTGGCCGAGGCGTGCCGGGCGGCGGGGGTGCCGCTGCTGGTGGACGCGGCCCAGTCGCTCGGCTGGGGGCCGGTGGAGGGCGACTGGTCGCTGCTGACCGCGAGCGCGCACAAGTGGGGCGGCCCGCCGGGGGCGGGGCTGCTCGTCGTCCGCAAGGGGACGCGGTTCGCACCCCAGGGGCCCCGGGACGAAAGGGAGTCGGGGCGGGCGGCCGGCTTCGAGAACCTGCCGGCCATCGTCGCGGCGGCGGCTTCCCTGCGGGCCGTACGGGCGGAGGCGGCCGGGGAGGCGGTACGGCTGCGGGAACTGACGGAGCGGATCCGGGCGCGGGTGCCGGGGCTGGTGCCGGACGTGGAGGTGGTCGGGGATCAGGAGCGGCGGCTGCCCGGGATCGTCACCTTCTCCTGTCTCTATGTCGACGGGGAGACACTGCTGCACGAGCTGGACCGGGCGGGCTTCTCGGTGTCGTCCGGCTCGTCCTGCACGAGCAGCACGCTGACGCCGAGCCATGTGCTGCGGGCGATGGGTGTGCTCAGCGAGGGCAACATCCGCGTCTCGCTGCCGCCGGGCACGCGGGAGGAGGACGTGGAGCGCTTCCTGTCCGTCCTGCCGGAGGCGGTGGCGGGGGTGCGGGAGAAGCTGGGCGCGCCGGTGTCCTCCTCCCCCGCCCCGGCGCGCGAGGAGGACGAGACCCTGGTGGTGGACGCGCTGGGCCGGCGCTGCCCGATCCCGGTCATCGAACTGGCCAAGGCCATCGGACACGTACCGGTCGGCGCCACGATCCGCGTCCTCTCCGACGACGAGGCGGCCCGCCTGGACATCCCGGCCTGGTGCGAGATGCGAAACCAGCAGTACCTGGGCGAGGAACCGACCCCCACCGGAACGGCCTACCTGATCCGCCGCACCACCTGACCACCTTCCGGCAGCGCGGCTTCCTCAGGGGCGCGGGGAACTGCGCATCTTTCCCAGGGCCGCCGGACCTGCGCATCCTCAGGGGCGCGGGGAACTGCGCATCTTTTCCCGAGGGCCGCCGGACCTGCGCATCCCCAGGGGCGCGGGGAACTGCGCATCTTTTCCCGAGGGCCGCCGGACCTGCGCATCCCCAGGGGCGCGGGGAACTGCGCATCTTTCCCAGGGGCGCGGGGAACTGCGCGAACAGCCCCCACACCCCGCTCGCGCTCAGCCCAGGTGCCCCCGGACCTCCTCCGCCGCCTCGTCCCCGTACGCCTTCATGAACCGCTCCATGAAGTGCCCGCGCAGCAACTGGTACTCCTGCGTCCCCACCGTCTCGATGACGAGAGTCGCCAGCATGCACCCGATCTGCGCCGCCCGCTCCAGCGAGACCCCCCACGCGAGCCCCGACAGGAACCCCGCCCGGAAGGCGTCGCCGACGCCCGTCGGGTCGACCTTGCGCTCCTCGTCCGGGCAGCCGACCTCGATCGGGTCCTGGCCGGCCCGCTCGATGCGCACGCCCCGCGCGCCGAGCGTGGTGACCCGGTGGCCGACCCGGTCGAGGATCTCCGCGTCGCTCCAGCCGGTCTTCGTCTCGATGAGCCCCTTCTCGTACTCGTTGGAGAAGAGGTACGTCGCCCCGTCCAGCAGTATCCGGATCTCCTCGCCGTTCATCCGGGCGATCTGCTGGGAGAAGTCCGCGGCGAACGGGATGCCCCGGGTGCGGCACTCCTCGGTGTGCCGGAGCATGCCCTCGGGGTCGTCGGCGCCGATGGAGACCAGGTCGAGGCCGCCCACGCGGTCGGCGACGGTCTTCAGCTCGATCAGCCGGGCCTCGCTCATCGCGCCCGTGTAGAAGGAGCCGATCTGGTTGTGGTCCTCGTCCGTGGTGCACACGAAGCGGGCGGTGTGCAGGGTGTCGGAGATCCGGACGGATTCGGTGTCGACGCCGTGCCGGTCCAGCCACGCCCGGTACTCGTCGAAGTCGAAGCCCGCGGCTCCGACCAGGATCGGACGGGTGCCGAGCTGGCCCATTCCGAAGGCGATGTTCGCGCCCACGCCGCCCCGGCGCACGTCGAGGTTGTCGACCAGGAAGGAGAGCGAGACGGTGTGCAGCTGGTCCGCGACGAACTGGTCGGCGAAGCGCCCGGGGAAGGTCATGAGGTGGTCGGTGGCGATGGAGCCGGTGACTGCGATGCGCACGGCGTGGATTCTCCTGAGGGAGGCGGCTTGACACTTCACGCTACCGGGTCGCGGCGGCCCGTAGAAGCGGCCAAAACTACCCGATAGTAGATCTTTCTTCATGACCTTCGATGTGCATACGGTGCGAACATGACGAACTTCCAGCCGGTTTTGCATGTTCCGGCCGACCTCGACGGCGACCTGGCGTCGCTGCGCGGCGACTGCGCCCGGATGGTCCCCCACTGGGCCGCCCCCGACCGGGTGGCCGCCCGTCCGGTCTCCCCGTCCCTGATCCACGGCGTGACCGTGCCGCCGGCGTCCGCGCGGCTGCTGGACGCCATGTCGGAGTACGGCGACTGAGCCCGCCGCCGGCCGGACCGGCGCCCCGGGGAACCGCGCGCTCCCCCGCTGCGTCCCATCGCTGTCCCCCGTAAAGGGGATGCGGGATACGACCCACGAGCAGTCCCGGCCCGGCCGGGAAGGGTCCTTCCGGGACAGCTGCGCAGCCGAAGGAGCGATGCGGTGAACACCGAGCGACCCGACAACGACGACGCCGACGAGCGCCCTGCTTCCGGCAGCACGCGCGAGACCGGGGGCGCCTCGGGCGGCGACGGTGGGCCGGCCCCCGAGGAGCGGCCGAAGCGGCGGCCCTCTCCCCTGCTGATCGCGTCCGTCGCCGCCGCGGTCCTGCTGGCCGGGGGCGGCGGCGCCTACCTGGCCACCAGCGCCTCCGGCGGTTCCGGGGGCGGTACGGCTCCGGGTGCCAACGGCGACGCCACTCCCCCGCCGCTGGCCCTCGACGGTTACTCCGAGGACGCCCCGAACGGGATCGCGCCCGGCGAGCCCAACCCGTACGGCGCCGTCTACCGCGCCGACGGCCCGCTCCCTGACGGCCCCGGTTCGTCGCCGGTGTACCGCGTCCGGGGCCAGGTCACCGAGGACCGGGTGGTCGCGCTGGCGAAGGCCCTCGGGCTCGAGGGCAAGCCGGTCGACGAGGGCGCGTCCTGGCGGATCGGCGGCAAGGACGGCACAGGGCCCACGCTGCGGGTGGACCGGGAGGCTCCGGGCGCCTGGACGTACGGCAGGAACAACCCGGGCACGGACAACTGCAAGGGCACCTCGTGCAGGGTCCCGCCCGTCGGCGCCGACCCGGAGGTGAGCGAGGCCGCCGCGAAGAAGGCCGCCGCGCCCGTGCTGAAGGCGGTGGGCCAGGACGACGCGAAGCTCGACGCGAGCCAGTCCATGGGCACCGGACGGGCGGTGAACGCCGACCCGGAGGTCGGCGGGCTGCCGACGTACGGCTGGACCACGGGCGTGGTCGTCAACGCCAAGGGCGAGGTGATCGGCGGCAGCGGCATGCTCGCACAGCCCGTGAAGGGCGACACGTACCCCGTGGTGAGTGCCCGGAAGGCGCTGGACCAGATGAACGCGGCGCCGGACGCCGCGCCGGGCTCGGGTATCGGCGGCTGCGCCAGTCCCGTGCCGCTGGACGAGGAGCAGGGGGACGCCTCCTGCGGGACACCGGGCGGTTCGCCCCGGCAGGACACCCTCACGGTCGAGAAGGCGGTGTTCGGACTGGCGGCGCACTCCGTGGACGGCCGGCCGGCGCTGGTGCCGTCCTGGCTGTTCGAGGTGGTGCCGGCGAACGCGCGGGGCACGCTCACCGTGACCCGTCCGGCGGTGGACCCGCGGTACATCGGGTCCGGTTCGCCCTCCGGCCAGGCCAGCCCCGCACCCTCCGGACCCGGAGACGAGCCCACCGCGGCGCCGTCCGCCCGCGAGGTGACCGTCGAGAGCTACACCGCCGAGGGCGACGAGGTGACCGTGACCTTCTCGGGCGGCGTCTGCGCCGACTACAGGGTGACGGCGAGCGAGAAGGGCGACGAGGTGACCGTGCGGGTGACCGAGACGCCCTGGCCGGACAAGGTGTGCATCCTGATCGCCAAGGAGTACCAGCAGACGGTGCGGCTGGACGCGCCGCTCGGCGACCGCACGGTCGTGGGCAAGGACGGCGATCCGGTGCCGCTGCGCAAGGACGGCGCCCGGCTGCCGGCGCCGCCGACCCGGTAGACGCGTCCGGAGAACGCTGAAGGCGGCGGCCCCTTCCTGTCGGAGGGGCCGCCGCCTTCGGGCTTCGCGGTGCCGGGCGGGAAGACCCGGCTCAGCTGAAGGAGTCGCCGCAGGCGCAGGAGCCGGTGGCGTTCGGGTTGTCGATCGTGAAGCCCTGCTTCTCGATCGTGTCGACGAAGTCGATGGTGGCGCCGCCCAGGTAAGGGGCGCTCATGCGGTCGGTGACGACCTTCACGCCGTCGAAGTCCTTCTGCACGTCGCCGTCGAGCGAGCGCTCGTCGAAGAAGAGCTGGTAGCGCAGGCCGGAGCAGCCGCCGGGCTGGACGGCGACACGCAGGGCGAGGTCGTCACGGCCTTCCTGGTCGAGCAGGGCCCTGACCTTGGACGCGGCGGCGTCGGTCAGGACGATGCCGTCGGTGACGGTGGTGGTCTCGTCCGATACGGACATCTACATCTCTCCCGGGTTGTACGGAGACTGCTTGCCGACGGTTGCAACCGGCGGGACCGCGGATTCATTCCGGGCCGGGCGCGTGTTTTCCTCGCCTCCCTCCTCATGCTCGCACACGCCGTGCGGAGCGGAAACCGGCTCCCGCGGGGCCCCGGGGGAATGGATCGGCGCCCGCCGGGATTCACGTCACATGGACGCTATGGCCGTCGTCAAAGTGACGTGAACCGGTTATGATAGATAGCGTCATTTCGACGAGAAGTCGCCAGAACAGAAAGGGTGCGTGTCGTGACCACCGCCCAGACCCGGGAGCTCGACGTACAGCCGACGCCCCTCGCCCTGCTGCTCCTCGGCCGTGAGGCCGACCCGAGGAGCGAGCGAGGTGTGGAGTGTCCCGGCGACCTCCCCTCGCCGTCCGACCCCGATCTGGTGGAGCGCGCCCGCGCCGCCAAGGAGAAGCTCGGGGACAAGGTCTTCGTGCTCGGCCACCACTACCAGCGGGACGAGGTCATCCAGTTCGCCGACGTCACGGGCGACTCCTTCAAGCTGGCCCGGGACGCCGCCGCGCGGCCGCAGGCCGAGTACATCGTGTTCTGCGGTGTGCACTTCATGGCCGAGTCCGCGGACATCCTCACCGGCGACGACCAGAAGGTGGTCCTGCCCGACCTCGCGGCCGGCTGCTCGATGGCCGACATGGCCACCGCCGAGCAGGTCGCCGAGTGCTGGGACGTGCTGACCGAGGCCGGCGTGGCCGAGCAGGTCGTCCCCGTCTCGTACATGAACTCCTCCGCCGACATCAAGGCCTTCACCGGCAAGCACGGCGGCACCATCTGCACCTCCTCCAACGCCCGGCGCGCCCTGGACTGGGCCTTCGAGCAGGGCGAGAAGGTGCTCTTCCTCCCCGACCAGCACCTGGGCCGCAACACGGCGGTGCGGGACATGGGCATGTCCCTGGAGGACTGCGTCGTCTACAACCCGCACAAGCCCAACGGCGGGCTGACGGCGGACGAGCTGCGCACCGCGAAGATGATCCTGTGGCGCGGCCACTGCTCGGTGCACGGCCGCTTCAGCCTGGACTCGGTGAACGACGTGCGCGAGCGCATCCCGGGCGTGAACGTGCTGGTCCACCCCGAGTGCCGGCACGAGGTCGTGGCCGCCGCGGACTACGTCGGGTCGACCGAGTACATCATCAAGGCGCTGGAGGCGGCCCCGGCCGGCTCCAAGTGGGCCATCGGCACCGAGCTGAACCTGGTCCGCCGGCTGGCGAACCGTTTCGCTGCCGAGGACAAGGAGATCGTCTTCCTCGACAAGACGGTCTGCTTCTGCTCCACCATGAACCGCATCGACCTCCCCCACCTGGTCTGGGCCCTGGAGTCCCTCGCCGAGGGCAACCTGGTCAACCGCATCGAGGTCGACAAGGAGACCGAGGCGTTCGCGAAGCTGGCGCTGGAGCGCATGCTGGCACTGCCGTAACGCGAGGCAAGGCACACATGCGGAGGGGCGCCCCGTGGATCCACGGGGCGCCCCTCCCTCGTACCGGCGCGGGTGTCAGACCTGGGCCGGCTCGGGGTCCTGCGAGGGCTCCGGCTGGGCGGGCACGCCCTTCTTCGCCGCGCGCTTCTTCGCCCGGCGCTCCTTGCGGAGCTCCAGCATCGCGTAGAGCGTCGGGACCAGGAGCAGGGTGAGCAGGGTCGACGTGATCAGGCCGCCGATGACCACCACGGCCAGCGGCTGGGCGATGAAGCCGCCCTCGCCGGTGACGCCGAGCGCCATCGGGAGCAGGGCGAAGATGGTCGCCAGGGCCGTCATCAGGATCGGCCGCAGTCGGTGGCGGCCGCCCTCCAGCACCGCTTCGACGACGCCGTAGCCCTGCGCCCGGTACTGGTTGATCAGGTCGATCAGCACGATCGCGTTGGTCACCACGATGCCGATCAGCATCAGCATGCCGATCATCGCCGGGACGCCCATCGGGGTGCCGGTGACCAGCAGCAGGCCGATCGCGCCCGTGGCCGCGAACGGGATGGAGACCAGCAGGATCAGCGGCTGGGCCAGCGACCGGAAGGTGCCCACCAGCAGCATGAAGACGATCGCGATCGCGGCCAGCATCGCCAGGCCGAGGTTGGCGAACGCGTCGTCCTGGTCCTGGGACACACCGCCGATCTCCGCCGTCGCACCCGCGGGGAGCGTCAGCGCGTCGATCTTCGACTGGAGGTCCGCGCTCACCGCGCCCGTGTTGTCGCCGCTCGGCTTCGCGGTGACGGTGGCCGCGCGCTGACCGTCGATCCGGGTCATCGAGACCGGGCCGTCCACCACCTCGACGGTGGCGATGTCGCCCAGCTTCACCGCGCCCAGCCGCAGGTTCTTCAGCTGAGCCACGGTCGTGGCCGGCTCGGCCGAGCGGATGACGACGTCGCGCTCGGTGTCGTCGAGGACCGCCTTGGCGGCCGGGGTGCCCTTCACCGACCGGGTGACGGCCGCGCCGAGGGTCTGGTCGTCGAAGCCGGCCGCGGCGGCCTTGTCGTTGGCCTTCACCGAGACGCGGGGCACGCTCTGCGCCAGGTCGCTGGTGACGTCCGTGACGTCGTCCAGGGACGCCACCGCGTCCCGTACCTGGTCCGCCGCCTTGCGCAGCGTCTGGGCGTCGGCCGCCTTGACGGTCACGCTGAGGTCCTGGCTGCCGAAGCCGTCACCGGCCGCGATGGTGGTGGTGCCGGGGCCGTCGAGGCCGGCGAGCCCCTTCTCCAGGGCGTTCTGCACGTCGTCGGAGGAGGCGTCGTCCTCCAGCATCACCTGGTACGTCGCCTGGTTGGTGTCCGTACCGCCGCCGAAGGCGGCCATGAAGCCGGACGAACCGACCGTCACCTGGTAGTCCTTGACGCCCTCGGTGTCGCCGAGCAGCTTCTCGATCTTCTTCGCCTCGGCGTCGGTCGCCGCCAGGCTGGTGCCGGGCTCCAGCTCCTGCCGGACGGTGAGGACCTGCTGCTCGCCCTGGTCGAAGAAGTTGGTCTTCAGCAGCGGCGCCATGGCGAAGGTGCCGATCAGCACGACCACCGCGATGGCCACACTGGTCAGCCTGCGCCGGGTGGCGAAGCGCAGCACGGGGACGTAGAGGCGCTGCAGACGGCTCTTCGCCTCCTTCTCCTCCGCGAGCCGGCGCGCCTCCTCGGCGTCCTCCGGGGTGCCCTTCGGGGCCCGCAGGAACCAGTACGACAGGACGGGCACGACCGTCAGCGACACCAGCAGGGACGCCAGCAGCGCCGCCGTGACGGTGAGGCTGAAGGAGCCGAACAGTTCGCCCACCATGCCGCCGACCAGGCCGATCGGCAGGAAGACGGCGACCGTGGTGAGCGTCGAGGACGTCACCGCGCCAGCCACCTCGCGCACCGCGTTCATGATCGCCGCGTGGCGCTCCTCGCCGTAGCCGAGGTGGCGCTTGATGTTCTCCAGGACCACGATCGAGTCGTCCACGACCCGGCCGATGGCGATGGTCAGCGCGCCCAGCGTCAGCATGTTCAGGGACAGGTCGCGCGTCCACAGCACGATCAGGGCGAGGACCACGGACAGCGGGATGGACACCGCCGTGACGAGGGTCGAGCGGACCGACGCCAGGAAGACCAGGATCACCAGGACGGCGAAGATCAGGCCGAGCGCTCCCTCGGTGGTCAGGCCGTCGATGGCCTTGGAGACCGCCGGGCCCTGGTCGCTGACGACCGTGAGGGTGGCGCCGTCGCCCAGGTCCTCGCGCAGCTCGGGGAGCTTGTCCTCGACGGCCTCGGAGATGGCGACCGCGCTGCCGTCGTGGTCCATCGTCGCCATCACGGCGAGGCTGGGCCTGCCGTTGGTGCGGGTGAGCGAGTCGGACCCGGCCTCCTCCTCCTTCACCGTGGCGACGTCGGCGAGGCGGACCGGCTTCCCCTTGCCGGGCTCGCCGGCGACCATCAGGTCCTCGATCTGCTTCAGCGAGGTGAGGCCGCCGCCGACCTGGACGGTGCGGTTGGCGCCGTCCTCGTCGAAGGAGCCGGCCGGGACGGTCGCGCCGCCGGCCTGGAGCGCCGCCGCCAGCGACTGCGCGGTGAGGCCGGCCTTCGCCAGCTTCGCGTCGTCGGGCGTGACGGTGACCTGGACGTCGCGGACGCCGTCCACGGTGACCTGGCCGACGCCGTCGATGCCCTCCAGCGCGGGCACCACGGTCCGGTCCAGACGGTCGGCGAGCGCCTGCTGGTCCGTGCCGGAGGTGACGGCGAGCACCACGGTCGGGATGTCGTCCGTGGAACCGGCGACGACCTGCGGGTCCACTCCGTCCGGGAGGCGCGCGCCGGCCCGGTTGACGGCCTGCTGGACGTCGGCGACGAGCTGCTGGGTGTTGTTGCCGTAGTCGAAGGACGCCATGATCACGGCGTTGCCCTCGCTCGCCGTCGAGGTGACGCCGGAGATGCCGTCGACGGCGCCCAGGCTGTCCTCGATGGGTTCGACGACCTGCTTCTCGACGACGTCCGGGGACGCGCCCTGGTAGGGCGCGATCACGGAGACCATGGGCAGTTCGATGGTGGGCAGCAGCTGCTGCTTGAGCTGGGGGATCGCGATCGCACCGAAGACGAGCGCGATGATCGACATCAGTCCGATCAGCGCCCGTTGCGCGAGGCTGAATCTGGACAGCCAGGACATGGTCAGGGTCTCTTTTCCGTGGAGCGGCAGGAGTCCGGCAGGCGGGCGCGCACGTCGGCACCCGCTCTACACCCTGGGCCATGGCGAAGGGCCGATCCGTAGGCCAGAGGTCCGAATCCTCGTACGGCGCCTACTCCCGCCGCAGTACGCCCCGCGGCGGTCAGTCCACCCTCGGACGGACCAGCCCCGACTCGTAGGCGGTGACCACCAGCTGGGCGCGGTCGCGGGCGCCCAGCTTGGCCATGGCCCGGTTGACGTGGGTCTTCACGGTCAGCGGACTGACCTCGAGGCGCTCGGCGATCTCGTCGTTGGAGTGGCCGCCGGCGACCTGCACCAGCACCTCCCGCTCCCGGACGGTGAGCGAGTCCAGCCGCTCGGCGCGGGCCGGGTCCCGGTCGGCCTCCGAGGTGCCCTCCTGCGCGAGGAAGCGGGCGATCAGGCCCTTGGTGGCCACCGGGGACAGCAGGGCCTCTCCCCCGGCCGCGATGCGGATGGCGTTCAGCATCTCGCCGGGCTCGGAGCCCTTGCCGAGGAAGCCGGAGGCCCCGGCCCGCAGCGACTGCACCACGTAGTCGTCGACCTCGAACGTCGTCAGTATCACCACCCGGACACCGGCGAGCTCCGGGTCCGCGCTGATCATGCGGGTGGCGGCGAGCCCGTCGGTGCCGGGCATCCGGATGTCCATCAGGACCACGTCGGCGCGCTCCTCCCGGGCCAGCCGGACCGCCTCGGCCCCGTCCGACGCCTCCCCCACCACCTCCATGTCCGGCTCGGAGTCGACGAGCACGCGGAAGGCGCTGCGCAGCAGTGCCTGGTCGTCGGCGAGCAGGACGCGGATCGTCATACGGGCTCCAGGGGCGTCGCGGTGGGCGTCGGTCAGGGGCGGTCGTCCCGAGCGCCGGACGTGCGGGTGATGACGGGCAGGATCGCATGGACGCGGAAACCGCCGCCGTAGCGGGGACCGGTGGTGAGGGTGCCGCCCAGCGCCGTGACGCGTTCGCGCATGCCGAGCAGTCCGTGTCCGCCGCCGGGGGCGTGGTCCTGGTCCTGGCCGGCGCCGTCGTCGAGGACGGTGATCTCGATCCGGGGCCCCACGCGTACGACGCTGACCTCGGCCCGGGCGTCGGCGCCGGCGTGCTTGCGCACGTTGGTCAGGGCCTCCTGGACGATCCGGTAGGCGGCCAGGTCGACGGCGGCCGGGAGGCCGGCGCCCTCGTCGCCGCGGGCGACCTCGACGGGCAGGCCGGCGCTGCGGAAGGTGCCGGCGAGTTCGTCGAGGCGGTCCAGGCCGGGCGCCGGTTCGGTGGGGGCCTCCGGGTCGCCGGACTGGCGCAGCAGGCCGACGGTGGCCCGCAGCTCGCCCAGGGCGGAGCGGCTGGCCTCGCGGACGTGGGCGAGGGCTTCCTTGGCCTGGTCGGGCCGTTTGTCCATGACATGGGCGGCGACTCCGGCCTGCACGTTGACCAGGGCGATGTGGTGGGCGACCACGTCGTGCAGATCGCGGGCGATGCGCAGGCGTTCCTCGGCGACCCGGCGGCGGGCCTCCTCCTCGCGGGTGCGTTCGGCCCGCTCGGCGCGTTCCCGGATGGCCTGGACGAAGGCGCGGCGGCTGCGGACGGCGTCCCCGGCGGTGGCGCCGATACCGGTCCAGGCGAAGATCGCCAGGTTCTCCTGGGCGTACCAGGGCAGGGGGCCGGCCGCCATCGAGGCGCCGGTGAGGACGGTCGTGGTGAGCAGGCCGATCCGCCAGGTGGTGGGGCGGTCGGTGGTGGCGGCGACGGTGTAGAGCGCGATCACGGCGCACATGGCGACGGGGGCGCGGGGGTCGCCGGTGACGGACTCCACGACGGAGGCGCCCGAGGCGACGGCGAGCACGGTGCGGGGGGCGCGGCGGCGGAACACCAGCGCCGCGGCGGCCAGGGTCATCAGGACCAGGCTCAGGACGTCGGGCGTCCGTACTCCCCAGTCGATGCCCTCGGGGCCGTGCGGTTCGGCGAAGGAGCCGGCGACCATGCACGCGAGGACGCCTGCCGCGAGGGCCGCGTCCGCGGCGACGGGGTGCGCCCTCAGCTTGCGCCGGGCGCGGGTCAGGGTGCTCACGGCCGTTTACGGTAGCCGGGTCCCCTCCCGGGGGCTGCGCCCCGGGCACCTTCCGGCCTGAACGGGGCCCGTCCCCGGACGCCGGACGGGCCGCGGCTACGCGGTGCCCGGGATGAGGCCCTCGTCGCTCAGGAGGTCCTGGACCTCCTTGAGCGTGGCGTCGGGGGACGGCAGGATCAGGTCGGAGGGTTCCAGGGAGTCGTCGGGCAGGGGCTCGCCGAGTTCGCGGACCTTGGCCAGCAGGGCCTGGAGGGTCGCGCGGAAGCCCGGACCGTCGCCGTTCTCCATCTCGGCGAGCAGTTCCTCGTCCAGCTCGTTGAGGTCGGCGAGCCGGCTCTCGGCCAGCGTCACCTGTCCCTCCCCCATGATCCGTACGATCATGTCGCCCTCCTCGGCGTGGCCCCTGCCGTCGTCGGCGCTACTGCTTGTCGAAGCGGGGGGTGTCCTGCGGCTGCTGCCGGGACTGCTCCTCGGTGCTGCCGCCCTCGATGGCCTGCTGTCCGCCGGAGGTGCCTCCGGCCAGCTCGGCCTTCATGCGCTGCAGCTCCAGCTCTACATCCGTACCACCGGAGAGCCGGTCCAGCTCGGCCTGGATGTCGTCCTTGTGCATCCCGGACTGGTCGTCCAGGGCGCCCGAGGCGAGCAGTTCGTCGATCGCGCCGGCCCGCGCCTGGAGCTGGGCGGTCTTGTCCTCGGCCCGCTGGATCGCCAGCCCGACGTCGCCCATCTCCTCGGAGATGCCGGAGAAGGCCTCCCCGATCCGGGTCTGCGCCTGGGCGGCGGTGTAGGTGGCCTTGATGGTCTCCTTCTTCGTGCGGAAGGCGTCCACCTTGGCCTGGAGGCGCTGGGCCGCGAGAGTGAGCTTCTCCTCCTCGCCCTGGAGGGTGGAGTGCTGCGTCTCCAGGTCCGTCACCTGCTGCTGGAGCGCGGCGCGGCGGGAGAGCGCCTCGCGGGCCAGGTCCTCGCGGCCGAGCGCGAGCGCCTTGCGGCCCTGGTCCTCCAGCTTGCCCGACTGGGACTGGAGCTGGTTGAGCTGGAGCTCCAGCCGCTTGCGCGAGGTGGCCACGTCGGCGACGCCGCGGCGGACCTTCTGGAGCAGCTCCAGCTGCTTCTGGTACGAGTAATCGAGGGTCTCGCGCGGGTCCTCGGCCCGGTCAAGGGCCTTGTTCGCCTTCGCGCGGAAGATCATCCCCATACGCTTCATGACACCGCTCATGGGCTTCGCGCGCCCCCTTCTGACCGACTCCAGCTCCAGCACCTGCGACAGAACCCACAGTACGGGCCCTGCATCCATTACCGCACTGTTCGGGGACGGATGCGCTCATCCCCAAGGACGACTGACCGTCCTCCCGATCCGGCGTAGGGAGTAGGTGGTCCCCGGGGTCCGGCCGGGCGGACCACCCGGAGAGCCGCGCAACGTCCCCCTCTGTCCTTTTGGAGACGTGCGGTGTTGCCGGATCGTTCCCCATGGGGCTGGGGTCCAACCCCGGGCACCCCGTACCCTTGGGTTTTGTGTTCCGTAGCCGTGCCAAGGAAGAGAAGGCATCCGCCGCCGACAAGGCGACGGTGACCGACTCCAAGCAGACCCGTCACCCGGAGGCCCCGAAGGGCCGCCCCACACCCAAGCGCAGCGTGGCCCAGACGCAGCGCCGCAGCGTCGCCAACACGTCGATGTCGCGCAAGGACGCCGCCAAGCGGCAGCGCGAGGATCGCCGTGCCGCGCTGGAGCGCCAGCGCCAGGCGCTGGCCAGCGGCGACGAGCGCTACCTGCCCGCCCGTGACAAGGGGCCGGTGCGCAGGTTCGCGCGCGACTACGTGGACTCCCGGTTCAACATCGCGGAGTACTTCCTGCCGATGGCAGTGATCATCCTGGTGCTCAGCATGATCCAGGTGCCGCAGCTGCAGAACGCCGCGCTGCTGCTGTGGCTCGTGGTGATCGTGATGATCGTGCTCGACTCGATCGTCACCGGTTTCCGGCTGAAGAAGCGGCTGGCCGAGCGCTTCCCGGGCGACAGCCGGCGCGGCGCGGTGGCGTACGCGCTGATGCGCACGCTCCAGATGCGCCGGCTGCGGCTGCCCAAGCCCCAGGTCAAGCGCGGGGAGCGGCCCTGAGCGCCACGCTCAGCGGGCTCAGTGGACTCTCCGGGCTGCGTGACGTCGTCCGGCAGGAGCTGGTGGCCCGCCAGCTGGAGGAACAGATAGCGGGGCGCTTCGCGGTCGGGCGACGGCTGCGGGTGCTCGATGTGGGCATGGGCCGGGGCGCGCAGGCGCTCCGGCTGGCCCGGGCCGGTCACCAGGTGACCGGCGTCGAACAGGACGCCGCGATGCTCGCGTCCGCGCGGGAGGCCCTCGCCGGGGAACCGGAGGGCATCCGGGAGCGGATGCGGGTCGTCGAGGGCGACGGCCGGGACACCGGTGTGCACTTCCTGCCCGGCAGCTTCGACGTGGTGCTCTGTCATGGCGTGCTCATGAACGTCGAGGAGCCGGACGCGCTGCTGGCGGGGCTGGCCCGGATGCTGGCGCCCGGCGGGCTGCTGTCGCTGCTGGTGCCCAACGGGGACGCGCGGGCGATGCGGGCAGGGCTGAGCGGCGACTGGGCGGGGGCGCTGGCCGGCTTCGAGACGGGGCCGTACCGGCTGCGGAAGCTGACGGCGACTCTGGCGGGGATCGGGGCGCCGCTGCACACCTGGTACGGCGTGCGGGTGTTCACGGACACCGCGGCGGCGGAGGCGGCGGTGCCGGACGATCCGGAGACGCTGCTGCTGGTGGAGGAACGGGCCGGCCGCACGGACCCCTACCGGGGGGTGGCGGCGTTGCTGCACCTGTGCGGGTACCGGGGCTGAGTTTTCCTCGCCCCCGCCGCCCCTTCCCGTCCCGTCCCCGAGGGGCGCTGCCCCTTGGACCCCGATGTGCGGGTGGGTGGGGGCTGGTCGCGCGGTTCCCCGCGCCCCTGGAGGGGCGCGGGGAACCGCGCGACACCCTGAGTTACGCCTCTTCGGCGTGGAGGCTCATCGGGCCGTAGATCTCCGTGGTGTCCTCCAGCAGCCGCACCTGGTCGGCGCCGCCCTCCGTGAGAGCCTTCCAGTGCTCCCCGATCCAGGACTCGGCGTCCCCCTGTGTGGGGAACTCCTCCGGCGGCACCGCGGGCTCGACCTGAGTCCCGTCGGCCTTCTCGAACCGCCACGTCCATGCCGCCATGTACGCCTCCCAAGAGTGTGATCACACCGGACCCAAAGCCTAGTCGGACGGGCAGCCGGCGTGGGGACGGGTGAAAATCGGGGCGTGGAACTCACTCTGCTCGGCACCGGTGCCCCGGCGGGCCTCCCCCGCCCCGACTGTCCCTGCGCCGCGTGCGCGTCCGCGCTGGGCGCGGACGCGCGGGCGGCCACCTCGCTGCTCGTGGACGGGGCGCTGCTGCTCGACCTCACGCCGGGCGCGGCGTTCGCCGCCGCCCGCGCGGGCCGTTCGCTGGGCGGCGTACGCCAGGTGCTGCTGTCGCATCCGCACGACGGCCCCGCGGTCGAGGTGCCGGCCGGGCTGCCGCAGCCGGGACGGGTGCCCGACGGGCGGGAGTTGGCGCTGCTGACGGGGCATCGGGTGCGGGCGGTGGCACTGGACGCGCCGGGCACCGGGTACGCGGTGACCGGTCCGGACGGGCACCGGCTGCTGTATCTGCCGCCGGGCGGCGCGCCGGCCGGACTGGAGGAGCCCGCCGAGCAGTACGCCATGGTGCTGCTGGACGTCGTGGGGCGGCCGGACGCGCTGGCGCGGCTGCGGGAGGTGGGAGCGGTCGGCCCGACCACGGACGTCGTCGCCGTCCACCTCGACCACGACGTGCCGCAGGGCGGGGAGTTGCGGCGCCGGCTCGCGGCGGCCGGCGCGCGGGCCGTGCCGGACGGGGCCACGCTGGAGGTGGGCGCCTACGAGGACGTGCCCGACGTGCCGCGGCGGGCCCTGGTGCTGGGCGGGGCGCGTTCGGGCAAGTCGGTGGAGGCGGAGCGGCGGCTCGAGTCGTTCCCTGAGGTGCTGTACGTGGCGACCGGAGGGTCGCGCAACGGGGACACCGAGTGGGCGGCGCGGGTGTCGCTCCATCAGGAACGGCGGCCGGGTTCGTGGCGGACCGTGGAGACCTGCGACCTGGTGCCGCTGCTGAAGGACGACGGGCCGCCGCTGCTGATCGACTGTCTGTCGCTGTGGCTGACGGACGCGATGGACGCCGTGGGGGCGTGGGACGACGCGGAGTGGGCCGACGGCGGGGAGCGGGCGCTGCGGGACCGGGTGCGGGAGCTGACGGACGCGGTGCGCGAGACCCGGCGGTCGCTGGTCGCGGTGTCCAACGAGGTCGGCTCGGGCATCGTGCCCGCCACCGCGTCCGGCCGCCGCTACCGGGACGAGCTCGGGCGGCTGAACGCGGCGTTCGCGCGGGAGTGCGAGCAGGTGCTGCTGGTGGTGGCCGGGCAGGCGGTCGTCCTCCGGGGGTGAGAACCCGCGGGGGCGACGCGCCGCCCGGGGCGGTCAGCCCTTCGGCTTCCGCGCGATGATCCGGTACGCGTTGGCGAACGGGGTGTGCCGCAGCAGGGGCGCGAGGGCGAGGTCCGTCACCGCGGCCGCGACCACCAGCGGGGTGCCCGCGCGCAGCAGCACCGTGCGCAGGTGCCGCTGGAACGGGGCGGGCGGGATGGCGCGCCACGGGGTGTCCGGGGCCGGCAGGGCGTGGGAGAGGGCGAGGGCGGTCAGGCCGGCCAGGTCGTGCGGTACGTGCGCGGCGCGGCGCCCGGCGGTGACGAGCGCGCAGCCGCGTCCCTCGAGCTCCGCGCGGAGGTTGCGCGGGGGCAGCAGGTGCAGCCGGCGGGGCTGGTCGTAGGGCAGCCACCAGCGGCCGAACAGGGCGGCGAACGCGCAGCGCGGATCCAGGGTCTCGACGAGCAGATGGCCGCCGGGGCGCAGCGCGTCGAGGGCCGCGTGGAGTTCCGCGCGCGGGTCGGTGGTGTGCTCCAGGTGGTACAGGAGGCTGACCACGTCGTAGCGGCCGGCCAGTCCTGCCATGACCCGGGGGTCGGTCAGCGGCCCGATGTGGGCCTCCTCGACCCGGCCGAGCGCGCGGGCGCGTTCGACGCGCGCGGTGAGGTCGGTGCCGTCGAACGAGGTGTACGGGAAGAACTCCCGGGCGGTCAGCGGGAACCGGGCGAGTCCGGTGCCGACGTCGAGCCAGCTCTCCGGTTCGCCGAAGGCGAGCATCGCGCGGGCGGCGCCCCGGCGGCGGTGCCGGGCGGCGTGCAGGGCCAGGACGCGTTCGGTGGCGGGGTCGCGGGGGGCGCCGCGCACGGCCCGCCGGTAGAAGGCGAGGCCCTCGGCGGTGAGGCGCGGGTTCTGGAAGGTGTGGCCGCAGTCCCGGCACTCGTCGACGGTGAACAGGCCCGGCCGGTGCCGGCGCAGGTCGCCGGTTCTCAGCCGGTTGCGCAGCCGCACGGAACCGCACCAGGGGCAGTCGGGGCGGCGCGGCTCGTGGACGCGGGCGGAGCCGTGGGGGGCGGGGATCGCGGGGGCTGGGTCGGTTGCGGACACGGGCGGCTCCCGGCGTGAGGGCGTACGGCGCGCGGGAGGGCGACGTACGGGACGGGTCGGACGGACGGACCGATGTCCGGCGATACACGGCGAAACGTTACGGAGCGGAGGGCGCTGTGGGGTGGACCGGCACCGGGGTGGCGTGGTGCCGGACGGCGGGACGTCGCGTTCGACCGGGGCCGGTACTGTTCGGCGAATGAGCTCGCTTAATCTCGACGACTTCACCGATCTGATCGAGCGTCCGGACGGCGGGGTGCGCCGTGACGCGGAGGCGCGCCGGGAGCGCCAGATCGTGCCGCCCGGATCGCTGGGCCGCCTGGACGACCTGGGTGAGTGGCTGGCGGCGGCGCAGTCCGCGGTGCCGGTGCGGCCGATCGAACGGCCGCGGGTCGTGCTGTTCGCCGGCGATCACGGGATCGCCGGGCTGGGCGTCTCCGCCCGGGAGGCGGGCAGCGCCGCCGCGCTGGTGCGGGAGGTGCTGGAGGGCGGCCGTCCGGTCTCCGTGCTCGCCCGCCGGCAGGGGGTGCCGGTGCGGGTGGTCGACATGTCCCTGGACTGCGACCCGGAGTCGCTCCCCGAGGACGTCGTACGGCACCGGGTGCGGCGGGGCAGCGGGCGCATCGACATCGAGGACGCGCTGAGCGCGGAGGAGGCCGAGGCGGCCTTCCGCGCGGGGATGGCCGTGGCCGACGAGGAGGCCGACTCCGGTACGGACCTGGTGGTGCTCGGTGATGTGAGCGTGGGCGGGACGACCGCGGCGGGCGTGCTGGTGGCGGCGCTGTGCGGCACGGACGCGTCGGTGGTGACCGGGCGCGGGGGGCAGGCGATCGACGACCTGGCCTGGATGCGCAAGTGCGCGGCGATCCGTGACGCGCTGCGGCGGGCGCGGCCGGTGCTGGGCGATCAGCTGCGGCTGCTGGCGACGGTCGGCGGGGCCGACCTCACCGCGATGACGGGCTTCCTGCTGCAGGCGGCGGTGCGGAAGCTGCCGGTGGTGCTGGACGGGGTCGTGACGGCGGCGTGCGCGCTGGTGGCGCAGCGGGTGGCGTTCCGGGCGCCGGACTGGTGGGTGGCGGCGCACTCGAGCGGGGAGCCGGGCCAGGCGAAGGCGCTGGACCGGATGGCGCTGGATCCCGTGCTGTCGCACGGTGTCACGGTCGGGGAGGCGGCGGGCGGTCTGCTGGCGCTGCCCCTGATCCAGGCCGCGGCGGCCCTGGCGGCGGAGCTCCCGGAGACTCCCGCGAAGCCGGAGTGACCTACCCCGGGGGCCGCGGCCCCCGACCCCCGTACGCGTGGCGCCCCGCTTCCCCTCAGGGGCGCGGGGTCGGATCCGGTCTGCCGCCGAGCCAGTTCTCGACCGTACGCCGGGGACCGGACCAGCGGCGGTCGTGCCGGTAGGCGCGCAGGAAGGACCGCGCCCGGGCCCGCGGCCGCCGCCGGTAGAAGCGCCTGGCCCACGGCGAGTCCGGCCGCGCCAGCCGCACCGAGCCGATCAGGGCGATCACGGGGATGACGACGCCGAAGACGGCGGTGCGCGCCTTGCCCTTGCTGAGGGCGATCAGCGCGAACAGGAAGTTCGCGCCGATGCTCGCCGCGGCGCCCGCTCGGTTCTGCAGCTCGTCCTGCGAGAGGTCGTTGACGCCGAACGGCGCGAACCCGGCGAGCAGCAGGCCGACCAGCGCCGCGGTGAGGACGACCGCCTCGACGCTCTTGCGGCCGGCCTCGGTCCAGTACACGTCGTCGAGGTGCAGGACGAGCGCGAACTCGTCCAGCACCAGCCCCGCGCCCACGCCGAACACCACCGCGGCGATGGCCGGCCACGCCCCTTCCTCGCCGCTCGCCACCGCGCCGAAGCCGCCGACGACCGTGAGGACGACGCCGGGCACCACGTGGTGGATGTGCAGTTCGCCCGACGTGACGTTGCCGAAGGGTCCCTTGCCGGCCCGGATCAGACGGGTGATGGCCCGGGTGACCAGGAAGGTGAGGACGAAGGCGGCGAGCGCGAGGAGCAGCGGCAGTTTGCCCGGCTCGATGATGTTCCGGTCCAGCCAATGTCCCATATGCGCACTTTATCCACGGTGGCCGCGGGCGCCCCGGTGACCGCCGGGTAATCTGCGCCGGTGCCCGCACCCTCCCCCGGCTCCGCCGCCTCCCCCTCCGACGGCCTCCGCTTCGCCTTCGGCACGCTCACCGCGCTCCCGGTCCGGGTCGCCCGCTGGGACCGTCCGGCCGCGCGCGCGGGGATGCTGTGCGCCCCGGTGGCCGGGCTGGCGGTCGGCGCCCTGGCCGCCGCCGTGGGCCTCCTGCTGCTGCTCCTCGGCGCGGGCGCGCTCCTCGCCGCCGTCGCCACGGTCGCCGTGCCGGCCGCGCTGACCCGGGGGCTGCATCTCGACGGGCTCGCCGACACCGCGGACGGGCTCGGCAGCGCCAAGCCCGCCGGGGACGCGCTGCGGATCATGAAGCAGTCGGACATCGGGCCCTTCGGGGTGCTCACGCTCGTCCTGGTGCTGCTCGCCCAGACCGCCGCGCTGGCACAGGCGTACGGCGGCTCCTGGGCCAGGGGCGCGCTCGCCGCCGTCGTGGCGGCGGTCGTGGCGCGGCTGGCGCTCACCCTGGCCGCCCGCGCCGGTGTGCCGCCCGCCCGCCCTGAGGGGCTGGGCGCGGCGGTCGCGGGAGTGGTGCCGGCGGCGGGCGCGACGGTCGCCGCGCTCGTGGTCGCCGGGCTCGCGGCGGCCGGGGCCGCGCCCCTGGGGGCGTACGACGCCGTGCGTGCCGTCGTCGCGGTGGCGCTGGCCCTGGCCGTCGCCGAACTGCTGCTGCGGCACTGTGTCCGCCGCTTCGGCGGGGTCACCGGCGACGTGTTCGGCGGGCTCGCGGAGACGGCGGCGACGACCGCGCTCGTCGTCATGTCACTGAGCTGAAACGATCACCGGGCGGCCCTGCGGCCGCACCGCCCCCACCGCTAGCCTGAGGCGCCGAACGGACGACACAACGGGGGACGTTGATGCAGGCTTTCCGTCGGGCCACGGCCTGGTTCATCGATTTCGCACTGGTGCTGGCGCTCGCCTCGGCGCTCGCGGTGCTCACCTTCAACCGGATATCCGCACTCGTCACGGACGTGCCCGAACTCGCCACCCGCGGCGGCTTCGACCTGCTGACCTCGCGCGGTGACGTGCTCGGGGCCTCCGGGGACTTCGGCACGTCGCTCTGGAACAAGTCGGTGCTCTACGTCGAGCAGGCCTTCGTGCTGCTGGTCGTCGTCACCTTCCTCTACCAGTGGGCGTGCCTGACCCTGCTCGGGCGGACCATCGGCAAGGGACTGACCGGCCTGCGGATCACCCCGCGCGGGCCCGGCGCGGCGGCGCGCCGGGCGGCGGTCACCACGGCCGCGGACGTCGCCGTCTACGCCGTGGCCTGCGTCCTGCTGGTGGAGGGGGAGTTCGCGCTGTCCGTGCTGGTGTGGGCGGCGGCGGTGACCCTGTTCCTGGTCAACGCGCTGCCCGTGCTGGGGCCCCGCCGCCGGTCCCTCGCCGACCGGCTCTCGGGTACCGCGGTGACCGGTCTGGGCCTCAGCACGCCCGACGCCACGCGTCCAGCTCGTACTTCTTGAGCAGCGAACTCAGCTCCAGCCGCCGGGAGTCGGCGCAGAAGCGGTCGGTGGACAGCTCGTACTCGACGTGGAAGACGGCCTTGTCCGCCTCGACGAACGGCGTCAGCTCCGCGCACTCGCCGTACTGGGCGCACTGTTCGTTGACCGCGAAGTCGAAGTCGTCGACCAGTTCCGGGATCTGGTCGAGGTCGTTCTTCAGTCCGACGGACATGCCGCGCTCGTGGGCGAGCCGGGCGACCAGCCGGTTGTAGCGCAGCTGGTCGTCGGCGGTGAGCGGGAACCCGGTGCGGTTGCGGTAGCCGTCCATGTTGTCCGGCTCGACCGCGTCGAAGCCCTTGTCCCGGCACATGTCGAGGCGCTCGGCCATCAGCGGTTCCAGTACGTCGGTGCGGCGGATGTCGAGCCAGCGCTCGCCCTCCCAGCCGTTGCCGCGGCCGATCACCGACTTCGGGAAGTCGTCCGCGTCCGGGCGGAAGTCCTCCCAGGCGCCGGTGGACAGATAGCAGATGACCTTCCGGCCGTCCCGGTGCAGCTTCGCGACCGTCTCCTTCGAGTGGTCGAAGCCGTCGATGTCGTACACGGGAACGTCGACCGAGGTGTCCAGCCGGCCGCTGAGCTGCCACTGCCAGTCCGTGCCCGGCCGGGGCCGCCAGCGGTCGCCGGACGGCGTTCTCGCGTCGTCCGCGCCGGAGTCGGGGGCGGCCGTGCAGGCCGTCAGCAGGACGGCGAACAGGGCGGTCAGCAGGACGGGCAGGGACGGTCTTCTCACCGGGCGGTCTCCAGAACGGGGGGCGGTGCGGTCGGCACCGCCTGCGGAACACAGGAACCTCAAGGATGATCGTCGCCGCCGCGGGGCCCGGGAGCGGGGTCGGGAAGAAGACGGGGACGTCACCGGGAGATGAACACCCGCGGGAATGAGCGAACGCTCACACGCGCGTAGTCTCGTGCCGAGTGTTCGCCGCACCGGAGAAGGCCCCGACGGGACCGCACCCTCATGTCGCAATTAGGGTCGGCTCCGGGCCCGGTCGACCCACACCCTTCGGCCACAGCAACTTCACATCGGAAGCGAGATTTCACCACCGTGACTGCTCTCACTCTCAGCACCGCCGCGGTCCCCGGCCTGCGGGCCGACGCGATCGTGATCGGTGTCGCCAAGGGCACTGCGTCAAAGGCCGGGGGTCCGGTCGTCGCGCCGGGCGCCGAGGCCGTGGACCAGGCGTACGACGGCGGGCTCGCCGGGGTCCTGGAGACCCTCGGCGCGTCCGGCGCCGAGGGCGAGGTGACGAAGCTCCCCGCGCCGTCCGGCTTCAAGGCGCCGCTCGTGGTGGCGGTGGGCCTCGGCGCCCGGCCCGGCAAGGACTCCGGCTACGACGGCGAGGCACTGCGCCGCGCCGCCGGTGTCGCCGCCCGCACCCTCGCCGGCTCCAAGAAGGCCGTCTTCGCCCTCCCCGTGACGGACGCCGCCGGCGCCGGCGCGGTCGCCGAGGGCGTGCTGCTCGGCGCGTACTCCTTCGACGCCTACAAGGACAACGGCAAGAACTCCGGGAACGGCAGGAACGGCAAGGCGCCGCTCGCCGAGGGCGTGCTGCTCGGCGGCAAGCCCCGCGACAAGGCGTTCAAGGCCGCCGTGGAGCGGGCCACCGCCGTCGCCGAGGAGCTCAACCGCGCCCGCGACCTGATCAACACCCCGCCGAACGACCTCGACCCCGAGGCGTTCGCGGCCGTCGCCCAGGCGGCGGCCAAGGAGCACGGCATCAAGGTGCAGGTGCTCGACGAGAAGGCCCTCACCAAGGGCGGCTACGGCGGCATCCTCGGCGTCGGCGCCGGGTCGGCGGCGGGACCGCGCCTGGTGAAGCTGTCCTACACCTCGTCGAAGGCGAAGAAGCACCTCGCGCTGGTCGGCAAGGGCATCACCTACGACTCGGGCGGCATCTCGCTGAAGCCGGCCGGGCACAACGAGACGATGAAGTGCGACATGAGCGGCGCCGCCGCCGTGTTCGCCGCGGTGGTCGCCGCCGCGCGTCTCGGCCTGGAGGTCAACGTCACCGGCTGGCTGGCGCTGGCCGAGAACATGCCGTCCGGCTCCGCGACCCGCCCGGGTGACGTGCTGCGCATGTACAGCGGCAAGACCGTGGAGGTGCTCAACACCGACGCCGAGGGCCGGCTGGTCCTCGCGGACGCGCTGTGGGCGGCCTCCGCGGAGAAGCCGGACGCGATCGTGGACGTCGCCACGCTGACCGGGGCGATGGTGCTCGCGCTGGGCAACCGCACGTTCGGGATCATGGCGAACGACGACGCGTTCCGCTCCGCGGTGCACGAGGCGGCCGAGGAGGTCGGCGAGCCGGCGTGGCAGATGCCGCTGCCGGAGCACCTGCGCAAGGGCATGGACTCGGCGACCGCCGACATCGCCAACATGGGCGAGCGGATGGGCGGCGGGCTGGTCGCCGGGCTGTTCCTGCGCGAGTTCGTGGGCGAGGGGATCACCTGGGCGCACCTCGACATCGCCGGGCCGGCGTTCAACGAGGGCGGGCCGTTCGGGTACACGCCCAAGGGCGGGACGGGGTCCGCGGTGCGGACGCTGGTCCGGATCGCCGAGCTGGCGGCCGCGGGGGAGATCGGCTGAGGCGCCTTGGCTGAGGGCGCCTGAGGTTTGGGGGCGCGGGGAGGTGTGCGGCCGCGGGTTGGTTGTGGCTGGTCGCGCAGTTCCCCGCGCCCCTTTGGGTTGGCTGACGCCGCGCCTGCTTGTAGGTGCGGCGGGCTTCGGGGCGTGTGCGGCCGCGGGTTGGTTGTGGCTGGTCGCGCAGTTCCCCGCGCCCCTTTGGGTCGGATGGCGCCGCGCCTGCTTGTAGGTGCGGCGGGCTTCGGGGCGTGTGCGGCCGCGGGTTGGTTGTGGCTGGTCGCGCAGTTCCCCGCGCCCCTTTGGGTTGGCTGACGCCGCGCTTGCTTATAGGTGCGGGTGGGGACGTGGGGTGTCTCACACCACGGCCCGGCGTCTCGTTCGGGTCCTACAAGTGCGAAGATGGGGCACGGCAGGACAGGGCCCCACCAAGGGCCGAGAACATAGAGCGGCCGGACACCAGCCGCCGACCGGTCACTGGAGACCGGCGTGGCGCACATGCATGGAGGACGTGACGTGGCGAACGACGCCAGCACCGTTTTCGACCTAGTGATCCTCGGCGGTGGCAGTGGCGGTTACGCCGCGGCCCTGCGCGGGGCGCAGCTGGGCCTGGACGTCGCCCTGATCGAGAAGGACAAGGTCGGCGGTACCTGCCTGCACCGGGGATGCATCCCCACCAAAGCCCTGCTGCACGCGGGCGAGGTCGCCGACCAGGCCCGCGAGAGCGCGGCGGTCGGCGTCAAGGCGACCTTCGAGGGCATCGACATCGCGGGTGTCCACAAGTACAAGGACGGGGTCATCTCCGGCCTGTACAAGGGCCTCCAGGGCCTCGTGGCCTCCCGCAAGGTGACCTACATCGAGGGTGAGGGCCGGCTGTCCTCCCCCACCTCCGTCGACGTGAACGGCCAGCGGATCCAGGGCCGGCACATCCTGCTGGCGACGGGCTCCGTGCCGAAGTCGCTGCCCGGCCTGAACATCGACGGCGACCGGATCATCTCCTCCGACCACGCCCTCGTCCTGGACCGCGTGCCGAAGTCCGCGGTCATCCTGGGCGGCGGCGTCATCGGCGTCGAGTTCGCCTCCGCGTGGAAGTCCTTCGGCACCGAGGTGACCGTCGTCGAGGGTCTGAAGCACCTCGTCCCGGTCGAGGACGAGAACTCCTCCAAGCTGCTGGAGCGCGCCTTCCGCAAGCGCGGCATCAAGTTCAACCTGGGCACCTTCTTCGAGAAGGCCGAGTACACCCAGGACGGCGTCAAGGTCACCCTCGCCGACGGCAAGGAGTTCGAGGCCGAGATCCTGCTCGTCGCCATCGGCCGCGGCCCGGTCTCCCAGGGCCTGGGCTACGAGGAGGCCGGGGTCGCCATGGACCGCGGCTACGTGCTCGTCGACGAGTACATGCGCACCAACGTTCCGACGATCTCCGCCGTCGGTGACCTGGTCCCGACCCTCCAGCTGGCGCACGTCGGCTTCGCCGAGGGCATCCTCGTGGCGGAGCGGCTGGCCGGTCTGAAGACCGTCCCGATCGACTACGACGGCGTGCCGCGGGTGACGTACTGCCACCCCGAGGTCGCCTCCGTCGGCATCACCGAGGCCAAGGCCAAGGAGATCTACGGTGCGGACAAGGTCGTCGCCCTGAAGTACAACCTTGCGGGCAACGGCCGGAGCAAGATCCTCCAGACCGCGGGCGAGATCAAGCTCGTCCAGGTCAAGGACGGTGCGGTGGTCGGCGTCCACATGGTCGGCGACCGCATGGGCGAGCAGGTCGGCGAGGCCCAGCTGATCTACAACTGGGAGGCGCTGCCCGCCGAGGTGGCCCAGCTGATCCACGCCCACCCGACCCAGAGCGAGGCGCTCGGCGAGGCCCACCTGGCCCTGGCCGGCAAGCCCCTGCACGCGCACGACTGACCCTCGGTCGGGCACTTCGACGAGTCCCGTACGACTCGCGACGACACAGACTTCCGCACTTTCCGTAAGGAGCAACCGAAACCATGGCGGTTTCCGTAACCCTTCCGGCGCTCGGCGAGAGCGTCACCGAGGGCACTGTCACCCGCTGGCTGAAGGCCGAGGGTGAGCGCGTCGAGGCCGACGAGCCGCTGCTCGAGGTCTCCACCGACAAGGTCGACACCGAGATCCCCGCGCCCGCCTCCGGCGTGCTGTCCTCCATCAAGGTCGCCGAGGACGAGACGGTCGAGGTCGGCGCCGAGCTGGCGCTGATCGACGACGGCAGCGGCACCCCCGCGGCCGAGCAGGCACCCGCCGCCGAGCAGGCCGCCCCGCCGGCTCCCGCCCCGGAGCCGCAGGCCCAGCCGTCCGCCGAGCAGCCCGCCCCAGCCCCGGCGCCCACCGCCGAGGCCGCCGCCGGCGGCGGCGGCTCCGCGCAGGGCACGGACGTGGTCCTGCCCGCGCTGGGCGAGTCCGTCACCGAGGGCACCGTCACCCGCTGGCTGAAGTCGGTCGGTGACAGCGTCGAGGCCGACGAGCCGCTGCTGGAGGTGTCGACGGACAAGGTCGACACCGAGATCCCCGCGCCCGCCTCCGGCACCCTGCTGGAGATCGTGGTCGGCGAGGACGAGACGGCCGAGGTCGGCGCCAAGCTCGCCGTCATCGGCGAGGCGGGTGCCGCTCCGGCGGCCGCCCCCGCCCCGGCCGCCCCCGAGGCCCCGGCGCAGCCCGAGCCCACCCCGGCCCCGGCCGCCCCGGCTGCGGCCCCGGCTCCGGCTCCGCAGCAGGCCGCTCCGGCGCCCGCTCCGGCCGCTCCGGCTCCGGCCCCGCAGGCGCCCGCCGCCCCGGCCCCGGCCGCCGCCCCGGCTCCCGCTGCCGCTCCGGCCGCCCCCGCCGCCGCGCAGGCCACGGACGACGGCGCCTACGTGACCCCGCTGGTGCGCAAGCTCGCCGCCGAGAACGGCGTCGACCTGTCCACCGTCAAGGGCACCGGCGTCGGCGGCCGTATCCGCAAGCAGGACGTCACCGCCGCCGCCGAGGCCGCGAAGGCCGCGGCTCCGGCTCCGGCGCCCGCCGCCGCAGCGCCCGCCGCGAAGAAGGCCCCCGCCCTGGAGGCCTCCCCGCTGCGCGGCCAGACCGTGAAGATGCCGCGGATCCGCAAGGTCATCGGCGACAACATGGTCAAGGCGCTGCACGAGCAGGCCCAGCTGTCCTCGGTCGTCGAGGTCGACGTCACCCGCCTGATGAAGCTGCGCGCCCGCGCCAAGGACGCGTTCGCGGCCCGTGAGGGCGTCAAGCTCTCCCCGATGCCGTTCTTCGTCAAGGCCGCGGCCCAGGCGCTGAAGGCCCACGCGCCGATCAACGCCAAGATCAACGAGGCCGAGGGGACCATCACCTACTTCGACTCCGAGAACATCGGTATCGCGGTGGACTCCGAGAAGGGCCTGATGACCCCGGTCATCAAGAACGCCGGCGACCTCAACATCGCCGGCATCGCCAAGGCCACGGCGGAGCTGGCGGGCAAGGTCCGCGGCAACAAGATCACCCCGGACGAGCTGTCCGGCGCGACCTTCACCATCAGCAACACCGGTTCGCGCGGCGCGCTGTTCGACACGATCATCGTGCCCCCGGGCCAGGTCGCGATCCTCGGCATCGGCGCCACGGTCAAGCGTCCGGCCGTCATCGAGACCGAGGAGGGTACGGTCATCGGCGTCCGCGACATGACCTACCTGACGCTCTCCTACGACCACCGCCTGGTGGACGGCGCCGACGCGGCCCGTTACCTGACGGCGGTCAAGGCGATCCTCGAGGCCGGCGAGTTCGAGGTCGAGCTCGGCCTGTGACCGCGTGATCGCGTGATCCGCGGCCGCCGACACGGTCGTACCGGTGCCCCCGTCCGGAAGCTTTCCACTGCTTCCGGGCGGGGGCACCGGCGTATGGGACGTGTAAGTCTCGTCTCACCTGGGCGAAAGCGACCCCGTGCGCCCTTCCGGGGTGGGTGTACAGCCGTATTGTCTAAGCGTCAAAGCCCCCCGGGGGCCCGCGGGCCCCGCTAAGGAGCCCCTCATGACCGCGCCCGTCGTCCACTCGCTGCGCGAACAGATCCGCGAGCACATCCTGGAAGGGATCATCAGCGGACGCTGGCAGCCGGGCGAGCGGATCGTGGAGCGGCGGATCGCGACGGAACTCGAGGTCAGCCAGACCCCCGTGCGGGAGGCGCTGCGTGAGCTGGAGTCGCTGCGGCTGATCGAGTCGGCGCCCAACAAGGGCGTGCGGGTCCGGAACCTGACGGCGGCCGACCTGGAGGAGAGCTACCCGGTCCGGGCGGGGCTGGAGGCGATCGCGGCGGAGCTGGCCGCCGGGCGGCTGGCGGAGGACTGCTCGGCGCTGGAGCCGCACGTGGCCGCGCTGTACGAGGCGGACCGGCTGTCCGACGGGACGGGGCAGGTGCGGCACACCGTGGCGTTCCACCGGGAGCTGGTGCGGGCCGCGGGGAACTCGGTGCTGCTGCACACCTGGGAGGGGCTGGGGATCGAGGTGTTCACGGCGCTGTCGATACGGTGGCTGGGCACCGTGCAGCAGTCGTACGCGGAGGAGCACGAGGAGCTGGTCGCCGCGTTCCGGCGGCGGGATCCGCTGATCGCCGAGCTGGTCAAGGCGCATGTGCTGGGGTGTGCGCCGCGGGCGTAGTCGCCGCGGGGGTTTCTTCGCCCCCGCCGCCCCTTCCCGTCCCGTCCCCGGGGGCTTCGCCCCCGGACCCCCTCGCGCCCACGCGGCGGAGCCGCATGACGACACAGCCCCGCGCCCCTGGGAGGGGCGTGAGCTCTTTTGCGTCCAGTGCCTCTCACCTGCGCAAACAGCCTCATACAGCAGTCACCGGGTGCCTTCGCCGGTGGCACGCGGTGCCTACTTTCTTGAGATCGAGAGATTTTGCCGTTCAGCCTTTGATCGATCATCGATCAGGGGGTTACAGTCGCCTGCGGGCTTGCACCCGAGCCCTCCGCCCTGTCCTGCCAAAGACACAAAGGGCACCCCCCTTCGACTGAGGAAGGCGGCGACATGACCGACCCCAACGCCATCCAGCCGAGCGAGCTCGATCAGCTCCCGGACCGCGACCCCGAGGAGACCGCCGAGTGGCAGGCCTCCCTGGACGCCGTCACCGAGGCGGCCGGGCCGCACCGTGCCGCGTACCTGATGCGCCGCACGCTGGAGCGTGCCGAGGGCGCCGGCCTCGCGCTGCCCAAGCTGCTCGAGACCGACTACGTCAACACCATCCCCACCGCCGCCGAGCCCGCCGTGGACGGCGACGAGGCGATGGAGCAGCGGATCACCGCGTGGAACCGCTGGAACGCGGCGGCGATGGTGACCCGCGGCAGCAAGTACGGCGTCGGCGGCCACATCGCCACCTTCGCCTCCGCGGCCTGGCTCTACGAGACCGGCTTCAACCACTTCTTCCGCGGCAAGGAAGGCGACGGCTCGGGCGACCAGCTCTACATCCAGGGCCACGCCTCCCCCGGCATCTACGCCCGCGCCTTCCTCGACGGCCGGATCGACGAGGCGCAGCTCGACAACTTCCGCCGCGAGGCCGGGGGCAACGGACTGCCGTCGTACCCGCACCCGCGGCGTCTGCCCTGGCTGTGGGAGTTCCCCACCGTGTCGATGGGCCTCGGCCCGATCTCCGCGATCTACCAGGCGCGGTTCAACCGCTATCTGACCAGCCGCGGCATCAAGGACGTCTCCGACTCGCACGTCTGGGCGTTCCTCGGCGACGGCGAGATGGACGAGCCCGAGTCGACGACCGCGCTCACCCTCGCCTCCCGCGAGCAGCTGGACAACCTCACCTTCGTCATCAACTGCAACCTGCAGCGCCTCGACGGACCGGTCCGCGCCAACTTCAAGATCGTGCAGGAGCTGGAGGCCCAGTTCCGCGGCGCCGGCTGGAACGTCATCAAGACCCTGTGGGGCACGGCCTGGGACGAGCTGTTCCGGCTCGACACCACCGGCGCCCTGGTACGCCGGCTCCGCGAGGTGCCCGACGCGCAGGTGCAGACGTACCAGACGCGCGACGCCGCCTACATCCGCCAGGACTTCTTCGGCAAGGACCCGGCGCTCGCCGAGATGGCGAAGCTGCTCAGCGACGACAAGATCCTCGAGTGCTTCCACCTCTCCCGCGGCGGCCACGAGTCCCGCAAGGTGTACGCCGCCTACAAGGCCGCGCTCGCCCACAAGGGCGCGCCGACCGTGATCCTCGCGCAGACCGTCAAGGGCCACACCCTCGGTGAGGGCTTCGCCTCCAAGAACGCCAACCACCAGATGAAGAAGCTGACGGTGGACGAGTTCAAGGCGATGCGCGACCGGCTGGAACTGCCGGTCTCCGACGCGCAGTTCGTCGACGGCGTGGTGCCCTACGTGCACCCGGGCGCCGACTCCCCCGAGGTCCGCTACCTCCAGGAGCGCCGCGCCGCCCTCGGCGGTCCGGCCCCGGCCCGCCGCGTGCACCCGGTCGCGCCGCTGCCGCAGCCCGCCGACAAGGCGTTCGCCGCCTTCGACAAGGGCTCCGGCTCGCAGAACGTCGCCACCACCATGGCCTTCGTCCGCCTGGTCAAGGACCTCGTCCGCGACAAGGAGACCGGCAAGCGCTGGGTGCCGATCGTCCCCGACGAGGCGCGCACCTTCGGCATGGAGAGCCTCTTCCCGTCCCTCGGCATCTACTCGCCGATGGGCCAGACGTACGAGCCGGTCGACCGCGACCAGCTGATGTACTACAAGGAAGCCAAGAACGGCCAGATCTTCAACGAGGGCATCACCGAAGCCGGTGCCATGGCCGAGTTCGTCGCCGCCTCCACGTCGTACTCGACGCACGGCGAGACGATGATCCCGTTCTACATCTACTACTCGATGTTCGGCTGGCAGCGCACCGGCGACCAGATGTGGCAGCTCGGCGACCAGCTCGGCCGCGGCTTCCTGGTCGGCGCCACCGCCGGCCGCACCACGCTGACGGGCGAGGGCCTGCAGCACGCCGACGGCCACTCCCCGGTCATCGCGGCGACCAACCCGGCGGCACTGACGTACGACCCGGCGTTCGCGTACGAGATCGGCGTCATCGTCAAGGAGGGTCTGCGCCGGATGTTCGGCGAGGCCGGGCCGGACGAGGACCAGAACGTCTTCTACTACCTGACGGTCTACAACGAGCCGCTGCCGCAGCCCGCCAAGCCGTCGGCGGCCGGCATCGACGAGGGCATCGTCAAGGGCCTGTACCGCTTCAACACGGCGGAGTCCGCGGGCGTCTCCCCGGCCGCGAACGCGCCGCGGATCCAGCTGCTGGGCTCCGGCACGGCGATCCACTGGGCCCTGAAGGCGCAGCGGCTGCTCGCCGAGGAGTGGGGCGTGGCCGCCGACGTGTGGTCCGCCACCTCGTGGACCGAGCTGCGCCGCGACGCCATGGAGGCCGACGAGGCGCTGCTGCGGGGCGAGGAGCGGGTGCCGTTCGTCCAGCAGGCGCTGCAGGGCGCCGAGGGCCCGGTGCTGGCGGTCTCGGACTACATGCGCCAGGTCCCGGACCAGATCGCGCAGTGGGTCGAGCAGGACTACTCGTCGCTGGGCGCCGACGGCTTCGGTCTGTCGGACACCCGTGACGCCGCCCGCCGCCACTTCGGCGTGGACGCCGAGTCCATCGTCGTCGCGGCCCTGGCCCAGCTCGCCCGGCGCGGCGAGGTGCAGGCGGCGGCCGTGAAGGAAGCCCGCGAGAAGTACGGCCTGTAAGGCTTGATCACGACAGGAGGCCCCCGCCACGGCGGGGGCTTCTTGCATGATGGGCGCATGCGTGCCGCCCGGTTGATCAAGATGGTGCTGCTGCTGCAGTCCCGGCCCTCCATGACCGCCGCCGAGCTGGCGAGTGAGCTGGAGGTGTCGGAGCGTACGGTCACCCGGGACGCTCAAGCGCTGTCGGAGGCCGGGGTGCCGGTGTACGCGGACCGGGGACGGATCGGCGGCTACCGGCTGATCGGCGGCTACCGGACCCGGCTCACGGGGCTGGCGCGCGGCGAGGCGGAGGCGCTTTTCCTGTCCGGGGTGCCGGGGGCGCTGCGCGAGATGGGGCTGGAGGACGCCGCGTCGGCGGCCCGGCTGAAGGTGTCGGCGGCGCTGCTGCCGTCCCTGCGCGACGCGTCGCGCACGGCGGCCCAACGCTTCCACCTGGACGCCCCGAACTGGTTCCGCGAGCCGACGACGCCGGAGCTGCTGCCGGCCGTCGCGGAGGCGGTGTGGGACGACCGGCGGATCACCGCCCGCTACCGGCGCGGCGAGGACCTCGTGGAGCGGGAGCTGGAGCCGTACGGGCTGGTGCTCAAGGCGGGGGTCTGGTACCTGTGCGCGCGGGTTTCCGGGCAGGGGGCCTTCCGGGTGTACCGGATCGACCGGTTCGCGGCGGTGGGGGCGGGCGGGGAGCGCTTCGAGCGCTCGGCGGACTTCGATCTGCCGGCGTTCTGGGGGGAGCGGGCGGAGGAGTTCGCGCGGTCGCTGCTGCGGGCGGAGGTCGTGGTGCGGTTGTCGGAGGAGGGGGTGCGGCGGCTTCCGCATGTCGTGGATCCGCGGGCCGCGCGGGAGGCGCTGGCGCGGGCGGGGGTGCTGGAAGGTGCGGGTGCGGGTGCGGGTGCGGGTGAGTGGGTGAGGGTGACTCTGCCGGTGGAGTCGGAGGAGGTCGCCCACGAGCAGCTTTCGGCGCTGGGGGCGGAGGTGGAGGTGCTGGCGCCTGCGTCCCTGCGGGAGCGGTTCGCGGTGGGGGCCGCTCGGCTGGCGGGGTTGTACGGGGTGTGAACCGGGGTGTGGTCGTTGGGTTTTTCGCCCCCGCCGCCCCTTCCCGTCCCGTCCCCGGGGGCTTCGCCCCCGGACCCCCTTCGCGCAGTTCCCCGCGCCCCTGACGGGCGCAATTCCCGGCGCCCCTGACGGACGCGGTTCCGCGGCCCTGTCGCGCATCGTTCCCCGCGTCTCTATCGGGTGCGGCTTTGCGGTGCAGGGTTGATGCTGGAGGGCGTGATGGACGAGGTGGAGTTCTGGGAGCTGGTCGACGCCGCGCGTGAGGATGCCGAGGGGGATCCGGAGGAGCAGGCCGATCTGCTGGTGGAGCGGCTGGTACGGCTGGACCCGGAGGCGGTCCTGGACTTCGCCCGTCACTTCGAGTCCCGCTACCACCGCGCCTACCACTGGGATCTGTGGGGCGCCGCCTGGGTGCTGCTGGACGGGGCGAGCGACGACGCCTTCGACTTCTTCCGCTGCTGGCTGATCGGCCAGGGCCGGGAGGTGTTCGAGGGCGCCGTGCACGACCCGGACGCCCTGGCCGAGCTGCTGGACGACTTCGACGAGGAGATCGACGGCGACGCCGAGGACCTCGGCTACGCGGCGGACGAGGCGTACGAGCAGCTCACCGGCACGGTGGCGCCCGACCTCGACCTGCCCCCGGCCCCGGCGGAGCCGGAGGGCACGCCGATCGACTTCGAGAACGAGGCGCTGCTCGCGGACCGCTATCCGCGGCTCTGGTCGCGGTTCCGGATCTGAGCCCGCGCGCCCGGCCCGTTCACAGACGCCGGTGGGGGTTCGGCGTCTGGCGCAGCGGCGCGGCGTTGGC